>JBJEVY010000051.1:0-8069 GCA_051884775.1 Candidatus Spyradenecus sp. | reverse complement strand
AGTCGAGCGTCTGCCCGTTGCGATAAATCCGGCCCTCCGATTGCTCCCGGAATGAGTAGTCGAAGGTCTTGTCGAAGTAGACGATCCGGCGATACTTTTGGAGGTTCAGCCCGAAGGCTCCCTTGCCGTAGGTCATCACCGTGGCGTGCGGATACCGCTCACGCACCGCCGCCTCGCTCACCTTATACTTGCAAAAGACAATCGTCCGCTCGTCCAGCACCGCGTCGAGCACGGCCCACTTTTGCTCTGAAAGGGCATAGGCGTGTTGGAGCCGCGAGAAGATGGCCAGCATATTGATTTCGCCCTCATAGTTCTGATACTCGATGAAGAGGCGGTCTTTCAAGGCTTGGTATTCGCTCGCTTCCTGGCTGTTCATCGCCCACATACGGGTGTGATACCTCTTCTCAATCTTCAATTCCAGTTCGCACTGGTAGACGTAGGGGCGGATCACCGAGAGCAGGTGGTCCACGTTCGCATAGCCCGTGACCACCGTCTTCTTGATCTGGCAGCCCTGCTTGACTTGGTAGTATTGGCAATAGCGGTTGCGGAACTCACTCAAACTGTATGGCAGGATTTTCGGCGAGAGGAAGCGCATTTGCGCGTAAATGTCAAGGATGTTTTTCGTGACGGGGGTGCCATTGAGGATGAGGCGATAATCGGCGTATTGCGATAGGGCGAGAATGCGGCACGTGCGCTTGGCCCGGAGGTTCTTCACCTTGATACTTTCGTCGCAGACCATAAAGACCTTCCCGGCGGTTTCAAGCACCTGCCGCTCTTCCAGGTATATACGGTCAGAGCACCCGATACTCTCAATGCCGACGATCCGGGCGGTATACCGGCACCCGCACTTCGCCAGTTCGGCCCGGAGGGTCTCCTTGACGCGGCAGGGACACAGCCAGTAGAGCAACGCCACATCGTCCACGCTGTTGACAATCGAGACGGCGGCTTGCGTCTTTCCCGTCCCGCACGCCATAAAGAGCGCGCCGACCTTGAGGCGGCGAAACTTCTCCACCGCCTCGGCTTGCTTCGTGGTGAGCGCGCGCATGGGCTGTCCTCCGTCCATCGTGTTAGCGCACCAGTTCGGGGTCTGCTTCCGCGTTCTCCACCGGGGCGAGCGGCGCGGGCACGTGGCGGATAATCTCAACACGGTCTGGGTCCACCGGCGCGTGGTAGGTGTTAGGCGCTTCCGTCACATAGCCGCCAAAGGCCTCGGCGAGTTCGTCCGCCGTAATTTCGCGCCGGTCAAGCACCTGCTCCGTGTTATACCGGCCCCGCCCGTTCTTGAAGAGCGAGAACTTCATCTCGGCATTGACCGAGAGCAGCACCTCTAAGGAGGTGCGCCCCTCCCGGATCAGCCGCTTGCTCGTCCAAAACTTGAACCATTCGTGCTTGCTATCGAAGGGCATCTGAATCAGCACGCTGTTCTCGGTCTTGTGGAGGATAGCGTCGGTGTCGATGGCCACCTTGCGCCAAACCTGTTTGGCGGCCTTTTTGGGCGCTTCCTCGGTTGCGGGGGTCGTAGCCACCGCCGCCGGGGCTGGCGCGGCTTCCTTGGCCGTTTCCGGGGCCTTGGCGGGGGCTTCCTCGGTGGGCGCGGGCGCGGCGGCGCGCTTGGCCGCGATCGCCTTCATGGCGGAAATGAGTTTGCCCATGATGTTGCCGCGGTTGTCGATAATCTCGCGAGCGTCGGTAAATCCCTTGACCGCTTCGGCCACGACGGCCAACCCGTCAGCGTTGAACTTATAGGTGCTGGTGAGGTCGGCCACGCCCTTGGTGAGGATGTCGCGCGCCCACTTGACCTGCTTTTCGGTGCCCTCAATCGTGAGCGCGTCGAGGTCAATCCCGGCGGCGGCGGTGTGCTCGGCGGCGGCCTTCGCCTCGGCCTCGCGCTTGGCGGCCTGTTCGGCCTTGTAGCATTCGTCGCAGGTCCACGCCTGCTTGGCGGCCCATTCGGCCTTGCGGATAGCCTCGTCGCGGTTGCGGCCCGTAAGGGTCTTCTCAAACTCCTTGCCGCAGTGCGCGCAGGTGACGGTAATCGTGGATGTAGCCATTGTCGTGTCTCCTTGTTTCCCGGTCGGTCAGCACCGCGCCTTCCGTGCCCTTGAAACGCCCATATAATAGCACATTTTTTTGCGAGCGCAAGCACTTTTTTTCATTTTTCGCAACTTTTTTTTGCGCCGCCTCACTCACACGGGCTATACCCCCACCGCTCGTATGTGTCACGGACCGCACACCAGCAAAGACACAGCGAGCCCTTCTGCACGCGCGCGTTGTCGTGGATCGTGCACCGCATAGACTTCGTTTGCAAGGCGGTCTGATAGGCGTGGACGCAGGTCGCGCAGGTGTGGGTCTCGCGCGGGGTGAGGCGCTTGATGATGGTCTCAATGTGCCGGGCGATATAGGGCCGCTCGACCTCGGGCACGTCCGCAAGGGCCGCGCGGTAGGCCTCCATCCCGTAGAGGTCTACCGTCGTGAGGATAAGCCAGTCTCGGGCGAGCGCGCGGCGGGTCGTCCCGAACTTGAGCCGGTTGCGTTGCTTGCCTGCCACGCCGGGCCGCCCGTTTTCAATTTCCGCATAGTAGAACGGCTTGCCGTGCGACATCATCTTGTTTATCGTCCCGGCATATCCGCGCGTGCGGATACCGTGGATCGCTTTCGATGATAGTTTAGCGCGCATGGCCGTCCCCTTCCTCCTTCGTCTTGGCCTCAAGCATTTCGAGCGCGCGCCACAGCACGGCCACCACGTCGGCGGCTTCCTGCCAGGCGCGGTCAAGGTCACCGCGCGCGAGTTCGGCGAGGAACTTGTAGACTTCGGCGTGGAGGAGATGATCGACGGCGCATTTCCCGTCGAGGACTTCCTGCTTGGCTGTCTCTTTCCGGCGAAACCCATTGAGGGCGTAAACGTCTGCGGGGTAGTGCGTGAGTTTGTTTGCGAAGGTTGGGCTCCACGCCATCGAGAGTGAGATATGCGCCTCGCACAGGTGCCAGAAGGCCTCCATATTGACGGCTTCCGCCAGCCCGAACTTCACATAGCGTTCCATTCTGTCCATCGTGTCAGTTCCTTTGTTCGTGTTCCTTTTCTGCTTGCTTGATGTTGCGCTCGACCCACGCGCGGTCTTTGCCATAGTGCCGGGCGCGCTTAATGTAGACAGCGAGGCGGTCCTTGGTGCGGTCGTAGTCGGCCCCACCGTCAGCGAGCGGCGAGGTCACATACCCCTTATCGCTCATGCGGTTGGTCGCCTCCCGAGCGTGAAAGCCTTTGAGGCGCACCCACATCCGCCGGGCGTATTCGGTCTCTGTCATCCCGAATGCACGCGCGTCGTGCATAATCTTCGCCCGCACGGCCTTGGTGTGCGCGTCGAGGCGTTCGCCGGGGTGGAGCGTGCAGGTGGCAATCGCGCGGATCAGCCGCTCGACTTCGCGCTCCTTCGGCTTGCCGCCGGCCTTGCGCTTGCTCACGGCTTCAACTCCTGATAGAGGGCCGGGCGTTTGTCTTCCGGCAAGGTTTCGAGCAAGGCGAGAATGTTCGCCGCGCCGTAGTAGTCAAGCGTCTGCTCGGCCAGCCACTGCTCGGCTTCTTCACGGAAGTGGAAACGCTTGCGCTTGCGGCCTTCGTTGCACTGGAAGACGGCACGGTAGCAGTCGTGCGTTTTGCCGCGCGAATTGTAGCTGTTGCCCTTGCTTGAATTGTCCCATTCAATCGACCCGGCATATCCGCGCTCGGCAATCGCCTTGGCGGCCTTCACCGGGATGTCATACGGTTGCTTGCTCATCGTTCACTTCCTCCTGCTTGCGTTGATGAATACCTGCGAATTGAAAGCCACGTGATAGGGCGTAAAACTGTCTGCCGGGTCAGTGCTCGGGTCGTGCCGGAATGCGTCCTCATTGAATACGCGCCCAAAGCCCCCGGCGTATGCGAATTGCACAAAGGCCATATCGCAACAATGCGGGTCTATGTCGTTCATCTCCATAAAGACTTGCCCGTATGGAATGCCCTTCTCATTCAGCACATAGAGGGTAGCCAGCGGGAAGCAACCGCTCCCGACAAACGGATCGAGACACCTAATGTATGGGCCGTCTTTCGTCAGTTCGCCTTGATCCATCTTATACTCAAGCACCGAGCGCGTCATAAAGCGCGCAACCACATTCGGCGTGAATACTTGTTCGTTGCGCGTATTGTTCCATCCCATCTGCATATAGAGTTCCCCGGCCACGTCCTGCGGTTCTTCACGCAGGGCTAGGTGGAGGTTTTTAGCGAAGGCCTTGACGTGCTCGCGTTGCTCGGCACCCATCTTTTCCAATACGTCAGGCTCCTCATGCGGCACTTCGTCAAGTTCCCACGCAAGGCGCTTGAAAACGAGCGCCCACGCCGCTCGACCGTGCACGCGGTAAACGGGAGAAGTGAATGCGAGCGCGGCGGCGTATGCGGCCTTGAATGCCTCGCTCTTACCTGCTAGGAACTTATCACTGCGCTTGCTCATTTCGTCCCCCTCTTACAAAACGCCTTGCAGACGCACTTTCCAGTTGAGGCTACACTAGTTACCCATTTTTCGCACGTATGTATCCCGTAGTCTCCGAAATAGTCTAAATGCTTGCAGTTCTCGCAGTTGCGGGTGCTGCTGCGCGTCTTGACAATAACAAGAGACTTCGGCACTTTAATCATCTCTTCGCGGTCTCTGCTCATTCTTCGGCCTCCTTCGGTTGGCGGTAGTCCGCGAGGTAGTATTCGCACTTGCGCCGCGCGTCTTTGCGCGGACCCGCGAAGACGGAATAAAAGGCGCGTGAGGTCAAGTCGTAGCGCTCGACGTTGCGTGCGCAGGTGGCGCACTGGCCATTCGTGCGTGCGGAGGGGTGCTCGCAGAAGGTGATGTCGAAGTTTTGCGGCTTGAGTTTGGGTGTCGTGTCCATAGGCGTGTCTCCTTGCGGGGTTGAAAGGGTGCCCTGCGGGGAAGGCCGGGCCAGCCTGTTAGCACGGTGGAGGGTGAAACAGACCGCGTTTCTTTCCCGGCCCTCCTCGCCGCGTCCCCTTCCGCCTCCCCACTCGGGGCGGCGGCAAAAGGTTCGGCCCGTTTGCGTGCGCGGTGGGCCAGCCCGCTCCTACATCTCGGCAAAGGCGCTTGCGCGCCTCTCTTGGTATGCGCACTCCCCCGTTCTCGCGCGGCGGTGGGGTGACCCGCCTCCCAGGTATCAACTTGAAGCCCCGCGTCCGGGGTGATACATTTCTGCGCTTGCGGCATTTCGGGGCCCGGGCCGCCGCCGGGGTGGTAGCGTTCGCGCGAGGCCTTTCGGCTCCAGTGTCGCTCCCCTGGCCGATTGTTCCGAAGTGCGCTCTCACGGCTGTTGAGCGGTGGCGGGTTTCGGCGCGTTTGCAACCGCGCGCGGCTTTCGTCACTAACAGGATTTCTGCGACCATTTCAAGCAAGCCTCCTGCTGGGGCTATGGAAGTGGGTAGCCGAGTTTATCACCGAAGCGGTCGCACGCGTCCAGATAGGCCCTGTTCGCGCTGCTGAATGCCCAGGCGAGTTTCGCGAGGTCTGCCTCTGTCTCGGCAATGAAGCCAGCATTGGCCTCTTTCCTCTCGTTGAGCCCGGCCCATATCATAGCCTTCCACGCGGTTTTGACGGCGATCTCGTTGCGCGCTTCGCGCAGGGCGAGGATTTCTTTCAGGTCTTTTTCACGCATTGGCTTCTCCTTGGAGGTGTTGGTGCAAAAACAGCGGCGGGCGGGTGTGCATTGGTTGCGGAGATGAAAGGCCCCGCCCGCCGCCCCGGGCCACTCGGTCCGGGAAAGTGTAAAGGGCCGCCGGGGGGAAAACTGCACAAAGCCACGGCGGCCCCCGGCCTCACCCGAGGCCGGAAATCGTAAACATCAGAAGCCCCGCGAACCACAGCGTTGCCCCCACGCACGCGAAGGCGAGTGTCCAGAGGATGGCTGCGAGGATGAGATCGAGGTAGGGCGTGAGGGGGCGCGGGGCGGGGGCGAAGTGTTCGGGGCGGATGAGGGCGGGGGCGTGCACTTTGCGTGCACGGCGTGCACGCTTGCGGCGGCGGGTGTAGGCCTTATCTGCGGCGAGCATTTCGCGGGTCATCCGGGTGGCAAGGGTCATTGGTTGGGTCTCCTATGGGGTTGCGTGTGAGCGGGCAATAGAGAGGCCGTTTACACGGCATCGGCGGGGTCCTTCGCGGGAAGTTCCTCGGTCTGCGAAATGTCGAAAACATAGCCGAAATAGAAGGCCGTATAGGTCTTCTCATTTCCGGCCTCGTCGGTCAAGGCTTCGCCGTCTTCATTCTTCATGGCGCGCGTCGAGGGGAAGCAGATCACCATCCCCTTCTCGCCCTTCTTGACGATCCGCCCGTGCTTCTTCCACTGGGAGAAGCCGCCGACAATCGAGAGGGGCGCGTGTTGCTTCGCCACGCGGTCGGCATAGCAGAAAAGGGTGTTCATTTCGGAAAGCGGGTGCCCTTCCACGGTCAGCACCGCGCCAACCTTGGCGATAATCTGCGCGCGCTGTTCCTCGGTCATCTTCTTGACAATCTCAAGCAGTTTGGTGCCGGTCTCCTTGGCCTTGGATGTCTTCTTTTCGGCGGCGGCGGTCTTGCGGGTGTGATACATTGTCGGTCTCCTGTTTGATGCGATTATTCCTCGTATTCGTCTCCGTCTTCTTCTTCACCTCCGTATATCGCATCGTATTCATCTTCGTAGCCCTCTTCTGTTAAGTCAATGTATTCCAACGGGTGGCGAATGATTTCTTGGAGGAATGAGGTGAGGCCGTCAAGCTCCACGCATTCAGCGATAACCTCATCGTTGACCTTGACCGTGAAGAGGGGAGCACCTTCCCGGCTGATACTCTCATCCTTCACGAATTCGATTGAGTTAATAATGTCACAGATTTTCATTGTCGGTCTCCTTTGTTTCGCGGGGGTCGTGCGGGGTGCCCTTCCTGCCCTTGAAACGCCGCTATAATAGCAAAGCCCCTTCGAGCCGTCAAGCACTTTTTTTAACTTTTCGCAACTTTTTTTGCGCGGCCCGAAAAAGGCGCAAAAAAGCCCGCGCGCGTCCACCCTTTTGCACAAAGTAATGCGCAAAGTTTTGTGCATAATCCTATACATTTTCAGTGTGTTATACTATACTTAAACTAGATGGAACAGGGGGTGAGGATGAGTGAAGATAATACCGCTCTCTGAATTGAGAAATACCTCTGCGGTGTCCAAAATGGTGCTGGAAAACAGCCCCGTATTCGTCACCAAGCAAGGAGGGGAACATCTCGTGATGTTATCGCACGAAATGTATGAGGAAATGCAGAAAGAGAACGACGATATGCGCCTGTATATCAAGGTGCTCAAGTCAGAAATCGCGCAACTCAAAAACGGCGGCAAGACCAAGCCGCTCGGGGAAGTTGTAGACGCGCTGGACAGCAAGTATGAGTTATGAGGTCAGGCTGTCGGAGAAGGCAGAAATCCACCTAGAAGGCATTTATCGCTGGGTGCTCGTCAACCACCCGGCCAGCGCGAAAAAGGTCAAAGACCGGCTCGTTGACAGTATGAAAAGCCTCGCGCTGTTCCCACACCGGGGCGCGCCTTACAAGCGCACCGCATACCGCTTCCTCGTCAGCGGCAAGTTCAAGATTGTCTATGCCGTGGACGGGGAAACGGTCACGATACTGGCAATTGAGTAAACGAAAGCCCGGCCACTTGGTCGGGCTTCTTTTGCGTTAGGCCAGCCGCTTGGCTGTCTTCCCGGTGAGCGTTTCCCACCGCGTGATAATCACATCGCAATACTTCGGCGTAAGTTCCATCATCCGGCACACGCGCCCGAGTTGCTCGCACGCAATCAGCGTCGAGCCGCTCCCGCCGAACACATCTAGCACGATTTCTCCATTGCGACTGCTCGACTTGATCGCGCGCGCGCACAACGCAATCGGCTTCGGCGTTGCGTGTCCGCCGGTCAGTTCGCGCTCTTCTCCGCTTGTTTTTAGGAAGTGCCAGACATTATTCATATTGCCGTGCGTATTGTCGAAGTATGCCCTCGTCGCGTAATACTCCCGCTTGACTTCCTCATACTCCCGCTTG
>JBJEVY010000050.1:0-28850 GCA_051884775.1 Candidatus Spyradenecus sp. | reverse complement strand
CCCCGCGTGGGGGGCGACATGAGGAGGTGGAAGTAGGAGGTATATAGTGAGTTTCAATTCGCGCCCCCGCGTGGGGGGCGACTTTCTGTGACAAAATAGAAACTATCATCGTAGGTTTCAATTCGCGCCCCCGCGTGGGGGGCGACTAGCACTTGCAATCCTGCTTATGGTAGTAGGTAGTTTCAATTCGCGCCCCCGCGTGGGGGGCGACGTGGACGGTGGCCGGGCGCGAGCCGCTCAAGAGTGTTTCAATTCGCGCCCCCGCGTGGGGGGCGACATCTGCGGCAAGCATGAAATCAGGCAACGGATCGTTTCAATTCGCGCCCCCGCGTGGGGGGCGACTTTGTGCCGGGTTTCCGGGGGCGGCGCACAAGTTTCAATTCGCGCCCCCGCGTGGGGGGCGACACGAGCGTATTTTTGAGTGCGTAGACGAAATTGTTTCAATTCGCGCCCCCGCGTGGGGGGCGACTTGACAGAAACGGAGTTCTTTTGCCTCGCTAAGTTTCAATTCGCGCCCCCGCGTGGGGGGCGACGCGGCTCGGGCACGGAGATAACGCAGGATTGGCTAGTTTCAATTCGCGCCCCCGCGTGGGGGGCGACTGGGGAACCTCTTACCGCTCGATTATGACGCAAGTTTCAATTCGCGCCCCCGCGTGGGGGGCGACTGGCTCTGCCGAGTTGGATTTGGCGGCTTGGGGTTTCAATTCGCGCCCCCGCGTGGGGGGCGACCAGGTGATTGCGGCGGCGGAGGCCGTGGCGACGTTTCAATTCGCGCCCCCGCGTGGGGGGCGACCGCGGAAAAGGTCTCCTTTTCCGGCACTTTTCACCTTGTTTGGGGCGGAAAGCGGGGATATTTTAGCAGAATTGTTTGGATTTGGTTGTCAAAGAGCGTTAAAAAGGGGAAAGAGGTGGTGTTTTTGGGTGCGAAGGGGTAGGGAAAAGGGTGTGAGCTTGAGGTTCGCGGAGGGGTTAGATGTCGAGGAGGTCTTGGGAGAGGTCTGGGGTTGGTTTTGCGCCGTAGTGGTGGATGTGGTTTTGGTAGTTGTTTCCAAGGTTGTAGTAGCGGAGGCTGTCGAGGGCGGGGTCGCAGATGGCTTCGAGTTGGGCTTTGAGGGTGAGCCATTGGCTCCAATCGAGGTGGCATTCGAAGACGGAGTTTTGGACGCGGATGCCCCAGTTTTGGCAGGCTTTGGCGATTTGTCGGAGGCGTCTGCGGCCGGCGGCGGTGACGGTGTTGACATCGTAGCTGACGAGGATGAGCATTGGGGAGGCTTTCTACTTTACTATGAAGGGGGGATAGGCATCGAGGTCGCCGCGAAGGTGTCGGGCGAGGAGGAGTGCTTGGAGGTGGGGGAAGAGGCCGAGGGGGACTTTGTCGCCGAGGTAGGGGTGGCGAGCGACTTCGAGTTTGCGTTTTTGCCAGGCGGTGAGGAGGGTTTTGCGGGCTTCATCTTTGAGGAGGACGGCGCCGGATTCGGTGGTGATGAAGTCTTTGGCCGTGAGTTGTTTTAGGTTGACGAGGGTGAGGGCGAGGCGGTCGGCGAAGAGGGGGCGGAACTCTTCCATCAGGTCGAGGGCGAGGCTCATACGTCCGGGGCGGATTTCGTGGAGGAAGCCGATTTGGGGGTCGAGTCCGACGGCTTCGCAGGCACCGCGGCAATCGTGGGCGAGGAGGGTGTAGAGGTAGGAGAGGAGGGCGTTCATTGGGTCGAGCGGGGGGCGTCGACTGCGCGAGGCGATGTTGAAGGTGGGGTTCGCGGGAACGAGGAGCTCGTTAAAGACGGCGAAGTATTGGGCGGCGGCTTCGCCTTCTAGGCCGCGGAGGCGTTTGGCGTCGGGTTCAGAATCGCGTACGCGCCGCAGGATGTCGAGGAGGGCGTTTGCGACGGCGAGAAGGGAGTCGGAGGGGCCGTGGTCGCGGATGCGGCGGAGGAGGATGGCACGGGTGTTGATGAGTTTGCCGATGAGGCAACTGCGGGCGATTTCGCCTTTATGGGCGGGGGCATCGTAGGCGTGGACTTGGGCGAGGCGAAGTTTGACATTACCGGAGATGGGGCCAGTGATGCGGGCTAGGAAACGCCCATTGATGTCGAGGCAGGAGAGGGTAAGGCCGATTTCGGCGCATTTGGCGGCGAGATAGGGGCTGATGGAGACGTTGCCAAAGGTGACGATGCCGGCGAGCGCGTGGAGGGGGAAGCGGGTCAGGGTGGTGTGTTCTTTAATGATGGCAACGGCTTCGCCTTCTTGGCGGAGGTAGACATCCTGCGTGGAGATAAAGAGGGTGTTGAGGAGCTTTTTCACAGACCGGCTTCCGCAAGTTGGCGTTGGAGCCAGTGTTTGGCAGAGTGGGCGGCGATTGCTTCTTTGGGACGGCAGAGGGGGTAGAGGGAACAGGCTTCGCAGGCGGGGGTGTAGGTGGGGGGAGGGGTGATGCCGGCATCGATGAGGTCTCGGACGGCGCGTGCGGTACGTTCGGTCAATGCGCGAAGGTCCTCATCAAAGCGGACGGTGAGCCGTCGGCGCGTGGTGCCGTAGAAGAGGGCCCCTTCGGGGATGGTTTCGTGGCGCATTTCTTCGAGGGCGATGGCTTGGGCGCAGAGTTGGACTTCATCGGCCCGGTGTTCTTTTGGCTTACCGTGTTTGTATTCCACGGGATAGGCGTGCCATCCGCTTGGGGAGTGGTGCAGTTCGACCATATCAGCCACGCCAAAGACGCCTAGCCGGCGAGAGACGAGGCGTAGCGCGGTCAGGTGCTTAATACCGGGGCGCGACTCGCGGCGTTGTTGATCGACCCGGTCGTGCAATTGCGAGCCGGCCACGGTGAGTGCATTGTTTCGCCAGATGCCTTCTATGTGAATCAACGCGCACTGCCTGGGGCAGAAGCAGTAGTGCTGCAAGGCGGAGATCATTACGAAGTCGTCTTCGGGTGCCATAAGCGTGCGAGACCAAGCAAGAGGTCTCCGTGCGGCCGCGCAGGGGCGACCGCACGGAGAATAGCTTAGAGGAGTTCAACACCGGCCGGCAGTGCGTCGGCACGCACATTCACGGTGTAATCCGAGAAGCTGCGCGGGACGGCAACATCCGGCTTGCGAGCGATGTTGACGAGGTCGAAGAGTTCGTGCGAGGAGGCATTGCCGAGGGCCGAGGCGTGCTTGAAGATAATCAAGCGCTGGGTGGCCATCAGACCGCGTGCGGCGGAGTGGTCGTGGTCGAACATCACCTTGAGCGCCTGCCAGAGTTCGGCGAGGTCCTCTTCGGAGAAGCCGGTTTGATGGGCAAGGGCCGGGGAGACGAAGCCGTAGGCCACATAGAGTCCGTAGGAGACCGTATGCTTACGCCCCATCGTGCGATTGTCACCGCCCTGTTTTTCTGCTTCCGCTTCCGTGGCAACGGCCATACGTGTGATGGCGTGTTCAAGTGCAACGATGGGGTCGACCGAGCGCGCGAAGGTGAGTTGCACGGGGCCGCGGACCTGTCCGGCGTTGGCACCGGTGGACATCACGGCGCCGAAGGTGCGAATGTCAAAGAAGTCGGCGCACATCTTCAGGCGGGCTTGGGTTACTTCGCTGCCCTGGCCTTGTCCTTCCTTGGTGCGCTTCTTGCCGTCCTTGGGATCGGCTGGCGGCGTGCTTAGGTCGATGCCCAACTTGGCGTAAGCGCCACTAATCTCATTGTTGAGGATGGCTTTCTCCTTGACGAAGATGTCGTAGCCTGCGATGCCGTCTTTGGCTAGCTGAATATAGTTGCGGACTTTGCGCTTGAGGCAGACATCGGTGATGAGGCCTTGGCCGGTCTCGGCATCGACGCGCGGCAGGTTGCCGGCATCAGGATCGCCATTTGGGTTGCCGTCTTTAACATCAAAGACGAGTATAAAGTCATAACGGTTTTTGAGTTCGCTCATTGGGGGAGTCCTTTCTGTGAGAGGGTGGGGTTATTCGGCGTCCTTCTTGGTGAAGAAGTCTTGCCGCTGATGATAGTAGCCAAGGGCAAAGAGGCCTTGGTGTTCCAAGGAGAGGTGGGCTGGGAAGGCTTGGACTTCGGACAAGATTTCCTGCATTGCCTTTTCCAACACAACGCCGAGGCCGGGCTTTTCCTTGCGGAGCTTGGCCAGGTGATTTTGCGTTAGACGGATGAGGTTGCCGAAGACGGTGACTGGCGTGGCAGAGGCTGCGGCGTAGAACTTGTCTTTAATGGTGGCGTTCAGGCCTGGGCTGGCGGATTCTTGGATACGTTCGAGCACGGCAAAGAGTCGGCCGAGGCGGTAGCCGATTGCGGTGTTTTCGGGGTCGAGGCTCACGGTGATGTTCCTTTCGTGGTTGGGGTTGGCGAAGCGCCATTGACGATTGAGAAAACCTTTGAGAAGCTTGGCGCGCGGGTAGGAGATGGCGTGGTCGGCCTTGATCCGCTGCAAGAGAGCGTTTAGAAGGGTCTTTGGGAAGGGAAGCCCCGAGAGAATACTTCGCATCACATCGCCAGCGAGGTTTGGCGTGATATTGTCAAACTTTCCTTGGGCGGCGGTGGAAACGAGGAGCCACTTGAGCGGCAGATGTTCTTTCTCCTTGGGGCCGTGGCAGATTTGCAAGTCGGAAAAGTATTCGCGAAAGCGCCCGGCCATTTCGGCTACGGTGCCTACCTGCCAAAAGCGAATGGCGATGCGTGCGGCATTAGGCGCAAGGCCGAGAACGTAGAAGCGCGTTGTATCTTCGCTGAAGGCTCCAACGCCAGTCTGGGGCGAAGTTAGGAGCGTCTGGACGCTCTCCACGAGCGCGTCTGGATTATCTTTCGGGGGATCATCCAGCCAGGTCAGCAGCGTATCTTCAAGGGCATCGGATTGTTCCGACCAAAAGACTGTGGTGGCATCGCCAATGACCAGCTTTTGGCGCGAGTCCTTTCCGAGAAGCGTATTGAGCGCGGTGGTATACGCAAAGGCAGAGGTTGTGCTAACGGGCGCATTGGCTCCTTGCTCTTTGCCGAAGGAGGAAAAGGCCGGTAAGTTGAAGGTGACGATATTTGCGCCTGTGGTATTGGCGCCAACAATCCCTTTGATGGCCGGATGAAGCTTGGCGAGAGCTCCGTGTTCGCCAGTCACCAGGTCTATGATCGTTGGCGTTGCGCTGGCACTTGCCATGCGATTAACCGCTTCGCGGAGACAGGGTTCCTCAAAGATGAGCCCGGAAGCCTCTACAAAGCGAAAAGCCATAAAGGCGCACCCCTCTTTAGCCTTTTGCCATGCAGGGAAGCGGTCCAAGGTCTCGGCGAGGTTGGGTGCGGAGAGGAAGGTCAAGACGGCTTGAACCGGGGGAAGGTCGCGGTAGGGGTGTAGACGCTCTAGAAAGGCGGCATGTTGCTGGGCCACGCGCTCTGGTTTTCCATTCTCCTTGCAGAGAATACCCGTCACGTACTCCACATTGTCCCACAAGAAGTAGGGCTCAATGCCAACGGTGCGTTTAACCGCCTGCGGGACCAGGAAGGTCTTGGCGCGAGGTTTCTTGCCGATGACCTCTTGGGTGTCCTCGATATTGACGAGGTTTCCAACGCGGTCGATGACAAAGAGGTAGGGAATCTCTTTGCGTTCCCAGCCGAGGGGCGCGATGCCGGAATCGGGGTCGGACGCTTTGCGGTCGTAGTAGGCTTTAAGTGCTTGCAGAATCATTGGAAGAGCTCCTCGGAGGTGGGCGAAGGCACGCGGATAACACCCTGGCACATCTGCGCTCGGAAGAAGAGGGGGCGGATCTCCTTGGGGTTGGAGAAGTCGAAGTCGTAGAGCATAAAGCCTAGGTCGCGCGTTTCTGCGATAGGCTGTGCGGCTTCCAATTCGGGCTGCTTGATGAGCCGAACGACCTTACAGGAGAACTCGCGGCAGCCGAGGTAGGGGTGCATAAAGTATTGCCCTTTGCTGGCGCGCCGCTCGAACATCGCGGCATACTTTGCCGGCTTCTCGTCTGCGCGCACCTGGTCCGCTTCCTGGCAGAGCGCGTGCTCGGCAGAATCAGTTAACCAATCTGGCGTGGGATTGCGCACCTTGGCGCGCCGCTCCGGCGGGATGAAGTCAAACTCCGCGAAGAGCCGGTAGCGAACGTCGCGCAAGATGAGCCCGGCACGCTGTTGCCGTTCATCCTCAATGAAGATGCCCTTACTTTTAGAGCTAGCCACAGCGGCCACCTCATTGCGGCGGATGCTCGCCCAGCGAATGGGGTTGAGCACCTCAATCTTCGTCACCCGCCAGGCGATAGCCGGCTTCCAAAAGATGGCCGAGAAGATTGCCCGGGCTGCAGAGGGCGTAATCACATCATAACTTACGCGCTCAACCTTCATCTCCGGCCGTGTGAAACACGCAAAGTCGCCACTGACTTCCAAACAAAAACCACGCATAGCGTTTCCTTCCCTTTGTCTAAACCTTCATCGTCTCTTCAACCGTCAATCCATCACGAAAGAGGTCGAACCCAAAGTCTTCCGAATAGAGCGTGTCGTGCGGGGCTTGCGCATAGATGCCCGGATGGACCTCCTCCACCACGCCTTCGGCCAAGAGTGTCTTCAGCCGTTCGCGCGGCACGCTCACCGTAAAGCGCTGCAACTGGCGCATCAGGCCGCGTTTCGCCCCAACCTTCTCCACCTGCTCAATCAGCTTCTCGCCCCGGTCATAGCGCACCAGAACGCTCTCGGCGCTGTCGTCAATCATCTGAAAGGCGGCTGCCGCCTCGCGGAACTGAAAGCGCCCATATCCGGCCTCCGCCACCAACAGTTTCTCAAAGGCTTCGCCTAGCGTGTGGGCCTTCGCTTGCAACCGCTCAAAGTAGCGCGGAAAGGCCTCCGGCGCATCCAAGGGCGGCCGTTCTGGAAGCGCCAAGAGCTCGGCGGTGGCATATTCCGCCCACCGCAGTTCGCCGCGCGGACTCTCTTGGGGCGGATAGAAGACCACCACCTGCCCGGGTTCGCCAAGCCGCCCTTCGCGGTTGCACCGCCCGGCCGATTGCGCAATCGAAGCCAACCCGGTGAAGGCGCGGTAGACCACCGGGAAATCGATGTCCACCCCGGCTTCGACCAACTGCGTACTAATTACGCGAATTGCTTCCCCCTGGCTAAGCGCCGCCTTTATCCGGGCAATAACGCGCGAACGGTGCTCGCCACACATCGAGGCCGAGAGGTGGATTGTCCCCGGTGGCATAAGGTCGTAGAGCGCGCGGCAATCCCGGCGTGTATTGACCACGCAGAGCACCTGCTCAAAGCGCGTCAATTCTGCGGCAATCTCCTCCCACGATTGCCGTTCGGCCGTCTTGGGGAAGGTCCACTGGGTGCGCTTGAGCCGCTCATAGAGGTGCATCTCCGGCGCAATAATCTCGCGTACATTTGCGAGGCCTGGCAGATTCGGCTGGGTCGCCGTGGAGAGCACAAAGGTGGTGCCGTAGTTCGCGGTCAACTCCTTCATCGCCCAAATGCACGGCTTGAGCAACTTCATCGGCAAAAGCTGTACCTCATCCAGGATAACCACGCTCTCGGCCAGATTGTGCAACTTCCGGCAGCGGCTCGACTTGCAGGCGTAGAGCGACTCGAAGAACTGCACCGTCGTGGTCACCACCACCGGCGCATCCCAGTTCTCCGCCGCCAGACGTGACTGCTGCGTCTCGCGTTTTGGATCGAAGGAGCTGTGGTGCTCCAAGACGCTCTCCTCGCCCAGAAATCCCCGCAGCACATCCGCCGTCTGCTCGATGATGGAGGTGTAGGGGATGACATAAAGTATCCGCCGTTTGCCATACTTTTGGGCGTGGCGAAAGGCGAAGGCCATTGCCGAGAGCGTCTTGCCGCCCCCGGTCGGCACTGTCAGCGAAAAGAATCCCGGGGTCGCTTCGGCCGCCCGTTCGCACGCAACGCGGATTTCCGAGCGCACCTGGTTGACCGCAGTGGCGGCCGCGGTGCGCTCCTTCTCTGCCAACCGTTCAAAGAAGCGTTCTGCCAACGCTGGCAAGGCCGGGTAGCCGCCGCGGGCCGCCGCGCGCTCGCCATCCATAAAGCGCTCCGTATCCAAAAAGTCCGCATCCACCAGACAGGAATAGAGCATCCGCAGCCAAAAGGCGAGATTTTGCGTCGATAGCGGAAAGGGCTTCTGCCGGGGCAACTGCAAGGCCGCCGCGTGCGCCGCCAGCCACGCCTGGACCTCCGGTTCCGCAAGCTGAGATTGCTCCTGCTCCAAGCGCACATCCAGCGCCCCATTCGGCGTCTCCCCGCCACTCCAATCAGGCAACCCCGCGTGGTGCCCGGCCAAGCAATAGGCCAATAATTGCCCCATAGGCTTCTGTGCCTTTGCCCAACAGGCCCCCACGCCCGAGTGACCGTGCTCCGAGGCATCATACGCCTCATCAGTCAGCCCATTAGCGTGGGCCAAATAGCGCTGAAACGCAGGCCGCGCCTTCCCGGCATCGTGGAGCCACCCCAACACCTCGGCCCACGCACGCGACCCAAAGGCCTCGGCAAAGCGCCCAGCCAAGGCGGCAACCTGCCGACTATGCGCCTCCAATGTCTGCCACTGCTCACGCGGCTTCTCTGCTAGGCTATGTGCATAGAGCGCTTCATGCTTCATACCAACCTCACCGATCATGGACTCATCTAAACCCATACTTCCAATGAACACTTTCTGCTTCCAGTGTAGTATACCCGCCCTACTTTGTCAAGGTGTCCGGGCGGGGCTTCTGACCCGAGGCGGATGGCCTGGCGGAGCAGGCCACTGTAAAACCCCCTTGCCCCGGGGCTTTCTCGCATCCGCCCCGGGTTCGCCTCGAGGTAGGCCCGGGTTGACCTCGGACTACGGCGTGGTTGACCTTGAACCTCGGGCGGGAGAAATTATTAACCCTCAGGGATAATTCAATTAACCCTTAGGGATAATTCAATTAACCCTTAGGGATAATTCAATTAAGCCTGAGGGATAATGGTTTTGGTCGGGGCGGAAACGCATTGAGCCTGGGGCTGGGGTAGGGAGCGGGGAGGGGTGCCCCCACTTGGGCTGCGTCCTCGCGGCCCAAGTGGGGGCTAGGCCGCCGAGGACGGCGGCCGTCAGAACGGGCGATGGAAGTGCGTGCTGCGACGGAAGCGCCCCGAGTTACCCCTTGCGCGCGGGGGGCGGGGCGTTAGAAGAGCTGCATTTGGCAGGCGGGGTCTTCGCCGGAGGCGGCGCGGCGGCGCTTGGGGATCTCGAGGCGGACGGTTTTCTGGCTCTCGAGGCTGGAGAGGATGTCGTTGGCGCGGGCGATGACGGAGGTGGGCATGCCGGCGAGGCGGGCGACGTGGATGCCGTAGCTCTTATCGGCCGAGCCGGGGACGATGCGGCGGAGGAAGACGATGGTTTCGCCCTGGTCGCGGACTTGGACGGTGTAGTTCTTGACGCCGGGGAGGACGGCGGCGAGTTCGGTGAGTTCGTGGTAGTGGGTGGCGAAGAGGGTGCGGGCTTTGCGGTCGAGCTGGTTGTGGAGGTATTCGACCACGCTCCAGGCGATGGAGATGCCGTCGAAGGTGGAGGTGCCGCGGCCGATTTCGTCGAGGACGATGAGGGAGCGGCGGGTGGCGTTGTTGAGGATGTTGGCGGTCTCTTGCATCTCGACCATAAAGGTGGAGCGGCCGCGGGCGAGGTCGTCGCCGGCACCGACGCGGGTGAAGACGCGGTCGATGAGCCCCACGTGCATCGCTTCGGCCGGGACGTAGGAGCCGAGGTGGGCCATAATGGCGAGGATGGCCACTTGGCGGATGTAGGTGGACTTGCCGGCCATATTGGGCCCGGTGATGAGGATAATCTGCTGGGAGGAGCCGTTGACCTGGGTGTCGTTGGGAACGAAGCGTTCGGCGCCGGGCTGGAGTTCAACGATGGGGTGGCGGCCTTCGCGGATGAAGAGCTCAGTGGAGTCGTCGACCACCGGGCAGGTGTAGGCGAGGGCGAGCGCGCGGTCGGCAAAGCCTTGGAGGATGTCGAGCCGGGCGACGGCGGTGGCGGTGGCCTGGATTTCGGCCAGGTAGGCGCAGGCCTTTTGGCGGAGGTCCTGGAAGAGTTCGTATTCCAGGGCGTTGCCCTTCTCCTGGGCGCCGAGGATGCGGCTTTCGTATTCCTTGAGCTCGGGGGTGATGAAGCGCTCGGCGTTGACAACGGTTTGGCGGCGCTCGTAGTTGGCCGGGACGTTGGCGAGCTGGCCCTTGGAGACCTCGATGTAGAAGCCGAAGACGTTGTTGCGGCGGACGCGAAGGTTGCGGATGCCGGTGGCTTCCTGCTGCTGGAGCTGGTAGGTGGCCACCCAGTTGTGGCCCTCCTGGGAGGCGGTGCGGAAGTCGTCGAGCGCGGCGTTGTAGCCGGAGCGGAAGAGGCCGCCTTCGCGGATGGTGAGGGGGGGATCGTCGACCAGGGCGGACTGGAGCTCGCGGGTGAGCTCGGGGAGGTCGTGGAGGGCGGCGAAGATCTCCTGGAGGGCGGGCGACTGGGACTGGGCAATGAGCGCGCGCAGGGCGGGGATCTGGGCGAGGGAGTCGGCCAGGGCGCGCAGGTCGCGGGCGTTGCCCGAGCCGCCGGAGAGGCGGGTCATCACGCGCTCGAAGTCGCGGGTGTCGGCCAGGTGGGTGCGCAGGTCGGAGAGGAGACGGCGGTTGGCGATGAGCTCGCCGACGGCGGCTTGGCGCGCGTGGATGGGCTCGAGCTGGCGGAGAGGGGAGCGGATCCAGGCGCGCAGGAGGCGCTTGCCCATCGGGGTCTTGGTGCCGTCGAGGACGCCGAGGAGGGTCTCGGCTTCGGGGCGGCCGCCGGGGGTGGGGAGGAGATCGAGGTTGCGGCAGGTGCACTCGTCGAGGGCCAGGAAGGCGCTGCCTTGGCGGACGGTGAGGCCGCGGACGTGGGAAATGTCGCGATGGAGCTCTTGCCAGACGTAGTGGAGGAGCGCGCCGGCGGATTGGACCCAGGCGGGGCGGGGGCCTTGGCCGCAGTAGCCTTCCAGGGAGTGGATCTTGAAGTGGCGCTTGAGCATGTCCTCGGCGGCATCGAGCATAAACTGCCAGCCGTCGGTCATCGTGACGGTGCCGGCGACCTCGTGGGTGAGGGCGGGGGCGAAGAGGGCGGACTGCTCGTCGGAGACCAGGGTCTCGCTAGGGGCGATGCGGCGGAGGGCTTCGATGAGCGCGCCGGCGTCGGGGGCGTCTTCCACGCAGAGTTCGCCGGTGGAGAGTTCCAGCGCGGCGATGCCGTAGGTCTCCTTCTTGCCGGCGAAGACGGCGGCGATGAAGTTAGAGGCATTCGCATCGAGAATGCTCTCTTCGGTGAGCGTGCCGGGGGAGACGATGCGGGTGATTTCGCGGCGGACCAGGCCCTTGGCCGTCTTGGGATCCTCGGTTTGCTCGCAGACGGCGGCTTTGAGGCCGGCTCGGACGACCTTGGCGAGGTAGCTATCGAGCGCGTGGTAGGGCACGCCGCACATTGGCACGCCGGCGCGCTTGGTGATGGTGACGCCAAGAATGGGGGCCGCGCGGTGGGCGTCCTCGAAGAACATCTCGTAGAAGTCGCCCATTCGGAAGAAGAGGATGGTCTCGTCGTCCAAGTCCTCCTTGGTCCGGCGATACTGGCGCATCATTGGGGTGAGGCCGTCGGGTTCCTTAGCCATTGCAAGCCTCCGAAAGGTGTTCTAGGTCGGCGGCAATCTGCGCCTTGAGGGCGTCGAGCCCGGCAAAGGGGCGCTCGGCGCGTAGGCGGGGCCGGGTGAAGGTGAGCGTGACCTCGCGGCCGTACACATCGCCGGACCAACCGGGCAGGTGCGCCTCGAAGAGGGGCGCGGCTTCGGTTTTGAGGGTGGGGGCCACGCCGAAGTTGACGAGCGCCGGGCGCGTTTCGGTGCCGAGCGTGGCTTGGGCGCAGTAGACCCCGCGCGCCAGGGGCACCAGCCGTTCGCCATCGCGGCCGCGGTAGGGGAGATTGAGGGTGGGGAAGCCGAGGGAGGGGCCGGCCAGGCCACGGCCACGCACGACCGTGCCGCAAAAGTCCCACGCTCGGCCAAGCATCGCCGCAACGGCCGCCAGGTCGCCGGCTTGAAGGGCGGCGCGGATGCGGGTGGAGGAGATGCGCTCGCCCTGCCACTGCGCGTAGGGGACGATGTGGACTTCCAGCCCGGCTGCGCGCGCAGTCTCCGGCGAGCCGCTGGCCCCGGCCCCGAAGCGCCAATCTTCGCCGCAGAAGAGCGTGGCCCCACGGAGGCGGCGGATGAAGTCCGCGGCTGGCAGAGCGGCAAAGGCGGGGGTGAAGGGCTGCTGGATGAGGCGGGCTTCGCCTTCGGAGAGGGCCGCGCGCAGGAGTTCGAGGTTGCGCGCGTCATCGACGATGCGCCCGGGATCGTGCGCCGGATCGAGCAGCGTGAGGGGGAGTTGGCCAAAGGTGAGGACGCAGGCCGCGCGGCCGGTGGCACGGGCGTAGGTGAGCATCTCGCGCAAGAGCGCCTGGTGGCCCAGGTGGAAGCCATCAAAGGAGCCCACGGCCAGGGCGGCATTCGCGGGCAGCGCGTCCAGGGAGTTGACCAGGGTGCAGGCCATTAGGGCGTGCCGGTGAGGTATTGCGGGCAGGGGATGACGCGCCGCTCCACCTCCGCGCGGCTCATCTCCAGCAAGTCGGCGAAGGGCGTGGCCTGCGCCAGGGTGATTTGGCCGCTGACCGTGCGCCGCAGGGCACAGAGGTGCGCGCCCACACCCAAGGTTTGGCCGAGGTCGTGGGCCAAGGTGCGCACGTAGGTGCCCTTGGAGCAGGTCACCTCGAAATCCGCCTCCGCGCGCTCTTCGGCTGGGCGGAAGGCGGTGATGCGGAAGGCGAAGATGTGGACAAAGCGCTCCTCGCGCTCGCACTCCTCCCCGCGCATTGCCATCTTGTAGAGCGGCTGGCCGGCAATCTTCACGGCCGAGAACATCGGCGGCTTCTGGAAGAGGTCGCCAACGAAGTCGCGCGCGATGGCCTCGCGGATCGCCTCCTCGGTCAGGCCGGCGGTGGAGTGCTCCTCAAGGATTTCGCCTAGGCGGTCTTGTGTGGCGGTGGCCGCGCCGAAGCGGATGGTGCCGGTGTAGGTCTTCACCTGGCCCATCACACGCTCGGAGATCTTGGTGCCCTTGCCCAGCAGGATGAGCAGGAGCCCGGTGGCATCCGGATCGAGCGTGCCGCCGTGGCCCACCTTGGCAAAGCCGAACTTGTGCCGGAGCGTGGCCACCACCACATGCGAGACGAGCCCGGCGGGCTTGTCTACCGCCAGGATGCCGTCAGGATCCGGGAACTCGCTGATAGGCTTACCCACCGCGCTTACTCCTCGGCGCTGACTTCCTCAGCCGGGGACTCTTCCGGGAGGTCGAGGTGGCTGAGGATGTCGAGCACGCGGTCGCCCTTGGCAATGCCCACATCCAGGCGGAAGCGCAGGTGGGGCGTGAAGCGCAGGGTGAGGTTGCGGTTGATGAGCTCTTGCAGCTCGCGGGCGTGCTTGGAGAGGCGGCGCAGCCAGGTGGGGTGCTGCTCGGCATCGCGGATGGAGACCCACACATCGGCCGTGCGCAGGTTCGGCGCGCAGGCCACCTTCGTGACGGTCACACCGGCAATATCAATCTCCGGATCGGACTGCAGCACGCGGAAGAGGTCGTCGGCAATCTCGCGCTGGAGGAGCGAGTTGATGCGGTCAAGGCGATTGACGGACATGCAGCGGCTCCTCCCTTAGAGCGTCTTGGGCAGCTCTTCCATCTCGTAGCACTCGACCACGTCGCCCTCGCGGAACTCCTCGAAGGAGCCGAAGCCCAGACCGCACTCCTGCGCGGGGGCAATCTCCTTGACATCGTCCTTGAAGTGCTTCATCGTGACCACATTGCCGTCGAAGATCTGCGTCTTGCCACGGTAGATGCGGAACTTGCCCTTGAAGGTGAGCGAGCCATCGGTCATCTGGCAGCCGGCAATCTTGCCGAGCTTGCTGATGTCGAAGACCTGGCGGATCTCGGCGTGGCCGCGGACGACCTCCTTGTATTCTGGAGCGATGAGTTCAAGCATGCAGCGCTTGACATGCTCAATGAGCTCGTAGATGATACGGAAGGTGTTGATGCGCACGCCATTCTGGCGGGCCATCGCCTGAACGCCCGGCTCGCAGTTCACGCCAAAACCCACCACGATGGCGCCCTTGGCGCGCTGCACGTCGGCCGCGGTCACAGAGCCCACGCCGGAATAGAGAATCTTGAGCGAGACCTTCTGCGTGACGATGCCCTTGAGGCACTCGACCACCGCTTCGGCCGTGCCCTGCGCATCGCCCTTGACGATGACGTCGAGCTCGCCCTTGCCGTCGGCCTCCAGGCGCTTGGTCCAGTCGGCCATAATCGACGACTGGGCGGCGGAGAGGGACTGGAGCTTGTTCGCCTCGGCGGTCTTCTCGGCCAGTTCGCGTGCCCGCTTTTCGTTGAGCATCACGCGGAACTCCGAGCCCGCTTCCGGCACGCCCGACAGGCCCGTGCACTTAACCGCGATGGAGGGCCCGGCGGCCTTGGTCGGCTTGCCGCGCTCATCGATGAGCGAGCGGACCTTGCCGTAGTGTTCGCCGCAGAGCACCACATCGCCCACATGGAGCGTGCCACCCTGCACGAGCAGCGTGGCCGTCGGCCCCAAGCCCTGTTCGAGCTGCGACTCGATGACCGCACCATTCGCGCGGCGGTTCGGGTTCGCCTGCAACTCCATCACGTCGGCCTGGATAAGAATGGTTTCCAGAAGGTCCTCGACGCCCTGGCCGGTGGTGCCGGAGACTTCGCAGCACTCAATATCGCCACCCCAAGTGCTCGGGGTGAGCCCTTCGCCCTGCAACATCTGATAGACGCGCATGGGGTTGGCATCGGGCTTGTCGCACTTGGTGACGGCCACAAGCATCTGCACGCCGGCATTGCGCGCGTGCTTGATCGCCTCGCGCGTCTGGGGCATCACGCCGTCGTCGGCCGCCACGATGATCACGGCAATGTCGGTGATATTCGCACCACGGGCACGCATCGACTCAAAGGCCGAGTGACCGGGGGTGTCAACGAAGGTAATCAGACGCTTGTTGCCGTTGTCGTCGCGCTGCTCAAGCTCGATGGTGTAGGCGGCGATGTGCTGAGTGATGCCACCGGCTTCGCCAGCTGCCACGTGCGCCTTGCGGATGTAGTCCATCAGCGTGGTCTTACCGTGGTCAACATGACCCAGGAAGGTGACCACCGGCGGACGCAACTTCATCTCCTCGGGCTTATCCTCGGGGATTTCGTCATCGGCGTCTTCGCTCTTAAGCTGCGGCTTGCGTTCGGCCGAACGCTTGGAACGCTCCTCGACCTCGGCCGCGAAACCATACTTCTCGGCCACCTTCTGGATGACCGACATCTCGAGCATCTGGTTGATGGAGGCGAGCACATTCAGCCCCATCAGGTCCATAATGAGCAGGTTCGGGCGCACGCCCATCAGCTCGGCCAGCTCCTTGACGGTCACCGGGCCATCGAGCTGCAACTTCTTGCCTTCGCCAGAGGTGACGATGGTGGCCGTTGCGGCCTTCGCAGGCTTGCGGAGGCGGTCGCTGCGCTCCTCCTTCTCGGCGCGATCGGTGCGGTCATTGCGATTAAAGCGGTCGTTGCCACGGCGGTCGCCCGGGCGGGCAGAGCCGGTATTCCCCCGGGCACCCGGGGCGGCCTGCGGGCCGTTGGCAAAGCGGTTAGCCCCCTGGGGCCGACCGGCTTCGGGGCGGTCGGCCCGCTTCTTGTCGCGATTGCCGCCAGCAGACTGCGTGGGCGAGAGGCCCAGGGAGACCGGCGCGGCCTTCGGCGTCGGCCCGAGCGAAGCCGTGAACTTCGGCTTGGGAGGCGTGGCCTTCGGCGGCGGAACCGGCGCGGGGGCCGGGGTGGGGGCCAAGGTAGCCTTGGGCGCGGCAGGCTTTGCCGGCGCAACCGGGGGCTTCGGCGGCTCAGCCTTTACTTCAGCCTTCGGCACCGGCTTCACTTCGGGGGTCTTGGGGGCTTCGGCCTTCACCGCTGCGGCCTCAACCTTCGGCTCGGGCTTCACTTCAGGGGCCTTGGGGGCCTCAGCCTTCACCGCAGCGGCCGCAACCTTCGGCTCGGGCTTTGCTTCGGGGGCCTTGGGGGCCACCGGCTTCGGAGCGGGGGCAACGCGTTCGCCCTTCTTGGCCTCGGCTTCAAGGGCAATCTGACGATGCGCTTCCACCGCCTCACGGTTCTTGCGGGCCTCTTCGGTGCGAACCGTCTCGCCCTTGGCCTTGCGACTCTTACGCTTGGCCTCGTAGTCGGCCAAAAGCTTGGCGCGCTCGCTCTCCATCAGCCCCTTGGCCCACTGCGCCAGGCGCGTGAGTTCATCGGGCTCCAACGCAGAGAGGGTGGACGAAACCTCCAGCCCCAGGGCCTTGGCCTTGGCCAGGACAATGCCAGCAGGCAGGTTCGCCTGTTTTGCAAACTCGGAAACTCTCATCTTGCTTACTCTCCCTGCTGGTCAACAAGCGTCTGGGCCCGCTCGTAGATGGCCTTAACCTGCTCGTTGTCGAGCCCGGTCGTCTCCTGGAAGTAGGCCGGTTCGGCGTGGAGAACGCCTTCGGGCGAGTGGAAGCCGCGGTCGAAGAGCGCCTCGGCCACAACCGTGGTAATCTCAAGCTCCTTGGCCAGCTGGTGGACCATCTCATCGCGCTTGCTCTCAAAGACCTGTTCATCGGTCTCTTCGCCAGCGATAACCTCATCAGCCGTGATGGAAATCTTCCAGCCGGTCAGGCGCGTAGCCAGGCGGACATTCTGCCCGGCGCGGCCGATGGCCAGCGAAAGCTTGTCAGCCGGGACAGTGGCATAGATTGCGTGCGCGTCGTCGTCGACCGTGAGGGTGGTCGGCTCGGCGGGCTTGAGCGCCTCGCGGGCGTAGAGCTCGGGGTCGTCGCTATACTTGACGATGTCAATCTTCTCGCCGTTGAGCTCGCGGACCACATTCTTGACGCGCGCCCCGCGCATCCCGATGCACGAACCCTGGGGGTCGACATCGGGGTTCAGCGAACGCACCGCCACCTTCGCGCGGCGGCCCGGATCGCGCGCCACGCTCACCACTTCAATAACGCCATCGGCAATCTCAGCCACCTCCAGGCGGAAGAGCGCCTTCACGAAGTCCGGGCAGGAGCGCGACAGGGTGATTGCCGGACCCGAGGCGTCATTCTGCACGCGCAGCACATAGGCTCGAATCACATCGCCCGTGGAATACTCCTCCGAGGGAATCCGCTCCTTGGCCGGCAACAACGCCTCCGTCTTGCCCAACTCCACATAAATATCCTTACGCGCAACCATCTTCACCGTGCCGGTGACAATGTCGCCCACGCGGTCCTTGTACTCGTTGTAGACATTGCTACGCTGAGCTTCGCGAATCTTCTGCATGATAGTCTGCTTGGCCGTCTGCGCGGAGATGCGCCCGAGCTTCTCGGCCGGGAAGGGAATGCGCACCGTTCCGCCCTCCTGCGCCTCCGGGTCGAAACGCCGCGCCTGCGCCACCGTGACAATCCCAGGCCCGCGCTCGGTGTTCGAAACCGCATACTCATCCGAAGCCGAAATCATCAAGGTCTTGCGGTCAATCTGCACCCGGAAATCTGCCGACACGCGCGTATTCTTGCGCGCAGCTTGCTCAATCGAGCTCTCGATAGCCTGCAAAATCGTCTCGCGGTCTACGCCACGCTCCCGCTCAAGGAAGTTAACCACTGCCTGAAGCTCGCCATTCATTGCCATCGCACTGACTCCTCTGTCTTCGCTCGTTTTGCTCTAACAAAAAAGCGCAGGCCCTCGCCCACGCTTCTACCTAGAAATAGAAAACGCGCGCACTATAACACAGCATATCCCCCTCTGTCAACTCGCTTTTGCCGTTCCGGAACGGAGCGGTTATCGGGTGTTTTTGAGGATTTCTTGGAGTCGTTGACGCCAGGGACGGGAGGAATCTTGAGAAGTGCCAGCGCGAATAAGGATTTTGTCATCAAGTTCACGGATGTAGCCAGGATGGGGGAAGGCGGGGATGTGTTCGCGTTCGGCGATAGAGAGGAGGTCGGCCTGGGAGAGATTTTCGGGGTTTTGAAGGGGGATGTCAGCGAGACCATAGAGATCGCGAAGGATGACGCGACCTTGGTAGCCGGCGGGAAAATAGGTCCAAGCAGCATGTTGGTAGGGGCTTGGAAGGAGGGAGGAGAGCGGTTTGGTGAGGGCGTTAGGGAGAAGAGAATCGGTAAGGGATGCACCTTGGGAGGTGTAGCCAATAAAGTAGATTGGCTTATTCTTTTGGAAAACTTGAGCGGCTTGGAGGTCGCGCGCGAGGGTTTGGTAATTAAGGGTGGCTCGTTGCCAGGCCCGGAGGTCGGCATCAAAGTAGAGAGAGATTTGCTTGGTACAAAGGAAAAGAATGCTTATGGCAAGAAGGATACGGAGGGCGCGAGGGCGAACCCAACGCGTGAGAAAGAAAGGCAAGAGGTAAGCGACAAGGAGCGCGAAGGCTTGACAGTTTCGATAGGGTTGAACATTGCCCATTAAAAGGGTGAGCCCAAAGAGGGAGATTAGGAGAGCGAGAAGAAGGAGGGTGGCCAAGCGTCGGTGGGTGCGCTTGATGAAGTGAACGACAGCGCCGAGAAGGGTCGCCCAAAAGAGCGCTAAGGCAATATTAAAGGGGGCGTAGACGAGATAGTAGTAGGCGAATTTGAGGGGGAACTTGAGGCAGAGGTCGAGGAGGTCTCGGAGGCTTTCGACTTCGAACCAGGCGATGGTTTTGGCAGCGCCGCCGCCATCTTTGGCGTAGGTGACGGCGAAGCCGATGGCGAAGATGACGGCCGAGCGAATGAGCAGGGCGGAAAAGAGGGTGACGAGAGGCTTGCGGGCGGCGGGCAGGAGGTCGCGCCAGGTGGTGATTTCGCCGCGGTGGAGGCGGAGAAGGAGGGTGAGGAGGAGTCCAACAAGATAAACGAAGAGAAAACTTTCGTAGGCCGAGATGGCGATGGCGAGGCAGAGGGCGCTCGGGAACCAGGTGCGTGGAGCAAGGAGGGAGCTTATGGGGCCGGAGGGGGTTTCCTCTCGGGAGAGGATAAGGGCGGCGGCAACGAGGGCGTAGCAGGCGCCATTCCAGATGAAAGCAGAGGGATAGATAAAGATTTCGCAGTTGAGCGGGAAGGTGAGGAAGAGCGCGAGCCCGAAGAGGAGAGCCCGGCGGGAGAGAGCACCTGCGGTGACTAAGTGCCAGTAGTAGGCGAAGAGGAGTCCTGCGCCAGAGAGAATGCCTAGTCCCAAGAAGGTACTCCAAAAGGGAATGTGGCGATCCATCAGGCCGAGGAGGCCCAGGACGCTAAAGCCCCAGCGTTGTTGCTCAATGAGGGCGAAGGGATGGGAGGCGAGTGCGAGGATTTGGTCGTTGGTATAACTGACGCCAATGAGCCAACGGCCGTAGGCTGCAGCGAGAAGGAGTAGGAGGAGCGGGAGAGTCCAACGAGAGGCGAAGAGGAGTTCTTCAGCAAAAACACGGAAGTCGTGAAGGCGGGCTTTAAGGGTGTTCATTGGGAGTCCTTATGGGGCGAGTTTGCGGCGGAAGGTAAAGGCTTGGTGGCCAACAAAACTGACGAGGGTGACAACGGCAGTGGCGGCAAGATTGCCCAGAATGGGCGAGAGGTGTAACACTGCCACGCAGAACCACAGAAGGGCCGTGGTGAGCAGTGCGCTGAGGCCGTAGACCAGGAAGCAACGCAAGTATTCGGCGAACCAAGCGCTCCGGCGGACGCGGAAGACGAGAAACTTGTAGCAGAGAAAGGCCTGGGTAATGGCCAGGAATTGCACGGGTACGGTCAGGAGCAGATAGTAAACGCGTACGCCGTAGAGGCGATAGGCCACCGCGTAGAGCCCCACGCCGAAGAGGGTGTTCCAGCCGCCGATGAGCAGGAAGCGCAGGAAGGTCCAGGGGATGGTCGGCAGGTGTGTCATCCGCGCGTCTCCGGAAAGTTGAGGCGCTCTTCTTCGATAACGAGGGGCTTGTTCTTGACCTGCGTCCAGATGGCGCCGATATATTCGCCGATGACGCCGATGAAGATGAGCTGCACACTGCCCAGGAAGAAAATGCCAATGACCATCGGTGCCATCCCCAGGCGGAAGGAGTCCCAGTGCAGCAGCTTGTAGGCCAGGTAGCCCAGCGCAATGAGGAGCGAGGCGGCGGCGGTCAGAAAGCCGCAGAAGACGGCGAAGCGCAGGGGCAACTTGGTGTGGTTGACGAAGCCGGTCATCGCCATATCGTAGAGGGTGAAGAAGTTGTTCTTGGTGACACCGTGCTTGCGGCGGTCTTGCACAAAGGGGACCTCGGCGCGGCGGAAGCCAATCTCGCTGACCAGTCCGCGAAAGTAGGGGTAGGGCTCGTGAAAGCGCTTGAGGGCTTCAAGAAAGGCGCGATCGTAGAGACCAAAGCCGGTGAACTTGGCGATGACGCGCTGGCCGGGGGCGGACTTTTGCAGCGCCCAGTAGTAGCCCCGGCGCAGGAGCTCGAGGAGGGGGTTGGCGCGTGTGCCTTGCCGGACGCCTACGACAACCTTGTTACCGGCCTCCCAGGCGCGGAGGAAGTCATCGATGACCTCTGGCGGCTCCTGGAGGTCGGTGCACATCCAGATGGCCGCGTCGCCGTGCGCGTTGAGCAGGGCGTTGAAGGGAGAACGGATGTGGCCGAAGTTGTTGGCGTTGAGGATGACGCGGAACTTGGGGTCGCGTGCCGCCAGACTGCGCAGGACCTCCCGGGTGCCATCGGTGGAAGCGTTGTCTTCCAGGACGAACTCGTAGTCGTACTGCGGCCACTTAGCTAGGACTGCCCGACAGCGCTCGTAGAGTTCTGGTAAGTTCTCGGCTTCATTGTAGCAACCACCGACAATACTGATGAGTTTCATGCTTTTTCTCCTTCTAACAGGCTGGCGCGGATGGCCTGGGGAAGCGAGTAGGTGAGTTGTAAACCGAGTTCCTTGCGGGCTCGGGTAATGTCTGGCACATAGGCATTCGCTGCGCCGGGGACCGCTCCGCCTAGCACCCGCACGGGACTGCGCGAGCCGAGGGTTTCGCGCACGAGTTCGGCAAGTGCGCGGATGGAGATGGCCTCGTCCGAACCCACGTTGTAGGGACGGCCACTCTCTCCGCGTGCGAGGATGGCCAGCAGCCAGGCGCAGAGATCGTCGGCGTGCATATACGAGCGCAACGGTGAACCATCGCCTCGGATGACAATTTCTCGTCCAGCCAGCGCGTCGGCGATGAAGTTACCGATGGCGAAGTGCGCCGTGCGCGGTAGACGCCGCCCGGTAAAGGCAAAGCAGCGCGGCAGCAGCACGTGCAGCCCTGAGGCCGCGGCCCTTGCCTCAGCCTCCAGCTTCGCTTGACCGTAGGCCGTCACCGGCTTGGGCGCGTCCGTCTCGCGAATGGACCGCGTCCACCCGCCGCCATAGACTCCGCCCGAGGAGACCATCATAAAGCGCCGCGCCCCGCATCGCTTAGCCTGTTCGAGCATATTGGCAGTGCCCTCTAGGATAATCGAGCGCAGCTCAGCCTCCGGAAGCTGCCCCTGCGTGGGCGTGGCCGCGTGGATGATGGCATCAAAGCGCGCAGAGCCCACATCGAAGGTACGCACGTCCCCCACCAACTCCCCGCCCCGCCGCGCCAGCCGCATCAGCTCCACTTCTCCCTGGTGCCGCGCCAGGTAATCCACCATCGACTGCCCAAAGAACCCCGTTCCGCCTGTCATCAAAATGCGTGTCATTGGTAGTTCCCCTGTAGGATTGCCGCCAGTTCATCGCGGGGGAGGAGCGGGGTCATATCGTAGAAGGGGCGGTTGAACTCGAGTTTCGGGGTGACGGTGGTCAGCGGCGGCAGGGGGGCTTCGATGAGGGCCGGACCAGGGAGCGCAAGGGCCTGTTGCCAGTCCGCCTCCGTCTCTACGCGGTGGAAGGGCAGCGCGAACGCGTGGGCCAGGGCTTCACAGTCGGGGGCTTGATAGCCACCGTCTGCCGTGGTGGCCGCGTAGTTGGCGTTGAAGTAGAGTGTCTGGAACTGTGTAATCATCCCCAGGGTGCGGTTGTTGAAGACAACGGCTTTGACCGGCAGGTGATACTGCGCCAGCAGCGGCAGACTTTGGAGGGCGAAGTAGAGCCCGCCATCGCCCATTATCGCCAAATAGGGGCGCGAGGGATCGGCAAAGGCGGCGCCGATGGCCACCGGCAAGGCATAGCCCATCGGCGCCATCCCGCCGGAAGTGAAGAAGCGTTGCCCCGCGCGCAACCGGAGCGTCTGCGCAGCCCACATTTGGTTCTGCCCAATGTCAACGGCGAAGTGGACCGATCTTGGACTGTGTGCGCCTAACCAACGCATTTGATGATACGGTTCTGCCACTTCGGCAAAGCGCGCCACCTCCGCCTCCTGGCTATAGCGCGTGCGTAGCGCGGTCACTTCCTGGGCCCACGCGGGGCTGACGGCGAAGCCTTCGAGCGCGCGGGCTAGGCGTATCAGACAGTCTGCCGCCTCCCCTTGGAAGGTTTCCCGGTTGGTTAAGCGGTTGTGCTGCAGCTCCCCTAGGTCAATATCAATGTGCAGGATTCGCCGCCCTGTTTCCATCGCCGAACGCATGGCGCCGGTTTGGCGCGTATCTAGGCGGCTGCCAACGGCCACGACCAGGTCGGCGCGCGCCAGAGTCAGATTTGCGCATCGGTTACCATAACTGCCAATCATCCCCGCAAAGAGGGGCTCCTCCTCCGCCACAACGCCCTTGCCCATCAGCGAGACCACGCACGGCAGGCACTTGACCAGTTCGGCAACCGCGCCGTTGGCCCCTTGAGCCCCTTGCCCCAGGAGCAACAATGGCCGCTGAGAGGCTTTCATGTGCGCAACAATGCGGCCGAGGTCCGTCTCCGAGAGAATCTTAGAGAGTTCCTGCCGAGTGCTGTGAGCTGCGGTTTCGGGGTCAATTTCCGCGCGCTGGATGTCCATCGGCAAATCGATAACCACCGGCCCCGGGCGCTCGCTTACGGCAATCTGCCACGCCTCCTCAAAAACCTCGCACACGCGTTCGGCGCGGTCGATGAAGAAGGCGGCTTTGGAGAGCGGGCGGACCATCTCCACCACCTCGGCTTCTTGGAAGCCTTGTTGGCGGATGGGCTTGGAGCCTTTGCACTCGTAGGTGTTGACCTGGCCGGTAATGAAGAGCGTCGGGACGGAGTCGAAGTAAGCATCGCCAATGCAGGTTACCAGGTTTGTCGCGCCCGGGCCGCTCGTTACAATGGCCACACCCGGCAAGCCGCATTGGCGGGCGTAGCCCTCGGCCAGGAAACCGGCGGATTGCTCGTGGTAGGTCTGGATAAAGTGAACACCCTCCGTCCGGCTGGCGGAATCGATGAGATGGGTGGCCATCCCGCCGATGTAGCCAAAGAGCGTCGTCACGCCCCGGCGTTTCAGAAAGTCGACAATCCAATCGCTCGCCTTCATTGTGCTACGACCTGTTGCCTACTTTCCGCAGAAGGTGCGGATGGTTTGGATGATGTAGTCGAGCTTTTGGTTGCCCATGGCGGGGTAGAGGCCGACCCAGAGGGCGGAGGTCATGAGTGTGTCGGTGTTAGGAAGGGGGGAGGCGATGCGGTAGTCGAGGCCTTCGCGCAGGGTGTCGAAGCAGGGGTGCTTGGTGATGTTGCCGGCGAAGAGGTTGCGGGTTTGGATGTTGGCGCGCTCGAGGTGCTGGGCGAGGTCGTTGCGGGTGAAGCCGGCCTCGGGGCGGACAATCATTAGGAAGCCGAACCAGGAGGGGGCAGCCTCGGCTTCGGGCCGGAAGATCTGCAGCTGGGGTACATCTTCCAAGCCGGCGCGGAGGCGGGCGTAGTTGGCCTTGCGCTGCTGGACAAAGGCGGGGAACTTCTCGAGCTGGGCGCAGCCGATGGCCGCCTGCATATCGGTGGCCTTGAGGTTGTAGCCGAAGTGGGAATAGACATACTTGTGGTCGTAGCCCACCGGGAGGCGACCGAACTGCTTGGTGAAACGGCAGCCGCAGGTGTTGTCCCGGCCAGAGGGGCACCAACAATCGCGCCCCCAATCGCGAATGGAGAGGGCAATCTTGTGGAGGGTGGGGTCGTTCATATAGACCGCGCCGCCCTCACCCATCGTCATGTGGTGCGGGGGATAGAAGGAGGAGGTGCCGATATCACCCCAGGTGCCGGTAAGGCGGCCGTCGTAGCGCGAGCCGAGGGCATCGCAGTTATCCTCCACCAGCCACAAGTTGTGCTTCTGGCAGAACTCTTTGACGGCGCGGAGGTTAAAGGGGTTGCCCAGGGTGTGGGCGAGCACCACGGCCTTGGTCTTGGGCGACCAAGCGGCCTCGAGCAGGTCGGCGCGGATGTTGGCGGTTTCGAGATCGACATCAACGAAGACGGGCACGGCGCCATACTGGATGATGGGGGCGATGGTGGTAGGGAAGCCAGCGGCCACAGTGATGACTTCGTCGCCGCGCCGGATTTGCCGCTCGCCAAGACGGGGTGAGGTGAGCGTGGCGAAGGCCAGGAGGTTGGCCGACGAGCCGGAGTTGACCAAGAGCGCAAAGCGGACTCCGAGATACTTGGCCAACCCCTCCTCGAACTGCTGCGACCACTTGCCGTAGGTGAGCCAGAAATCGAGGGCTGAATCGACGAGATTGGTCATCTCCGCCTCGTCAAAGACGCGCCCGGCGTAGTTGACGCGCGTTTTGCCTGGCACGAAGGGTTCGGCCTGCTTGGGCGCGTGAACCAAGCGGTAGTATTCGGCGGTTTTGACGAGGATTTCGGCCTTCAAGGTTTCAGTGTTCATGCGATAAACTCCTTCAACTGGGCTTGGGTGATGGCTAGGGGATCGTCCCCATCGTGGACGGCTTGGTACCAGGCAACAGTGGCGGCAATGGTCTGCGCAAAGTCCCAGCGCGGGCACCAACCGAGCAACTCGCGAGCCTTGGCGATGTCGAGATTGAGCAGCCCGGCCTCGTGCGGGGCGTTGGGCTCGGTGCGGTCCACCCAACTGCCGGGTGCGTGCTTGAGCAACTCCTGCACCAACTCCAAGACCGAGCGGTTGGCGGCGGGGTCTGGCCCAAAGTTGAAACCGGAGGCCACGGCGAAGTCCTGCCTCGCGTCGAGGGCCGCACCGAGGGTGAGGTAGCCGCCCAGGGGCTCGAGGACATGTTGCCAGGGGCGCGTGGAGAAGCGGTTGCGCACCGGGATGGGCCGGCCCGCGGCCAGGGCGCGCATACAATCGGGCACCAATCGGTCAGCCGCCCAGTCGCCCCCGCCAATGACATTCCCCGCGCGTGCCGAGGCCACCCACACCGGGCTCTCGGGCGTGCCGAAGAAGGAGCGGCGATAGCTGGAGATGACCAGCTCGTCGCAGCCCTTCGAGCAGCTGTAGGGGTCGTAGCCGCCCATCGGGTCATCCTCGCGATAGGCGCGGGCGGTCTCGCGGTTCTCGTAGCACTTGTCGGTGGTAATGCACACGAGCGAACACTTGCCCCGCAGCGCGCGGCAGGCTTCTAGGACGTGCACCGTGCCCATTACGTTGGTGGCAAAGGTTTCCACCGGTTGCGTGTAGGAGAGGCGCACTAACGGCTGGGCCGCCAGGTGGAAGACGAACTCAGGCTGCACGCGCGCAACCACTTCGCGAACGCACGCCAGGTCGCGAATATCCCCGAGGGTGTGCGAGGCCAGGCGATCGGCCAACTGCAACTGCTCAAAGAGCGCCGGCTCGGTCGGCGGCGGCAGGGCCAGCCCATGCACCTGCGCGCCCAGCGAAAGCAGCCACTCGCACAACCACGAGCCCTTGAAGCCCGTGTGCCCGGTCACCAACACCCGCCGGCCGGCGTAGACCGCTCCTGCGTGCTTCACCACACCTTCCACGGCGCCCTCCCTTCGGCGTAAAGCTTCTCTAGGAGCGCGTGCTCGCGGATATTATCCATACACTGCCAAAAGCCCCGGTGGACGTAGCTCTTCAGCTCCCCCGCCGCGGCCAACTGCTCCAGCGGCGCGCGCTCGAAGATGCACCCGTCGCCATCGAGGTAGTCGAAAATCCCCGGATTGAGCACCATAAAGCCCGCGTTGATCGGCGCAGCGTCGGCCGACGACTTCTCGCGGAAGGCGCGCACCGAGTTGTTCTCGCCAATATCCAAAAAGCCCTTCTGCTGCTCGGGTACCACCGCTGTCAGCGTGGCAATCCTCCCGTGCGCGCGGTGGAAGTTTACCAACGCGCCCAGGTCCACATCGCAGACCCCATCGCCATAGGTCATCAGGAAGCTTTCGCCCGCGACATAGGGCTCAATACGCTTGATGCGCCCGCCGGTCATCGTCTCCAAGCCCGTATCCACCACCGTCACCCGCCACGGCTCGCACGCCTGATGGTGCACCGTCAGCGCATTGCACCCGCCGGTCCAATCGAAGGTGACATCGCTGCTATGCAGGAAGTAGCTCGCGAACCAATCCTTGATGACCTGCTGCTTGTAGCCCGCGCAGATGATGAAGTCCCGGTGGCCGTAGTGCGCGTAGCCCTTCATAATGTGCCAGAGGATCGGCATCCCGCCAATCTCAATCATCGGCTTGGGCCGCGCGCGCGACTCCTCGCTAATCCGCGTCCCTTTGCCACCGGCCAATATCACAACCTTCATCTGCTGCGCACCCTTCCTGTGGAAGTGTTCTCTACCTGTGTTGCAACAGAGGCCGCCCTTCTCTTCGGGCACAGAGACAATAAAGGCGTGTCTCCGCGTCGTGTTTCCAGAAGAGGCCTACCACAGCCGTGCACGAAAACAGGAACGGGAAACACGCCGGGCATAGACCCAGCGCGCTCCGCAGACCGTTCGTTCGTGCCTTGGAATTGTGGTAGTTCCTTCTGAACGAAAGGTTGCGTGACGCAACATTGAATATGACATCCGAGCGGCGGCGGGGAGCCCTTGCAGGTCTTCCGCCCCAATCGAACGCCCTCAATATACAACCACCACCTATTCGCTGTCAAGCCTACAGTGTCTTGTCTCGGGGGATTCTCGGGATAAGGGTGGCGAGGTGGGCTGACAGATAGGCGGGGCTGTGGTATACTGCGCGGCGTTAGAGATTGCGCTGTAAGGAGCGTTGAGAGATGATGCAAGCAACCCCGAAGGCTTCGCGGCTGACCATTGCGTTGGTTGGCCGGGCCAATGTCGGCAAGTCTACCCTGCTCAACCGGATTGCCGGGCAGGATGTGGCGATTGTCTCCCCCGTGGCGGGGACGACAACGGATGTGGTGGAAAAGGCGATGGAGCTGTTGCCCTTCGGCCCGATCCTGTGGCTCGATACCGGCGGCTGGAACGACCGCTCCATCCTTGGGTCGGCTCGTAAGGCGCGGACCGAGGCGGCCCTCGCGCGCGCGGATTTGGTCTTTGGCGTGGTGGCTGATGATGGTCAAGCGCCGGATCCCGACCTGTTGGCCCTTGCGCAGAAGCGCGAGAAGCCGCTCCTGATTCTCGTGACGCAGTGCGACCGGTGCCCGCCCTCGGAGGCCTTTTTGCAGACCTGGGCGACCGTTGGCGCACAGGTGGTGCGCGTGGAGGGGAGCCGGAGCGACTTCCTGAACACCCTCAAGCCGGCGATGACCAAGCTCCTGCCGCGCCACTTTGTCTCCCCGCCCGAGCCGCTCGATGGCATCGTGCCGCCCGGCGGAACGGTCCTGCAGATTATCCCCATCGACTCCCAGGCGCCGAAGGGGCGCATTATCCTGCCGCAGGTCAACGTCCTGCGCAACGCGCTCGACCGCGACTACCTCTCGGTGGTCGTGACCGAGAACCGCATTCGCGAGGCCGTCGAGCGCTTCCGCCCTGACCTAGCCATCTGCGATTCGCAAGTGGTCCGCCGGATGATTGACGAACTGCCGAGCGACCTCCCGGCCACCACCTATTCGATTCTGATGGCGCGTCTCAAGGGTGACCTCCCGGCCCTGGCCGCAGGTGCCGCCGCCATCCGCCACCTGCAGGATGGCGACCGTATCCTCATTGGCGAAGCGTGTACCCACCACGCCGCCGAGGACGACATCGGCCGCGTCAAAATCCCCCGTTGGATTCGCGAGAAGACCGGCAAGGAACTGACCTTCGAGGTCGTCTCCGGCAAGGACTTTCCCAAGGAGCTCGCCCAATACGCCCTGGTCATCCACTGTGGCGGGTGCATGATCAACCGCGCCTTTATGCTCTGGCGTATGGACCAAGCTAAGGCCGCCGGCGTCCCCATCACCAACTACGGCGTGGCCATCTCCGAAACCCAAGGCGTCCTCGACCGCGTCCTCCAACCCTTCGGCATCATCCTCTAAACCATCTTCCCCGCCCTCCCGCAGGCGCGTGGATGACTGGGAAGATAACATACAAGCCGACAGCTCGCGTGCCGCGACGGATAGACGCGGGCTTTATGTGGTGTTCTGTCTATGGTTCTGCCGGGGTTTACACATCAAGCGCCAGCACTGTCCGCTGTCGGTCCATCTACTAATAGAATCTGCTCTTCCGCTAACGGCCAACCGCTGGCGCGTGGCGTTTTGCGCTGCGGCCTGGCGCGACTTCCCGCACGCCGGGTGAAAACTGCTTCCCGGGGCGGAAGGAATAATTAACCCTAAGGGATAATTGAAATAACCCTTAGGGATAATTCAATTATGCCTTAGGGTTAATTCAATTAACCCTAAGGCATAATAATTCAACTCCGGGCGAACGGTAATGGCATGGGGGCCTTGTTGAGATGGTTGTCGGGGCGAGCGCAAGGAGAGGTCTATGGCCTCCGGTCCCTCCGTCCCCCTCCTTCCCAAAAAGCGCTTGACTTTGGGTTGGGTGTTTGAGTATAGTGTAGGCAACTGGA
>JBJEVY010000049.1:10486-29058 GCA_051884775.1 Candidatus Spyradenecus sp. | reverse complement strand
AACCCTCAACCTCCACCTTGGCAAGGTGGAGCTCTGCCAATTGAGCTAAGTTCGCACGCTCAAAAAACGGGGGCAATTGTAGCACACGTTTGTGCGGCTTGCAAGCACTTTCTGCACAAGAGCGCACTTTTTCGACTCTTTTTAGGCGCTGACGTGGCGTAGGCCGAGTTTGGCAAAGAGCGCGTGCAGGGCGCTGAGGCTGTCGGCTTCGGGGGCGCGGACGCAAATCTTGCCGGGATAGATGAGGTACCCCTCGCGGCGATTGGCGGGGGTGAGGTTGGGCATAAAGACGTTGGCGCCGGAGGTGAGGCCGCGCTCGCGGCCGTGGGCGGGGTCGATGGTGGAGAGGGCGGTGGTGGAGGGAATGTTGGCGTGGGGGAGGAGGAGGCGCGCGAGGGCGTAGCAGCGGCAGGTGAAGTCGACCGTCGCCGGCTCCTCCGAAGGCGTGGCCTCGCGGCCTAGGGGCGTTTCCGGGTGCGGAATGTAGGGCCCGAGACCGACCATATCCAGCGCCAGCTCGCGGAAGAGCAGCAGGTCGCGCGCAACAGAGCGGAGCGTCTGCCCGGGCAACCCAACCATCACGCCGCTGCCAATCTCATAGCCCTGCGCCTTCATCCGGCGCAGCTGCGCCAGGCGCGGGTGTTCGCCCCCAGGCGTGGCCTCTGCCCCCGGATGAATGTGCGCAAAGAGGGCGCGGTCAGAGGTCTCGAAGCGCAGCAGGTAGCGATCGGCCCCGGCCTCACGCCAAGCGGCGGTATCGGCCTCGGAGCGCTCGCCCAAGGAGAGGGTGACGCGCTGGCCAGTCTCGCCCTTGATGCGCCGAACGAGTTCGGCCACCCGCTCGCGCGTCCACAGTTGCGGACACTCCCCGGCTTGGAGGACCACGGTGCCGAAGTCGAGTTGACGGGCCAAGTGCGCGCAGGCGAGAATCTCCGCATCGTCCATTGCATAGCGGTGGGCGTGCGAGTTGCTCCGGCGCATCCCGCAATAGAGGCAATCGCGCGCACAGATGCTCGAGAGCTCGACCAGCCCGCGCAGGAAGACGGCGTTGCCCTTGGTCTGCAACCGCAGCGCGTGGGCACGGGCGAAGAGGGGCCCGGCATCGGGCGCGGTGAGCGCGGCCAACAGGTCGGCCTCGGTGAGGCGGTCGGCTTCAACGGGAGAGACGGGGGAGGACATTGGCAGAAGCAAAGAAGCGGCGCCCGGAGGCCGGGCGCCGCGCGGGAGTTTATTTCCCAAAATTGATGGGGCTAAAGTACTTCGGCACGTGGAAGTTCAGCTCGGGGCTCTGGGGCATCAAGGTTCCCCAGTGCGGGCGGCTGGAGCAATCGGCGCACTTGCAGAAGTTACCCTGCCAAGTCTGACCAGAGAGGTCGCCCAGCGGACCAAAGATGCTCTCAAGGTAGGCACGAGGGATGCGAACAATCATCCACCAAGCGGTCGGCTCGGAGGTCTCGGGGTCGATGACCTGCGGGAGGTTGCCCTTGGCGGTGAGCTTGCGGATGGTATCCTTGGCCACATACTCGAAGTCGGCGAAGCCACCGGGCGCACGGGTCCAGTTGCGGATGTGCGAAGAGTGGATGCAGCCGCCGGCGTTGATCTCGAGGTTGATGTAACCCTTCTCAATCTTCAGGGGCTGGAGGAAGGCTTCCACGCAGGCATCCTCGCAGACCATCGAGTTGAGGGCGGTGTGGACGATGCGGACATAGCGATCGGACACCTGCCAGTAGAGCATGATGTCATTACCGTCGTGCAAGGCGCGCAGGACGGTGGCAGGGTGGTGCTCGGAGCTCTTCTCGTGCCAGTAGGCAAACTCGCCGGCTTCGGCCTTCTGCCAGATGGGGTCTTCGGGGTCGAAATCCGGCAGACGATCGACCTTGTTAATCGTGTATTCAGTGCGCATAGGATCTCCTTACGTTATTCAAAGAGGCTGTTATCAATGCGGTGGCGGGTGTCATACTCGCCGCAATCGTAGTACTGATCGGCGTCGCCGAGGGAGTTCTTCAGGCGGAAGAGCTCGTTCTTGAGCGTCTCGGTCACCTTGGCATACTCGCGCTTGCCGTAGACATTCTCGAGCTCCTCGGGGTCCTTCTTCAGGTCAAAGAGCTCCCACTCGTCCACCTTGTAGTAGCGGATGAGCTTGTAGCGCGGGGTGCGCACGCCATAATGGGCGGGGGTGTTGTGCTCACCGCCCTCGATGTAGTAGCGGTAGTAGAAGCTCTTGCGCCAATCCTTCGGCGTGCCGGTGGTGATGTTGGGCAGGAAGGAACGGCCCTGCCAATTCGCCGGCTGCGGGGCCCCGGCGGCATCGGCGAAGAAGGCCGCGAAGTCGACATTGGTGATGAGGTCGGTATTGACCGTGCCGGGCTTGACGGCGGCCGGCCAGCGCACCAGGAAGGGCATCTTCAGCGTCTCTTCCATCATAAAGCGCTTGTCGTAGAGGCCGTGATCGCCCAGGAAGAAGCCCTGGTCGGCGGTGTAGATGACGATGGTGTTCTCGTCGAGTCCCTTGGCCTTGAGGTAGTCAAGCATTTCGCCGACGCTGTCATCGACGCTCTGCACGCAGGCGAGGTAATCCTGCATATAGCGCAGGTAGGAGAGCTTGATGCGCTCGCGGCGGCGGCGCTCGCGCTCGGCGGCGCTCAACCCCTGCTCATCACGCAACTCCTTCGGCCAGCGGCCGCGGCTCTCGCCGCTCTTGTACTGCGCGGGGTCGACCCCCGGGAACTGCCCGCCCTCGGAGAAGTACTCGGTCAGCTTGAGGTCCTCCTCAATGCGCATGTGGTGCTCAAGGGTCATTGCCGTACGCTTGATGGGCGAAGCGCGGCCCTTGAAGTCGTCGAAGATCGTATCGGGGCAGGGGATGTCGGCCAGCGTCTTGGCGCGGAAGGCGGCCTTATACTTCGGGCTCGGCAGCCAGTTGCGATGCGGCGCCTTGTGCAACATAAAGACGCAGAAGGGCTTATCCTGCTCCACCGCCTCGTCGATGACGCTCTTGGTCACGCGCGTGAGGTTGTCGGTGGCGTACTCGCCGGGGAAGGAGATCCGCCCCTTGTTCGCGTCCAGGTTCCCCTCAAAGCCACGCGGACACTTGGCCGCGTTGGTCAGGAAGAAGGGATCGAAGTAGACCCCCTGCCACTGGTAAATCGCCCAACGGTCCCAATCGCTATCGCGCATCGTGTGGACTCCACCCATGTGCCACTTGCCGAGCATCGCGGTGTAGTAGCCGGCCTCGCGCAAGGTCCCGCCCACGGTCTTGATCTTCGGAGAGAGGTCGTTAAAGGTAGGCACGCCATTCTGGCAGCTGTACATACCGGTGAGAATGCACGCACGCGAAGGCGCACAAATCGAGTTCGTCACAAAGACATCCTGGAAGAGCGCGCCCTCCGTGGCCAGACGGTCCAGATTCGGCGTCTTGTTAATCCGCGAGCCATAGGCCGTGATCGCGTGCGCCGCGTGGTCATCGGTCATAATAAAGAGGATATTGGGGCGCTTCTTGGCCGGGGCTTGCGCCAATGCCGGGGCCGCTGCCACCGCAGCACCCATCGCCAAACCGCAGCCCGTTGCCTTCAGAAAGTCTCGTCTCGTTGTCATCTCGTCTCCAATCATCATCCCCCTCTCCCGGGAGATACTGTCCATAGCCTATCAAACCCCCACCCAACAGGCAAGCCTTATTCGCGCTCAAAGAGGCGATACTGCTTGAGCATCATTGCCCTGCCTCCCGCTTTGTCTCGATGCGCAATGCGCGGCTCTTGAGTTCCAAGTTCGCCCCCAAGAGCAACACCTTCAAGAAGTCCTCCAACGGCCCCAAGGTCCGATCGACCCCCCGTTGGGCATTGGCGTAGTTCGCCCGCACCAACGCATTACGGAAAAACCACGCCTTCTCCTGGAAAAGCGCATTCTCCGCCGCATACCCCAGCGCACGCAGATACTGAATGGCAAAGACCGCCGTCGTCCGCGTGTTCCCCTCCCGGAAGGGATGGATCTGCCACACCCCGGCGATAAACGCAGCCAAGTGCGCCACCTGCGCCTCCGCCGAGAGCCCCGCATAGCGAAACGCCCGCTCCTGCGCAAAGTCGTAAGCCAACGACTCCTTCACCAGAAAGGCCGGCGTGTAGTGCACCGTATCGCCATCAAGCACCCACTCACGCTTGGTCAGCTCCACCTCGCGCACGCGCCCGGCGTGGTCAAAGACATCCTGAAAGAGCACCCTATGCAACCCCAAGAAATACTCCGGCGACAGCCGAAACCCCGGCGAGGCGAGCACCTCGCAAATCCGCCGTGAAACCTTGTCCGCCTCCGCCACCCCCGCCGGCTGCGCCTGCCCGGACTTCGTCTCGTAGTAGCTCGCAATCAGCTCCCCCGCCTCGGCCTGCGTAATCTCCCCCGCCACATGCCGCCGCGCCGTCTCGCGCAAATAGTCCGAGACCTCCAGCCCATCCACCCGCTGCAACCCAATCGCCGTCGACCACGCCACCGCCCGCTCGCACGCCTCCTGCTCGCGCACCTCGTCATACTGCCCAAATGCCGTCTCCATCACGCGTACCTGCCTTTCAGGATGTCGTAGGGGGTTTGGCGGAAGTCGATTTTCGCTTCGGCGAGGCGGGCGGGGCCCACGCCAAAGATGACCAGCTTGCGATAGGGCTGCTTAGCCGCCTCCTCGCGCCCCAGCCAATCCAATGTCGGCATATCCGCCTTCCCTTTCGTTCCAACAGCCCAAGCCATCACGGCCCACAGGACCGCAACTGCAACCGCTCCGCTACGCTTGTGCTTCATCGTCTCTCGTCTCGCACATCCATGTCCCAAACGGCAGGGGAGCCCCGTTGCCATCCGTGACAGGGAGCAGTATAGCATAGTTAGCCGTTAGCTGTTAGCCGTTAGCTGTTAGCGGTTAGCTGTTAGCTGTTAGCGGTTAGCGGCGAGGGCCGCGGGGACAAGGCCCGTGAAAACGGGTGACGTGGCGTGTCAAGCGGACGGGCTCGGGGGTGCCCAACTTCCCCCGCCCAGGGTGAACGCTCGAATAGGCCCAGGCAAGACCTCAACCCGCCCCGCTGAGCATCATTAACCCTCAGGGTTATTTGAATTATCCCTCAGGGTTATTTGAATTATCCCTCAGGGTTAATTGAATTATCCCTAAGGGTTAATTGAATTATCCCTAAGGGTTAATGATTTCCCCCGCCCGGGGTGCGAGTTCCAGCCGCCCAAGGAGAGGATGCGCTAACGCCCGGGCGGCCTGGCGGAGCAGGCCACGGCCCCACGCTTAATAGCCCGCGCCGGACGGCTAAAGCCGCCCGCTTCGATTATGGCGTGCTCATCTGTGGCCCCGCGCGGGGCGCAGCCCCACACCACCCTGCGTGCCTTCCCCTTTCCCGGCGTGCTTTTCTTTGTGTTTCTTTGTGTTTCTTTGTGGTTGATAATCCTGCGTGCCTTCTGCGTTGCCTTCTGCGTGCCTTCCCCTTTCCCGGCGTGCCTTTCTTTGTGTTTCTTTGTGTTTCTTTGTGGTTGATAATCCTGCGTGCCTTCTGCGTTGCCTTCTGCGTTGCCTTCCCCTTTCCCGGCGTGCTTTTCTTTGTGTTTCTTTGTGTTTCTTTGTGTTTCTTTGTGGTTGATAATCCTGCGTGCCTTCTGCGTTGCCTTCTGCGTGCCTTCCCCTTTCCCGGCGTGCCTTTCTTTGTGGTTGCTCACGCTGGAAGCTACCAGTCGCGGGCGGTGGGCGGAGTGGCGGCGCGGCGGAGACGTTGCTTTTCGCGTTCGTGTTCGCGGTTGCGGTCATCGGCCTTTTGGAGCAAAGCCTGAAGGTCCTCTTGTTTGGCCTTCTCTTGCTGTTCCTGGGCTTGTTGTTGCTGGGATTGTTGCTCCTGGGGCTGCTCTGTGGGCTGGGGCGACGCTTGTTGCTGTTGCTGCTGTTGTTGCTGTTGGGGGTTCTGCTGAGGCTGCGGGGCATTGTTCTGCTTGGGCAGGTGCTCGCGGATGAGCAGAAGCTTCTCCATCACCTCGCGCTTGGCCTCGGGCTTCACCGGCGGGGCAAGGAGGGGGACAATGGCATCGGCCGTTCGGGCAATGAGGTCGCGATCGGCCTCGGTGAAGGAGACCTCATTGGTGCTGGCGGCCTGCTGCTGGAGCTGCTCCTCGGCCCACTGCGGGAAGAGCAGGCGGAACTGTTGGGTCAAGGCCAAGACCTCGGCCTCGTCCTCACGCGCCGGCTGATAGGGCGAGAGGGAGGTGAGGGCATTGGTCTGCACGGCAATCGATTCGGCATTCAGTGCGGGCGGATCGGCAAAGGTCTTCCAGAGGTCGTAGACAAAGGGCTCGCCGGCGATGAGCGCCTGGGCATCGCCGCGCACCTCTTCGTACTGCGCGGCGGCCCCATCGAGCGCCTGACGAGCCTCCTCGGCGCGGCGCTCAATCTCCAACCGCAGCGTTTCATTGGTGACGGCTTGGGGCAGCGCCTCAAGGATGGGGAACCAACGATCGGCCTGCGTGCGGACATCGCGCGCCAACTGCTCGGCTTGGAGCAACCGCGCCGCCGGCTCGCGCAGGGTAAAGACCTCGGGCGCGGCCTTGGCAAGCGCGCGCTGTTGCACCAAAAGCGCGGGAATCTGCTGACCAAGCCCCTGCCCTTGCGCGGCGGCCAAGGCCTTTTCGCGCCGCGCCGCAAAGCGCAACTCCGCCATCCCGGCGAGCGCGCGGGAGAGGTTGCGCCGGGCAACCTCCGTGGGCTCGGCCTGCAGGGCGCGGGTGAAGGCCGCGGCGGCCTCCTCGCGCAACGCCAAGCGCCCGACCGCATTGGTGGCGGACTCGGCCTGGGCTAGAAGCAAGGTGCCCTCCAAGGTCGAGGCGCGCGCAGTGAAGTCGCGGTCTTCCACCGCCAGACGAACGCGCGCGAGGGCGTTGGTGACGTCGCCCGCCTGATGGAGGGCCAGCGCTTCGTTATAGGCATAGTGGGCCTGCTGGGCGCTTTCGGCCCCCTCGCGGGCCTTGGCATAGGCGGCAGCCGCCTCGGCATAGCGCCCCTGACGGTAGGCGCGCTGCCCCTCGCGGGCCGGCTCTTGCGCCCAGAGCGAGCCCCCGGTCAGCCCCACGAGCAGCAGCACCCCGGCTGCCACGCGCCGAGCCCCGCCTAGCCGCCCGGCGGAGAGCGCCCCGGCCACCAAAAAGGCCAGAACCGCCGCCACGGCGAAGGGGGTCGTGCGGTCGGTGTAGGCCGTCTCAATCCGTTCGCGGGCCTCCTGATCGGCCAGACGCGTCAAGTAACGGGCGTAGACGGCGCCCAGGGTGGTCTTGGCCGTGCCGGCGGTGGCCAGGGGGACGTAGCGGCCGCCGCTGAGCTCGGCAATGCGTTCGAGGGTCTGTTCGGTGAGGCGGCTCTCGACGGGTTTGCCCTCGTGCTGGAGCACACCGGAGCCCTCGGGAATAACCGCGCCACGGGCCGAGCCGATACCGACGGTGAAAATCGGCACGCCGGACTCCCCGGCGGTCTTGGCCAGCGCTTCTGCCCGGCCGGCCAGATCCTCGCCATCGCTGATGAGGACGATGGCGTTGTGGGCGCTCTGGGCCTGCGCGAAGGCGGCTAGGGATTTGGCGATGGCATCGGCCAAGTCCGTCTCGCCGGGAGGGGCGCTCTCGGGCGAGAGGCTCTCGATGGCTTGACGGAGGAAGGCGTGGTCGGAGGTCATCGGGCAGAGAAGCGCGCCCTTGCCGCGAAAGGCGAGGACCCCGGCGCGGTCGCCCTGCAGCGCGTCAATGAGGTCAATCAGGTCGGCCTTCGCGCGGCCTAAGCGGTTGGGGCGGACATCCTCGGCGAGCATCGAGCGCGAGACGTCGACCGCGAGCATCACATTACGCGTCCGCACCACCTGCTCCTCGGCCGAACGCCCCCAGCGCGGTCCGGCCAAGGCCAGAACGGCCAAAAGCGAACCCACCAACAGCGCCGCCATTTGCAGTTTCACGCCAGGGGGCAGACCTGTGGCGTGGCGCGAGAGGGCGTTCATCCGGCTGGCGCGGCGCCATTGGCTCCACGCGGCAAGCCCCCACACCAACAGCACCCCCGGCAGGGCCAACAAACACAACGGAGCAGAAAAGAGCATCGCTATTCACCTTTCGTTTCGAGCAAATCTTTCAAGGGCACCCAGCCGCAACGGCCGGTGGCTGTGCGCACCATCGCCCACCCCTCGCGGCGGTTCAACTCCTGCCAAGGCGCTTCCACGGGGCCCAAGATGAGCGCGGTGGCACTCGGTGCAAAGCGCAGCAGGGCCGGCTCCGGGGCGGCTTCCACGGCCTCGGACGCCTCACGCTCGGCCTCCTGGGCGCGGAGGGTCAGGGCCGGTGCCTGCACCTCTGAGCGCTTGCGCGTTTGGACATCAAAGATTGCCAGCGGCTCAAGGGCCACGGACGGTGCCTCGGCCTCGGGCTCGGGGGCCACCCAAGCCTTGGCCACCAGACGCTTGCGCGTGCGCTCCACCTCGCGGAAGGGATAGAGGCGGCCGGGGAAGCTTTCGGGCGCACGCCAGGCGAAGGCGAAGTCCGCCGGGATGATGCCGGCCTCGGCCTGCAAGATGGCCGTCACCTCGCGAATGTCGCCGGGGGCGAAGGTGCCGCGGTTGGCCGCGAGGGAGAGCGTGTAGTGGCCGATGGCGGCCCCGGTGGCCTCCGGGGGCAAGGCCATGACCTCGTATTGAAAGGCCGGCACAGAGGCGCGGTCGATGGTGGTGGTGGCGTGCGAACCGAAACCAAAGCGCTGCACCCGCGTGAGTTGCACCAAGAGCCGCGCTTGCGGGATACTCTCCAAGCGCGGCGAGGCGCTCTGCAGCTCCCACACAAAGGTGGTCCGCCGCTTCCCATCCGCCTGGCTCACACGCTGCTCGGGCACAGACTGCGGGCCCTGGTCCACGCGCAGGGTGGAGATCTCCTCGTCGGCCGCCGTCTCAAGGGTCAGGCAGAGTTCGTAGGCTTGCCCCACATAGACCGGCGAAGCGGGATTGAGCGACCACGCGGCGGAGGTCACCTTCGCCTGGGCCAGCCCCGCGCAGAGCCCCACCGCCACGAACGCCACCACGCGTGCACGCCGTCCAGGACGCAGCGAGCAGAGCACCCCCAGCAGCAGAAGCGCCCCGAGCCCCGCGCACCCCCAATCGATGGCCCGCCCCACGCCCGGCCAGCATCGCCATGTCCGCACCCAAACGCTCGGTGCCTCACCCAACTGCGCATAGGCCGCAGCCACACCCTGCGCCACCCCGTCATCCCACCCATGCAGCCACACCTGCCGCCGCGCCCAGGTGAGCGCCACCTGCGGTTGATGCGCCAAGAGCAGACACGCGGTCCCATTCTGCAGCACCGCCCGGCTCTCATCGCCCGCCTCCAAGAGCTGTTGCCAGATGGCCGCTGCCTGCGCGTAGGCCTCGGCCGTTGTGGCGGCGATGGAGAGCGCCTCGGCCTGTTCGCGCAGGAAGCTATCGGCCTGTGCCCCCTCGGCCCGGGCTTGTGCCCCCCACCCTGCCAACACGCCCATCAGCACGACCACGCGCACAGCCCCCTTGAGCGAAGCGAGCACCTTAACCAGACACGCGCGCGCACCTTGCCAATCGCCCTGCCCGGTGTAGCGCGAACGCTCCAGCTGCGCATAGGCCACCACAGCCTCCGCCCCGGCGGCGTCTTCGGGCAAAAGTCGGCGGAAGTCGCGCTCGGTGAGCGCCTGCTCCCCGGCCCACGCGCGGATGGCCCCCAAGGCCTCCTCTGCGGACTTCGCCCGCCGTAGCGCCCGAAGCGCTCGCGCCCGGGGTTGCCCGGCCGTCAAAGCTCGGCCCAACGCGGCTATCAGCTGCCCCATCGGCCGAGCCACCAAGCGCAGCACCAGCGCCCCAACGCCCAAGGCCAGCGCCCCCAGCGCCCACCCTTCGGGCCAACGGCGCGGCGGTTGAGCAGGCGCTTGCCCCGGGTCGGGCAGCAGGAGCGCCGGCGGCGGCAGAAGTCCGGCCGCCTGCGCATCGTCATCGGAGAGCAGGAGCTGAGCCGAAGGGCGCACACGCAGGGGCACGGCCGAGGAGGTCTCCTCCCGATAGACGCGCGCAGCGCGGTCGAACCACCCAAAGCGCATCGGCGGCACCTCCAACAGCCCGGCCTGAATCGGGCGGAAGTGATAAATAAAACGAGCGCCGCCCTCGAGCCGCTCACGCGTCACTTCGCCATAGCGCCGGAAGCCCTCCAGTTCGCCCAGTTCCGGCGCACGTAACAATGCCCCATCGCAATCGGCCTCCAGCGTAACGCGCACGGCCACCGGGTCGCCCATCTTCACATTCTGCGCATCGGTATCCACCGCCACAGCAAAGCGGCGGCAGATTGCCCCCGTCCAGCCGGTTGGCCGCCCCTCTAGCGGCGGCTGGGCCACCTCAATCGTCAGCGTCTCGCCAATCGCCGCACTGCGGGTAAACTGCGCCTGGCCGCGGGCGTCAACCCCCGTCACGCGGCGGTCATTCAGTAGCGGCGCGGCAAAGGTCTGCTTGCCGGTGCGCACGGCCACATAAGCAAAACGCCAAGTCCACTGCAGCGCGCCTTCCACCTCCTCCGGACCCTTGAGCGTGGCGCGGCCCTCCTTGAGGCGCAGCGGCCCCTCCTCCCCCACATCCGCGCGGAAGGCCACCTGCGGCAACCGCTCACTCAGCCGCCCAAAGAGATCCGCCCCCCAGAAGGGCGAACGCTTTTGCCCCTCCAATTCCAATGCCGGCGCGCGCACCGTCACTTCCACCGCCACCTCATCCCCCGGCAAGAGCGGCGCCTCCACCGCAGCGTCCACCTCCTCCGGCATCACCGCCCGCGCCGAGACCGAAACCGCGCGGTCGGCCTCCAGCCGCTTGACCTTCACCGCCGCCTGCCCCGCATACCTCACCCGCTTGCCACTGGCCAGTTCCGCTTCCAGCGACTCCAGGCGATACTCCCCCTCGCGCGCAGGAATTAAGGTGTAACTGAGCTTTGAGGAGCGCGCCCCATTGACAATCATCACGCTCTGGCTACGCCCGGCCGACTGCACCTCGCCCGAAAAGCGGAAATGCGCCTCCCGCACCTCCTCGCCCTCCGCCGAAACCTCCAGCGTAAAGGCATCGCCCGCATAAATCACCTCCGGCGACAAGCGCACCTGCACCCCCGCCGCCCAACCAATGCCGGCAAGCCAACCAAAGCAAACCAACCTAAACAGCAAAACAAGCCACTTCATACCCTAAAGTATAGCACATTGGTGAACGGTGAACGGTGAGAGGTGAACGGTGAGAGGTGAGAGGTGAGCGGGCTACGCCCGCGTGAGGGTGGCCCTTCGGGCCGAGAGGGGCGGGCTGCGCCCGCGTGAAGTGGCGGCTGCGCCGCCGCGAGGTGCGCCGCCGGCGCGTAATGGCCCCCTAACCGCCGTTGCAAGCAACGGTGCACGCCGGGCCGCGCCGCCGCTGGCGGACGCGAGACAGCACACCCAGGACGTAGTTCATTTGTGAGATTATGCCCGTGCTAAACAAATACGCGCTTATTTGTGACGCGCGTTTTCAATGAGGGCTGCAACCCCTTTGGGGCGGAAATAACCGATAATACAGGCTGTGTTGCGAACGCAGAGCTGAACATGCGTTTTGGAGAGGATGAAGGAACCGGGAAAGAGGGGCTTCCCTTCAGGAAAACACCCACGCACAGTGTCAATAGCAGGGCGTTGGTTGCTACAGAGATGGTTGATGGCGAGACAATCAATGGTATGCTTCCAAGACTGATTTGGAAGGTTCAACCGTTCAACATGTTGCGCGGCAATCGTGGCTGACTTGAGGAAGGCTGTGTGCCAGGCAACATCGAGGAGATTCAAGCAATGTCCCAGGCGAATAATGGCCCCTATAACCGTGGGGGCTGCCTGCTCGGAAGTAAGGTCTTTCTGGTGTTTTCGGGCGTTCTGTTCACCATAGGCGAGGGCCCACTCGGCAGCACGGTCGGGTGCATTCTCCCAAAAATAGATACCTTGCCCAAGCCAGTGATAGGTCTCTACTTCTTGCGTAGGGGTAAGATCTTCATCCTCACCAGAGAGTATACGCTCGGCAACGGCACGAATGCAGCCGTGGTATCCAAAGACAATTTGTGGGGCGGTGACGTTCATCAATTACATTAGGCGAACGCCGACAATACGCGTTTCATCTTTGTTGAAAATCGCCCCATAACGCTTGAGCCAAGCGATGGAATCGGCACGTTCTTTAGGCGTGGGGTCGGCTTTTCGAATCACACCCCCTGAAGCCTTTGAAGCTTTCACTTTGGCACGTGAAATCGTTTTAGCACTCATCGTACACCTCTCTTCTCTCCTCTGTGACACTCAGTATATCAAACCTTATACAAAATAACAGCGGAAACTTACGGGGGCGGACGCGCCGCCGCTGGCGGACGCGAGGCAGCCGGCAAACACCCCCGGCCAAGGAGAAAAGCCCGGCCAAGGGGAAACACGGGGCGGTGGTGTCCGCCAACGGCGGCACCCCCCGGCGTGCCCGCGAGCTTGCTCGCGGGGAAGGGCGGCCCCCACGCGCGCTTAAGTGCCTGAGTAGAGGCGGTTGATGAGGCGTTGGGGGAGGCCGGCGAGCTCAAGACGGCGGACGGCGGCGTCGATGTCGTAGTCCACACGGCGGAACTCAATGGCCACTTTGGAGAGGCCCTCGGTGGTGTAGAGGAGGTAGCAGGCCTTGGGGATGCCATCGCGCGGTTGGCCAACGGAGCCCACATTGATAAAGAAGGTGCCCTGATCAAGGAGGCCATTGGCCGGCTCGTACTTCATAATCTGGTTGCGATCGCCCCCCGCGGCACGCTGGAAGATGCAAGGAACGTGGGTGTGGCCGTGGAAGCAGACGCGGGTGCGCTGGCAATTGAAGCTGTCGGCGGCATCGAGGGTGTCGAAGGCGTAGCGGAAGTTCTCCGGGCTATCCAAGGTGGAGTGCACGATGGTAAAGCCCATAATGGTGGCGGTCAGCGGAAGCGAACGCAACCATTGGGTGTCTTCCTCGCTGATATTCCGGCGGGTCCACTCAATGACGCTGGCGGCATTGGGCTGGAAGTCATCGAGATTGACGGAGAAGTCGGAGCAGTAGTGATCGTGATTGCCCTTAACGACCCGACAGCCGAGTTCACGGATGCGGGCGATACATTCGGCGGGGGCGGCGTTGTAGCCAACCACATCGCCCAGGCAGACAAAGTCGTCAACGCCTTGGGCTTTGGCGTCGGCGATGACGGCGTCGAGGGCTTCAATATTTGAGTGGATATCGCTGATGATAGCGTAGCGCTTGGGACGGGGCATAACCGGAGGTGGCCTAGTTGAGGCGGAGGATGGCCGCGGTGATGGTCAGGTCGATCGCGGTGGTGATTTTGGGGTTAGGGGCGAGCCACTTGACCAGGTGAGTGGCGGTGCCGGCAGCTTCAACAACGGCCGAGTCATCGGTGTAGGTGACCTTCTTGTCGGGTGCCAGGCGCTCATAGGCCGAGCGCAAGAGCTCGGTATTGAAGGCCTGAGGCGTCTGGACGGCCCAAAGGTTATCCCGCGGCGGCGTGCTTTCAACGAGATTGCCCTTGCCAACCACCTTGATGGTATCGACCACCGGACAGGCGGCGATGCCACTGCCGAAGCGCTTGGCGGACTTCAGGGTCTCGGTGATGAGCTCGGGGGTGATGCAGGGGCGCGCGGCATCGTGAATGACCACCTGCGGACAATCAAAGGTGGGCACCTCTTTAAGCGCGGCAAGGACCGAATCCTGCCGGCGCACGCCACCAACCACAATGGCTTTAAGCTTGCTAATGCCGAACATTGCCTGAAGCGAACGCGCGGCCCCTAGCTGATCTTTACGCACCGTCAGGATAATCCGGTCAACCGCCGCACACTTCTCAAAGGCGAGCAAGGACCACGCCACCACCGGCATGTTCCCTAACGAGAGGAAACACTTATCCAACCCGGAACCCATTCGCGTGGCCTTTCCGGAGGCTAGCACGATTGCAGCGACCATAGTTCTTTCCTTGTCTTGTCCGGGGCAGCTTGACCCCGCGGTGTTCTGAGGCGTGTGCGAGAGAATCCTTTGGCTTGGGCGCGCGGAGGTTAAGCGCGCGCCTTGGGGGTCTTACCCGTTGCCGGCGGGGTGCGCTTGAGCACCAAGGCCGTATGAGCCGGCACATAGAGATGGATGGCGAAGCAGACTTCGTTGGCGCGCTCGATGGTCGAGAGCGGGAAGTCCTGCCCCTGCGTAATCCGCGCAAAGCCGCCGAAGGCCTCGGCATCGGTGTCGAGGACATGGCGATATTCACCCGGGGGCACGATGAGCGGGTAATCCGAGAAGGAGTGCTCACCATTGAAGTTGAAGATAAAAAGGAGCTCGCCGCGCATAAAGGCCAGAACCTTATCGGCATCGTTGGCGTAGAGCTTGCGCGGGACGGTGCCCTCGAGGGCGTTCTCGGCCGTGATGAGGTGCATCATCGCCTCGTCGAAGTCGCCCAAGCCCTTGAAGCGGAGGTTGGGGTCATCGCGCAGCGACCACTGGCGGCGGGCGTGATGGTAGGAGTTGTTGTTACCCTCGCGCGGGAAGTCGATCCACTCAGGGTGACCAAACTCGTTGCCCATAAAGTTGAGGTAGGCGCACGAGCAGCCAAGGGTGGCCAGGCGGGCCATCTTATGCAGGGCTAGCCCGCGGTTGACGTAGAGGTTGTCCGAGCCCACATGCATCGCCTCGTACATCGCCTTGTCGAGCATCTGGAAGATGAAGGACTTGCCGCCCACAAGCGCTTGGTCGTGCGACTCCACGTAGTTGACGGTCAATTCATCCGCGCGGCGGTTGGTAATCTCGTGCCAGAGGAAGCCGACGGACCAATCTTCGTCGCGCACATCGCGCACCAGCTTGAACCAGCACTCAGGCACGCCCATCGCCATGCGGTAGTCAAAGCCAATCCCCTTCTCGGAGAGGGGCGCGCCAATGCCGGGCATCCCGCTGACGTCCTCGGCCACGGTGAGCGCATCGGGGCGAACGGTGTGGATGACCTCGTTGGCCAGTGTGAGGTAGGTCTGCGCATCCTCATCCACGGAGCTATCGAAGTACATCCCGTAGTTGGAGAAGTCAACGCCCAGGCCGTGATGGAGGTAGAGCATCGAGGTGACGCCATCGAAGCGGTAGCCATCGAAGTGATACTCATCGAGCCAGAAGCGGCAGTTGGAGAGGAGGAAGTGCAGGACATCGGTCTTGCCGTAGTCGAAGCAACGCGAATCCCAGGCATCGTGCCAGCCGCGCGAGCCGTCGTGGAAGTATTGGTAGGGCGTGCCATCGAAGAGAGAGAGGCCGTCGCGCTCGTTCTTCACGGCGTGGGAGTGGACGATGTCCATAATAACGGCCAGGCCCATCCCGTGGGCGGTGTCAATCATCGCCTTGAGCTCCTCGGGCGTGCCGAAGCGCGAGCTGGCGGCATAGAAGCTCGAGACATGGTAACCAAAGCTGCCGTAGTAGGGATGCTCCATAATCCCCATCAGCTGGACGGTGTTGTAGCCGGCCTGCTTGATGCGCGGGAGGATCTTCTCGGCGAACTCGGTGTAAGTGCCCACGCCCTCGCGCTCCTGGGCCATCCCTACGTGCGCCTCGTAGATGAGCGGCGCGCGGTTCGGCCGCACAAAGGGGTGCTTCCACGCATAGGGTTTGGGCTGCCAAACCTGCGCGGCAAAGAGGCCGCTCTCGGGATCCTGCACCACGCGCCGGACATACGCCGGCAGGCGCTCGCCGCGTCCGCCGGCCCAATGCACCTCCAGACGGAAGAACTGTTCGTGCTTGATGGCCTTGGCCGGGCCAGTCCACTCAAAAACCTCCCGCCCGGGCAGGCGCTTGGCCTTATACTCCGGCAGCAGCTCCCAGTTCGAGAAGTCCCCCACCAGCCAAATATCGGTGGCGTTGGGGGCCCACTCGCGGAAGACCCAGCCCTTGGCGGTCTTGTGCAGACCGTAGTATTCGTGGGCGCTGGCGAAGGTGGCCAGGGCTTTGGGGGTGGTCTTCCCGGTTAGCCTTTCAATGGTCTCCTGCGCCCGGCGCGCGCGGCGTTCAATGACGTCGGCATAGGGTGCAAGCCAAGGATCATCAAGCAAACGAGCGCGCGGCGCGGGCATAGGGGCTCCCTTTACTGGTTATGATAGGGGTTCTGGTCGGAGCCCTCGCCTTCGAAGAGCTCGGTGAGCGGACGCTGGAGCATCGCCTCGTAGATCTTGATGTACTCGGCGGCGCAGGCCTCGTGGTTGAAGCGTTGCTTGCTCTCGGTCATGATGCGCGAGACCTGGGCTTCGCGCACATCGGTGGGCAGGCGATAGAAGTCCATCGCGCGATCGATGGCCCACTCCAGGCCGTTGCTGTCGTAGTAGGCGAAGGGGAAGCCGTTGCCCTTGTTGTGCTCCACATCCAGGAGCTCGACGGTGTCGTGCAAGCCGCCGGTATCGTGGGCGATGGTGAGCGAACCGTAGATGGGCGCGACCATCTGGGGCAGACCGCAGGGCTCGAAGAGCGAGGGCATGAGGGTGAAGTCGCTCGAAGCGTAACCCAAGCGCGAGATGTGCTCATCGAAGTCGCAGACCGCCAGGCGGCCGTAGAGGTTGTGGAAGCCGAGAATGTCGCGGAAGGCCTGCTGATAGGGGCCGTTGGCGACGATGGCGAACTGGATGTTGTCGTCGCGATACTTCTCGAGAATCTTGTAGAGGATGTCGGTGAGCAGCTGCGGGCCCTTCTGGACGGGGTCGAGGCGGCTGGGCCAGAAGAAGAGCGGAGCATCGGGGTTCTTGAAGAGGCCGACCTTCTCCTGGAACTGCATCTTGTTGGAAATCTTGGCCGCGTGGTGGGTGGCGGCAGTGTAGTTGACCTTGAGGTTCTGGTCGGTCTCAGGGTTGTAGCTATCATCCGGGGCGTTGAGGATGCCGCGGGCGCAGCCGGCGTTGTACTTGGCAATCACCTCGTTGCGGAACTGCTGCGGGATGAAGTCGAACCAGCCACGCACAATCTCCTCCAAGAAGGTGGGCGAGACCGAGTTGATGAAGTGCGAAGCGAAAACGCCGGAGGTGAGGAAGTCCACCGGATTCGTGTCGCGGCTCTCAAAGTAGTCGTAGGGCGGGCGAGAGTAGAAGAGGTTCTTCCAGAACTCAGCCGCGTCGATGCCGGCATACTCAATCTCGCCCAGGCAGCGGTGCACGGTGTGGATGTTGTGAATCGTAAAGAGGCAGGGAATGCCCAGACGGCGCGCAGCAGCGGGAATGAGACCGGTCATCCAGTCGTTGCAGTGAATGAGGTCGGGCTGCACGGCGGGGATGATGTTGTTAATCACCTCGCGCTGGAAGGCCAGGGCCAGATGCGGATTCTCATCGCCCTGCGAGTAGACCGTGTCGCGATAATAGAAGCAGCGGTCCTCAGCCAGATGGATGCGCGAATCGGGCAGGTGCGCCTGATACTTGCGCAGCTCATCGCTAATCAACCGGCCCACATCCACATGGAACATGCGCCGATAGTGCGGCAACGCAACATGCACATCTGCCCCCAGCTGGAAGAGGCGCGCGACCAAACTCGCCGACACGTCCGCCAGGCCTCCGGCCTTGGCGCTGAGTTTATCGGCCATATTGCCCATGCCCGCGGGCAAATAGGTAATCTCCGGCGTAACAATCAGAATGCGGGGTTTGCGTTGTCCGACTTGCTTTGTTTGTGACATGACTGCTCCCAATCTCTGCGAACCATTCGCAACTTCGTTGAAAGAACCTTGATTTACTGTGAAACTGCTTCCTTAGCAGGCTCCGCTTCAGCCGGAGGCTGCGGCGCGCATAACGGCAAAATCGCCTCGCGCAACACCGCCAAGCGCTCCTCGTTCGCCTTCCCGAGGGCCTGCAACTCCAAAATCTCCGGGGCCTTGAGCGATGCTTCGGCAATCTGCGCATCGAGCGATTGCAGCTGCTCCATCAACGCCTGCCGCTGCGCGCGCAACGCCTCAACCTCCGGCGTTGTCAACTTTCCCCCGCGAATCAACCGCGCCTGTTCGCGCTCCATCCGCAGCGCATAATCCTGCCGCGCAAAATACTCCATCTGCACCCGACGCATCGCCGTCCGCTCCCGCCCCACCCGCTCGGCAATCTGCGCCTCCTGCTTCTCGGCCCACTGTGTGACAACACTCCCCTCTGCAGCGGACACCACGCCCGCCAGCCACACCAAGCAAAGCATCAATAGCGATCTCAAAAACATCTTCTCGCTTCCTAATCTCACTTTAACTGTCTAAAGTATGCTCCTTCACAACAAAAAATGCAAGCCTTTTCCGCTCCCAACCCCAAAAAAGTTTCCCGCCACACGGCCCCAACGCGCGGCAAAACACCCCACCCGCGAGCAAGCTCGCGGGCACGCCGGGGGGTGCCGCCACTGGCGGACACCGCATAGCCCACACGCTCCACCCCAGACTCCGTGTTGGCGGCTAACCGCTAACCGCTAGCCACACTGCGCTGCGGCCTTGCGCAACTGCCCGCACGCCGGGGGGTGCCGCCTCCGGCGGACACCGCATAGCCCACACGCTCCACCCCAGACTCCGTGTTGGCGGCTAAC
>JBJEVY010000049.1:0-10386 GCA_051884775.1 Candidatus Spyradenecus sp. | reverse complement strand
GCTAACCGCTAGCCACACTGCGCTGCGGCCTTGCGCAACTGCCCGCACGCCGGGGTGAAACTTCTTTCCGGGGCGGATGGAATAATTATCCCCGCGGGGATAATTGAATTAAGCCCGTGGGGATAATTGAATTAAGCCCGCGGGGATAATTGAATTAAGCCCGCGGGGATAATTCGATTAACCCCACGGGCTTAATTATTCTGCTTCGGGCGGAATGGAATAGCTTCGGGGCATGATTGAAATCGATGTCGGGTTGAATATGAGAAGAAGCCCAGGGAACCTGGTGCAGAAGCGCCCGCGCGCAACACGCACGCGGCCCAAGACCGTTCACCGTTCACCGTTTACCGTTCACCGCACTCGGGCCTGCGCGCAACGCGCGAGGCCCGGGTGCGTTCAGTTGTATGCAGGTGCGGAAAAAGTTGCATTGGGGGGAGACACGTGCGGAGAGGTGCGCTACACTGACAGTATGAAAACATCACTGATATTCCTTCTGTTGGGGCTGGCAGCACTGCCGAGCCGGCTGTTTGCGTATCAACCGACCTTCTCGAAGGCGGGTTACTTTGAGGCCGAGGAGTCGCCGCGCGTGGTTTCGAGCCTGAATGTAGGCTGGAGCTTTACACGCGGAGATGGCTACCAGGCGCGAGTCAACTTGCCGCATACCTTGAATGTGGTGGGCTTTGAGGCTTCGGGCGGGGTGAACTATCAAGGGCCGGCGGTCTACGAGAAGCGCTTTGACTTCTCGGCGCAGGGCGAGCGGCAGTTCTTGCACTTTGAGGCGGTGATGGGCAAAAGCAAGATCTTCCTTAATGGCGAGTTGCTGGGCGAACGGTTTGGCGGCTATCACCCCTTTGAGTTCGAGGTGACCGGGAAGTTGAAGGCCGAGGGAAACGTCCTGCGCGTGGCGTGCGACAACTCCGATGACCCGGATTATCCGCCCGGTAAGCCGCAAAATCGTCTGGACTTCACCTACTTTGGCGGGATTTACCGCGATGTGTGGTTGGTGGAGACAGGGCCGGTGGCCATTACTTCGCCTGGGCCTAAAGGGGGCGTCTATGTCTCGACCCGCCGCCTGGAAGAGGGGCGCTGGGAGGTGACCGTTTCGGTGGAGATTGATGGCGAGGGACCGATCAAGCGCTACTATGAGGGACGCGAGGTGCCCGAGACCTTCGTGGTGGAAAACCCCACCGAGTGGACCCCCGACACGCCGAATCTCCACTTCCTGCGCGTCATTGCCTTTATGAAAGGCGGGATGCCCTCGGATGCGGTAGATGTCCGCTTCGGCTTCCGTGAGGCGACCTTTGATCAGGAGCACGGGTTGGTGCTCAATGGCAAGCCCTGGCGCAAGCTCATCGGCGCGAACCGCCATCAGGACTTCGCTTTTGTGGGCAACGCGCTCTCCAACTCCCTGCATTACCGTGACGCGGTCAAGCTGCGCGAGGCGGGCATCACCGTCATTCGCAATGCCCACTACCCCCAAGACCCCGCCTTTATGGATGCGTGCGACGAGGTGGGGCTCTTCGTCATCTCCAACACGCCCGGCTGGCAGTTCTGGAACAAGAAGCCCATCTTCGGCAAGCGCGTGCTCGATGACATCGCCGCGATGGTCCGCCGCGACCGCTCGCGCGCCTGTTTGCTCTTCTGGGAACCGATCCTGAACGAGACCTGGTATCCGGCCGACTTCGCCAAAAAGATGCGCGATGCAGCCAAGGCCGAGGCCCCGCGCGGCCCGAATCAGTGCGCCTGCGATGCCGGCGCCCGCGGCCAAGAGCACTTCGATATTATCTACCAGCACCCCAAGGGCTCGACCAACGATGTCTACCGCGAAGGCGTGGCCGGCACGCGTGCCACCTTCACCCGCGAGTGGGGCGACTGCGTCAGCGACTGGACCTCTAACAACTCCCCCTCGCGTTGCGACCGTACCTGGGGCGAAGTGCCGCAGCTCGTCCAAGCCCATCACTACCTCGACTCCATCGATCCCGACCAGCCCGTCACCTCCATCCGGATGTTGATGGCCCAGGCTCCACAACACTTTGGCGGTGCCCTCTGGCACGCCTTTGACCACTCGCGCGGTTGCCACACCGATATGTTCTTCGGCGGCCTGATGACCTCCGCGCGTCTGCCGAAGACCGCTTACTGGATGTTCAAGGCCGAACTTGCCAAGCCCGGCCCGCAGATCCCCAATGTCTCGCTCGAGCCCTTTGCCTTTGTGGCTAACGAGCTCTCGCCCTTCTCCCCGAAGGAGGTGACAATCTACGCCAATGTGCCCCTGGAGGAGCCCAAGCTCTTCGAAAAGCCGCTCAAGGAGATCGCCCCCTACACCTATACCACCGAAGATGGCAAGGGCTACTCCTTCTACGACCTGCAGAAGCTCTCCTTCTCCGGCGCATGGGACAAGATTGCCGTCACTGGCAAGATTGCCGGCAAGCCCTTCCGCCACCAACCGGCCTACCTGCGCACGGGGATTGATCTCAAGCTCGACGCGATGCGCGTTCAGCCTGTGGCCGATGGCTCGGACCTCGTTGTTGCCGTGGCCACCCTCGCCGACAATGACAAGACCCCCAAGCACTACCTCCGCGAGCGCGTCCGCTTCTCCGTCGAAGGACCGGCCGAGATTGTCGAGACCGAGGAGAAGAGCCTCAACCCGCAGGAGACGCGCTATGGCGAAGCGGTGGTCCTGCTACGGATGGGCACCACCCCCGGCAAGGTGACGCTCCACGCCGAGATAGATCGCCCTGGCAGCGAAGTCTTTGGCTCGGCCGCCCTCACCTTTGAAACCCGCGAGTCCGAAACGCCGCTTCTCTTCGATGAGCCCGCGCCGCTCGCCCCCTCCGCGCCCCTCACCCGCAAGCCCGCCGCCACGCCCACCGAGGTCACCTTCTAAGGCACGCAGGGAAGCAACCACAAAGACACGCACTGCGTGCAACGGAGCGGATCCTAGTCAGTGAAAGCCACCCCCACGGCTTCTACCGCACACGTCTCCGTCGCGGCCTTGCCGCGACCCCTTTGGGTTGAAAAAACGCGCCTTTGCGTGGCTTTGTGGTTAGCGGCCGGGGCGGAAGAGGCCGTTGCCGGTATCCTCAATGTTTGGGCGGCCGGGGCGGGGGTTCCCGCCGCCAGGGCTGGGCGGCGTGCCGCCCGGAGGTTGCCCATTGCCATCGCCGGGGCGGAAGAGGCCATTGCCGCCCTCGCCGTTGTTGGCGTTGTTGCCGGGACGACGGTTGGGGCGACGGCCGCCGCCCACGGAGGTGGAGGTGCCGCGCTTGGAGGTCTCGTTGGCAGAGGAGGCAAGAGAGGGATTTTGGGAGAGCGCGCCCATCGGCAGCTCAATAATGCGCTTGGCCTCAATGGGCTCGGCGTCCTTTTCGGCGGGCTCCATCCAGAGGGTGAGTTCAAGGGCGGTGGGAAGGGTGTTGGTCTTGGTCCACTCGTCAATCCAATTGAGCTCGTCATCAGCGGTGCGGGCGGAGTCGGGATCGAGCAGGCGGCAGTTGAGGCCGATGACCTTGGGGGAGAGGGAGAGCTCGATGGTGTCGCGGTCGGGATCAAAGGCATCGAGTTGAAGGTCTTGGCGCCAGGCGCGGACGGTGAAGCCGCCAGGAAAGGGGGCGTCGGGCTCGGTAACGGTGACGCGGATGCGGTGGGGGACGTGGGCGAAGTCGGCATCTTCGCCCACGAGGGCGGCACCCACCTTGGTCCATTCGATGAGGTCGTGCGAGCGAGGGTCATCGCCATCATCGGTGAAGATGAGACCATACTTTTCGCCAGAGCCGGGGAAATAGGCGGAGCGGAGGGCGGCGGAGAGTTGCTCGAGGAGGTAGTCGGCGTGGTTGGTGGCATCGATGGCGGTGCGGCCGCTCTCCCAGGCGCGGACGATGGCGTTGAAGGAGGTGAAGAGCATCGCGGTGAGCAGACCCAAGAGGGTCAGGGCGATGAGGACTTCAACGAGGGTAAAGGCTCGGCGGAGACGGCGCATGGTTAGTTCTCCAGGCGCAGATAGCGGATAATCTCTTCGCGGTTGGCGCCCTCGCCCCAGGTGACGACGGTGCGCACCACATAGAGGCCATCATCTTCCACGCCCTCTTCAGGGTCGGGCTTCTCGTCGACGGTGCGCGAGAAGAAGTAGCCTTCGCGCAGGGAGCCATCGGGGTCGACGGGAACATCTTCTTCAATGTTAGTGATGTCGCGCAACGGGTGGGCGAGTTCCCCGAGGGAGAAGACGTAGGCCACCTCCTGGCGCTCGCGGGCGATCGTAACCATCCGGGCGCTGACAATGATGGAGCGGTAGAGGACGGCCAATGCGCCACCGAGGATGACGATGGCAATCATCATCTCCAGCAGGGTGAAGCCGGCGCGGGAGGAGGGACAGCGGGGGGCGCGGGGGGACATCAGGCGCGGCAGAGCGGCTCGGGGGCGGCAGCACGGGCGGCTGCGAGGGCCTCGGCGAGGGTCTGCTTGAATTGGGCGGAGAGGGTGTCGGAGAAGCGCCGCTCAATGTCGGAGAGGGGCGTGTGTTGGCCAATGGCTTCGGCGCGGAGGAGGAGGTTCTCGCCGGGGGTGTCGTCGAGGCAGGCGTTGATGATGTCGGCCACCGTCAGGCGATTGAGGGAGCGCGAGAGGACATAGCCAGTGGGAACCGTGGAGCCACTTTCGAGGACAGGCAGGAGAATGCGGTTGTGCTCAAGGATGGCCGCCACGCGCAGAACCTCGCGCTCGGGAATGGCGAAGGCATCGGCGAACTGGCTGACGGTCAGGGCCTGGGAGGAATCCTCGAAGGTGCGGGCGGTGGCCAAGGTGAGGGCGAGGGCCAGGACGATGGTGTCGCGCTCGGAGGGGTGCGTAAAGGCCGATTCGCGCAGGAGTTCGCGGCGGTGTTGGTGGACATAGCAAATCTCTGCGCCCAGGAGGATAATCTGCCAGCTGGAGTAGATCCAGAAGAGGAGGATGGGCAGCGCGATAAGCGAACCGTAGAGGCGGCTGTTGTTGGCGATACCGATTTGCAGGACCATGCAGAGCTTGAAGAAGAGCGAGAGGACCACCGTGGTGACAATCGCCCCCAAGAAGGCGCTCGGCACGCGGACATGCGTATTGGGCAAAAAGCCAAAGAGGAAGGCGAAGAGGAGCGTGCCCAGACTTAGGGAGACAAGCGAACTGACAATCCCGAAGCGCTCAAAGAGGGCGTGAATGCCCCAGAGGTTGGGCATCATCTGAGTGATGGAATCGAGCACCGGCAACGAGGTGGCCGCCAGGACCAGCAGCGGCACCACAATGATGACGCTTAGGTAGTCGGTGAACTTGCGCCAGATGGGCCGGGCTTTGCGGATGCCCCAGATGGCGTTGAAGCTGTTCTCCACCTTACCCAAGACGCTGATGACCATAAAGATGAGGGCCACCGCGCCCACAGTGCCAATCTTGGCGAAGTTGATGGAATCGATCTGCTCAAAGACCGTGCGGCAAAGGTCGCGCAGGGCATCGGCCGCAGCGGAGGCTTCGGAGGTGGAGGCTGGGGGCGGGACCGCGCCGGGAGGCGGCGGCGAATCGGGCGTTAAGATGGGCGTGGCGCTCTGTTCGCGGGCATTCATTTGGCCAACGAAGGAATCGATGTTCTCCATCAACTTCTGCTCGGCCAGCTCTCCCGCGCCGAAGGCCTTGAGGGAGGTCAGGCCCAAGGTGAGCACCGGGATGACGGCCATCATCGTGATATAGGTAAGGGCCGAGGCATGGAGGATGGAACCATCGCGCAGGTAGCAACGCACCGTCAACATTGCAAAGCGCAGCAGGCGAATGAGAAGGCGCAGACCGCGGGGGTACTCGGCAAGGTCGAGGCGCCAGAGATGCTCAACAAGAAAGGCTTTGACTTTGGCAAACATAGGCTCTCCCTGGGCGCAAAGGGCCCCAATGGTTAGGAGTTGAGCACGTCAGGCGCGTATTTGCGGATGACGGCACGGCAGCGCGCGACCACCTCGTCCATCGTAGAGAGGTCCTCGCGGCGCATCGTATCGAGTAGGCGCTGCATGTCGAAGTAGGCAATGCGGCAGATGAGTTCCTTGACACGCGGAATGAGATTGGCCGACATGCTCAACCGGCGAATGCCCATCCCCACAAGAAGCAGCGCGGCCAGCGGGTCAGAGGCCATCTCGCCGCAGACGCAGACCGGGCGGTCGTAGCGGCGCGCTGCCTTGACCACCTGGTTGATCATCCCCAGGATGACCGGGTGGAGGGGCTGATAGAGGTGCGCAATCGATTCATTCCCGCGGTCAACGGCAAAGGTGTATTGCACCAGGTCGTTGGTGCCCAGGGAGAAGAAGTCGCACTCCCGGGCAAGCTTGTCGGCCTGGAGGGCGGCGGCCGGAACCTCAATCATCACGCCCTCGGGCACATCGTTGCGGAAGGGAATGCCCTCCTCAACCAACTCCTGCTTGCACTGGCGGACGAAGGCGCGGCAGGCACGGAGCTCCTCGAGCGTGGTCACCATGGGGTACATCAGCTCGCAGTGGCCCATCACGGCCGCACGCAGGATGGCGCGCACCTGGTGGCGGAAGGTCTCGCGATTGTTGAGCAGATAACGCACGGAGCGATTGCCGAGGAAGGGATTGGCCTCCTTGGCGTGGCTGCGGCCGACCATCTTGTCGCCGCCGATATCCAGCACACGCAGGGTGACCGGTTTGCCGTGGCAGGCGCAGATAACCTCCGAGTACGCACGGAACTGCTCCTCTTCCGTCGGCTCGCGGCCTAAGCCAATCCACAGGTATTCGGTGCGGTAGAGGCCGATGCCCTGGGCCCCATGCTCGCCAATTCCCTCAAAGCCGACGCTGTGATCGGCGTTGGCGAGCAAGGTCACGGCAATGCCATCGGGGGTCACGGCCGGACGATCGGCCAGGGAGCGACGGTGCTCCTGCGCGGCGCGTTGGGCGGCCGTGTCGGCCAAGAGCGTGGCCTTAATCTCCTCGGTGGGCAGGTGCCAGAGCAGTCCGTGGAAGCCATCGAGGGCCACTTCATCGCCGGGGTGGATGGCTTCAAGACTCTGCCCAATGCCCACAACTGCCGGCACGCCGAGCGCGCGGGCCAAAATGGTGACATGCGCGGTGAGCGAGCCTTGCTCGGTGGCCAGACCGCGAATGTAGCGGCGCGGCAGGGAAACGGCGTCGGAGGGGGAGATATTGTCGGCCACCACGATGGAGGGGCGGTCGATGGCCGGAATGGTGCGCTGGCTGTTCTGACCGAGGAGGTTGCTGATCACGCGATTGCGCACATCATAGAAGTCGGCCACACGCTCGCGCATGTAGGCTTCGTCCATCTGCTGCATCATCGCAATCATGCCCTCGAAGTTCTCGTGCGCGGCCCATTCGGCATTGACGTGGCTGTTGCGGATTTCCTTGACCACCTTATCGATGAAGAAGGTATCCATCAGGATCATCAAATGCGAATCGAAGATACCGGCCTCGGCGGAGGAGGCGTGGCTCTCGGTGGTCTTGGCCAGTTCGGCAAGCTGCTGACGCGAGCGCTCAAGGGCGGTGTAGAAACGGGCAATCTCGGCGTTGGCATCCTCGGGCAACACCTCGTAGCGCGGCGCTTCGCAGAGTTTCTTATCCTCAAAGCGCACCACCGGTGCAAAGACCAAGCCGCCGGAGGCGGCCAGCCCCCGGTAGAGCGTCGGTTCGCGTTCCTGCGTCCGCTCACTCATTGCACGCACTCCTGGGAGAGAGCTCCTGCGCACCCGCCGCAATGAGCAAGCCGGGGGCCTCTGTCATCGCTCCTCCGTGCCCTGTCATCTGCAAGCGCAGCGCGCAACGGCTTATTCGTCGGGCAGGTCGAACTTCCGCTCGATAAGGGCTTCGAGTTCGGCCACGGCCTTCTGAGCCTCCTCGCCCGTGGCGTGGATGACCAGCGTGGTGCCGCTGACCGCCTCAAGCGTCATCAGGGCCATAATGCTCTTGCCAGGAACGACCACGCCGTCCTTTTCCACCGTGACATCCGCGCGATAGCGGGCAGCGGTCTTGGCAAAGAGCCCGGCCGGGCGCACATGCATACCGTACTTGTTCTTCAATACAACTGTAACCGATGCTTCATTCATTTGTCTTGCTCCACGTGAAGGAAATGGGAAATCATCTGTTTATCGAGAATGGCCGAGGGGTCCACCCCCGATCGACGCAACTTAAAGGTGGCTGCGGCCGTCTCCACCACATTCACAAAGTCGCGACCGGCCGCCACCGGAATCGTCATCCGCTGGATGGGCTGGCCGAGCACTTCGCACGCCTGGACATCTGAGCCCACGCGATCAATGTCATCTTCGGTTTCGCACCGGCGCAGAGAGATAATCAAATCCAGCCGGCACTCGCTCTTGACCGCTGCAATGCCAAAGAGTTGCTCAACGGGCAGAAGCCCTAAGCCGCGAATCTCCATATACCCGCGAAAGCGGTCCTTGGAGGTACCACGCACGCCGCCATGGGCATCCACCGAAAGCAGGGTCATGTCATCGGAGATCAGCGCGTGGCCGCGGCGCATCAGCCCCAGGGCCGTCTCGCTCTTACCAATGCCAGGAGGCCCCTCCAGGAGCACCCCCACCCCGTCAACGTCCACGAGCGTCCCGATAATCGAAACACGCGGGGTCGTCAATTCGTGCAAGAGCACCGAGCCCAGGCGGAAGACTTCCAGCGTCTCCTGGCGCGTCACCAAAATGGGAATGCCCAGCTGGTCGGCCAAGGCCAAGAAGTCGCCCCCCACCGGCTCGTCATCGCGCCCGCAGAGGATGACGCACGGGACATCGCGCTTCAGAAGCGCCTCCCAACGCGCCGCGCCCTCAGCCGAGCCAAGGGTGCGAAGATAAGCGGCCTCCGCCCGGCCCAGCACTTGCGGCCGGCGCCAGGCGAAGAACTCGTAATAGCCCGTTAGGGCGAGCCCCGGCCGGTGCAAAACCGGCTCGAGGATGGGGCGCTCGAGCCCCGAATTGCCGGCCACCACCTCCAGACCGAGCGATTCAAGCGCGGCCTGAAAGAAGCTCCCCACCGTCAGTTGCGAGACGGCGATGGGGTTGATTCTAAGGGGAGGATTAGCCATTGGCAGGGGCTCAAGGTGAATGGCGCAGGGCGCTTACTTTGCCGCTTCAGCAGCCTGAGCGGCCTTGCGGGCCGGCTCAACGTAGGCCTTGGCGCGTTTCTTGCGGATCTGGGTTTCCACCTTGGCCGCGGCCATATCCACCGCGGCGCGCATGGAGGTGTCGGTGTTGGCCACGCCGACGAACTTCTCATCCTTGCGCTGGGCGATGACTTCCGCCGCGCAGAGCTTGTTCTGGAAGTCCATCACCACGCGGACGGATTCAACCATCGGGAACGCCTCACCAATCTTTTCCGCGCGCTGGGTGGCGTACTCGCGGAAACCTTCAGAAATGTCCTTATGCCGTGCACTGATTTCGACTGTCATGTCGTACCTACCTTTCTTGCTGGGGTTGGTTGTCTTCCCGGGGTCGCGCTCCGACTACATTCGGAAGTTCTCCCCGAGATAAGATTGTCTTGCCTGCGGGTTCTCGATGAGTTCGCGGCTGGTGCCCTCGCAGAGAATCCGCCCTTCAAAAACGATGTATGCGCGGTCGACAATGTCCAGCGTCTCGCGCACATTGTGGTCGGTAATGATGACCCCAAGGCCCTGGGCCTTCAGCCCGCGGACGATGTTCTGAATGTCATCGACGGCCAGCGGGTCAACGCCGGCGAAGGGCTCATCGAGCATCAGGATCGAGGGCCGGCGCACCAGCGCGCGGGCGATTTCCAGCTTGCGCCGCTCGCCACCCGAGAGGGTGTAGGCCGGCTGCTTGGCCACCTTCGTCAGCCCCAGCGATCCGAGCAGCTCCTCCAAGCGCGCAGCCTTCTCGGCGCGCGTTGGGTGCATCGTCTCGAGAATGGCGAGAATGTTATCCTCCACGCTCAACTTGCGGAAGATGCTCGCCTCCTGCGCCAGATAGCCCAACCCAATCCGCGCGCGCTTGTAGACGGGCATGTGCGTAATGTCCGTTCCCTGGAACATCACCTGCCCGGCATTCGGCCGCACCAGCCCCACCACCATATAGAAGGTCGTGGTCTTGCCCGCGCCATTGGGCCCCAACAGCCCCACGCACTCCCCGCAGCGCGCGGTGAGCGAGATGCCATTGACCACCGTCCGCTCGCCATAGACCTTCTTCAGGCCCGTGGCGACCACATCCGGTGTGCTTGCCGCAGCTTCACTCATGGCATCATTCCCTTCAGGCCCTCGGCCGCTCCGGCCGGAATGGTCAACATCGGGCGCGGATAGACCTCCATGCGCTGGTCGTCCACCCAGATGGTAATCTTGTCGCCCGAGACCACGCTCTCCTTCCCATCCTTATCGATGTTCTTGAGCTTGGCGTTGCCCACCATCACC
>JBJEVY010000048.1:0-8326 GCA_051884775.1 Candidatus Spyradenecus sp. | reverse complement strand
CGGGCGGGTTGACCTCGCACCTCGGGCGGGTTGACCTCGCACCTCGGGCGGGTTGGCCTCGCACCTCGGCGTACTTCATCAAATGCGCTTTAAGGATAAGGATGTCGCAGTGCACTTGTCGTGGCGGGAAGCGTTTGATAGAGTATAGGTATGCGTTTAGTCATTTACAAGGATGTGTTGACTTCGGGGCGCGGTGCGGACCGGGCGACGGGGGCGTTGGCCAATGCGTTGGCTGACCAGGGGTATGAGGTGTATGTGCTGACGCAGGAGCCGGTGCGTGGGAAGGCGCTGTCGGTGACCTTCGGGCCGCAGGTTCAGGTGCATTTGGTGGCGGTTCCGCCGCGGCGGGGGTGGCGTTGGCGGGTGAATAAGGTGTTACTGAAGCGCGCGTGGGGGGCGCGGGTGTTGCGGCGATGGCTGCCGGGGTGCGACTGGGTGTTGCAGGTGTCGCGGCGGTTGCGTGCGGAGTTGGGGGCGATTGCACCGGATGGCGTGCTTTCGGCGGGAAGTAATGAGTTGATTGAACTGATGGCCGAGGGCGCGTTGCCGTGGCCGGTGGTGCAGATGTTCCATGTCTATCCGCCGACTTGTTTTGGCAAGGATAAGGAGCAGCGGGTGACGCGGCTGAAGGCGGCGTTGCCGCTCGTAAAGGCGTGTCAGGTGCTGATGCCGTCCTTCAAGGAGCTGTTGGCACCGTACACCTCGGTGCCCGTGGTGGCAATTGGGAATGGCGTGGCCTTTGACGCGTTGCCCGATCCGCTTCAGCCGCGCCTTAAGCAGATTGTCTATGTGGCCTACTTCACCAAGGACAAGGATCACGTAACGCTGCTGGAGGCGTTTGCCCAGCTTAAGCAGGCCGAGGCGTGGACCTTGGAACTTTATGGGAGCGGAACGGCTGCGTGGGAGGCGCGGTTGCGCGCCAAGGCTGAGGCGCTGGGAATTGCAGAGCGGGTCCACTTTAATGGCGTGACGGCACATCCGGCGGAGGTGTTGGCGCGTGCGGCGGTTTGCGCCTATCCTTCGCGGGTGGAGGGTTTTGGGATGGCATTGGTGGAGGCGATGGGGGCGGGGTGCGCATGCGTAGGCTTTGCCTCTGCCCCAGGGGTCAATGAGTTGATTGAGCCAGAGCGGACGGGGCTTTTGGCCGCGGAGCGCGTCGAGGCCTTTGCCGAGGCATTGCAGCGGCTGGTGGATGATGAAGCGCTCCGGATGCGGTTGGGGCAAGCGGCGGCGTTGGCGGTCCGCGAACAGTGGACGCACGCGATGGTGCTGCGTGCATGGATGGACTTTTTGAACGAGACCTTTAAGTAAAGGGAGCAGGAGATGAACGAGCGGCCGAGACTTTCGATTTCCTTTTGTATTTCGGATAACTACGCGCAGCATATGGCGGTGGTGGTAGCGTCAATGCTCACGAACACGCCGGGGGCCGATTTCCGCTTTCATGTGCTCTACAGTGCGTTGCGCGAGGAGACGGTAGCGCGGCTGAAGGGGTGGGCAGAGGGCTCTCAGGGGCGCTTTGAGTTCGTCTTCCACCAGGTGGATCGGCGCCACTTTGATGCCTTCCCCCTTCCGCTGGAGCATATCACGCAGGAGACGTACTATCGCTACCTCTTGCCGGAGTTGCTTACGGACGAGGTGCGCACCATCTATATTGATGTCGATGTCCTGGCTCTGGGCGACCTGTTGCCGCTGTGGCAGTGGAACCTAGGTGGCTGCCCCCTGGCCGGCACCTCCGATCTCAAGGAGGATACACCCGAGTTTCGCGCCTACAAGCAGCGTCTGGGAATGAAGCCCGATGCCAAGTATTTCAATGCGGGGATGCTGGTGATGGATTTGGAAGTCCTGCGCCGCGAGGACTTTGGCCGCAAGTGTATGGAGAACACCGCCAAGCACTTCGACCATATTGCCTGGCCCGATCAAGATGTCATCAACCTCACAATGGAGGGGCGCATTCTAGAGTTGCCGATGCGCTTTAACTGCGTTGACCCGACACGTTTGCCAAAGGGTGAGCAGATGGTGGTCCGCCACTTCGCGAACTTCTCCTCCAAGCCCTGGTGTTGCCTGTGGAAGAACCGCACCTGGCCGGGCTACCTGCGCTATTTGCTCCAGACGCCCTATCGCGACCAGGTCTGGCGTTTCCTCTGGGCCCATCTGTGCGGCTTCTTCTACTTCCGTTACACCAAGAAGGGCTACGACCGCGTGCTCATCTGTGGCCTAATGGTCTATAAGCGGCAAGTTAACAAAGGTGCTTAACGATGGCGATAGTCCCTGCCTCTGCTTCTAATCAGCGCCTCGGTGCGCCCTACGGCAAGACCGTGGGCTTGGCGATCTTGGCCTATAAGGCCCCCGGTACCACGCGTGCCTCAATTGAGAACCATCTTGCCCACGGCCTCTATGACCTCTTTGACCAAGTCACCGTCTGCTTCCAAGCTTGCAGCGAAGAGGACCTGGCGATGGCCAAGGCCTGCGGCGTTCAGGCCGTTGGCCGACCGGAAAACCTGGGCATCCAGGGCGGCTTCCGTTGGGCGTGGGAGACGCTGAAGACCGACTACGTGCTCATCCTGGAGAATGACATCCCCGTCTGCGTCAGCCCCGAGGTTATGCGTGCGCAGTTGCGTGAGGCGATGGCGCGCCTGGAGGCCGGTGAGGTCGACCTCGTCCGCCTGCGTAACCGCTTTAACCCCGGCGAGCAGAACCGCTTTGCTGGACCGTATTCTGAGTTCTGGCCGGTGCGCGAGAAGGATCCGCGTTGGGCGGATACCGAATGTTTGAGTGCCGCCCCTGCCTGGCGTAAGGCGCTACGGCGTTGCTTGCGCCCGCTTAAGGCTCAGCGTTGGTGTGGTCGCAGCCCCTACATTGAGCGCTATCCCGAGCGACTCTTCCCGCGCTGGATCAAGCGCATCGGGCCGGACTTCCTGTGCGTTGACAGTTGGGTTCTGCCGTGGACCAACCAGTGCACCCTTATCTCTCACGCGCGCTTTGGCAAGCTCCTCGACTACGCAGATGCGCACCCTTCCCGGAATATCCATAACTCAGAGGGCAACAAACTGCCCACCCTCGAAACCCCGCTCAACCGCCTGTGGTGGCGCCGCCAGCATTTGCGCATAGGTCTGCCGGAGGGTGTCTTTACCCATCGCCGGCTTGACCGCGGGCGCGAGGGCACCCCGCGTAAGGTGAATATCCCCGCTGCGCACGCCTATGAGCGCTGGATCGCCGGCGGCGTGGTGGCCGTGGGGGCGAGTTTGGCCCTGTGCGCGTGTCTGCCGATGCCGGCCGGGGCGCTGGCGATGGGTATGATTGGCGTAGCGGTGCTGGGCTTTAGCGGGAGGGTTGCCTGGTGGCGGCCGCGCACGCCGGCCAAGGTCCCCATCGTGCTGATGCTCCACACGGTCAATAAACAGGTTATCGACCCCATTTGCCCGAACAATACCATTCGCCCGGAGGAACTCTGTCAGCTCTTGGCCGCATTGCGCAAGGCCGGTTACACCTTCCAGACGCTCTCAGAGGCTGTCGACAAGCCCGTGCGCCGCAGCGTGGTGTTCACCTTCGATGATGGCTATGCCGACAACTACACCGAGCTCTTCCCCATCCTTCAAGCCTTCAAGGCCAAGGCCACCTGCTTTATTACCAACCGTGGAGAGTCGGATTCCGCCTTCTTGACCCCCGCGCAGATCCGCGAGATGGCCGCCTCTGGTCTCGTTGAGTTCGGTGGCCACACTGTCCATCATCAACGCCTAGACGAAGTCCCGCTCGAGGTCGCCGAGCGCGAGATCCGCGAGAACCGGGCGTGGCTGACCCAGTTGCTGGGTGCGGCCCCTCGTGCCTTCGCCTATCCCTGCGGCGGCTACACCGAGCAAGTCGTCGAGACGGTGGCGCGTGCTGGTTATACGCTGGCCGCTACGATGCACAAGAAGCTCCGCCCCCTGGCAAAGGCCCCGCTCCTCATCAATCGACGCATTGTCCCGCGCGGCTTGCATCCCTGGCAGGCCTACCTCCTCGTCACGCGCGGCCGCTTCCATCCGTAAGAGACCTTCGTTGATGTCGCGTCTGCAAACGCCGATGATCGTTGCGTGCCAACATTGAATATCTATGCATAAAATCTGCTATACTCTCCCTATGCGTAAGGTTCTTCAGAGCTGTTTCTCATGGCTCCTGCTTGGTGTAGCGGGCCTCTCAGTCGCTGAACCGGTGAGGTCGATTGAAGAACTTACCCGAGGAGATGACGGCACCTACACCCTCGAGACAGGTTATGTGTACCTTGTCAGTGCCGCCGGCGAAACGGGCGTCACCAAGGAGTATACGCTCACCACGCCTCAAGGTACAGTAATCAATGCGGCATTGCAAATTAATCTCGGTACGGGAAGTAATACGGTCATCCTCAACCTGAATGCCTACACATCTCAGACTGAAGGTCTTAAGGATGCGGAGGGATATGCCCCGGCATTAAAAGTAATTGGCAACGGAACGCTGATTATTCGCCACAAAAATACTGCAAAGATCGTTTGTCTTCGTATTAAGGACTTGTTGGATGGAGAGCGACCTGTTATCGATCTCTCGGGAATGGCGGGTGGAGAAGTGCGTTTTGAGCGGGCCTCCAGCGAAAGTGGGAGTATGCCAATTGAGCTTCGGCGCGTTTGGGCGGTTTCGACGGCTGCAACAAGTTCTGGGAGTAAACCTGCACCAACTGTTATTGGCAATACCAAGGTTCGACTGACCTTCGCAAATAATGCTTGTGTTCGCTTTCAAGCGTCTCCTTGTGTGGTAAAGAATAAGGAGCTCTATGTTTTGCCAGAGTTGATTTCTGTTGGTTATGCGTCTATGCGCATTGAAGAGGGGGCGGTTGTGCGCGTGCGTCGATATGGCGCGTCTACGACAGCGGTAACTGCGGATTATTCGTGGGAGGCAAAGCCGCTGTTCCCTAATGTGATTACGCTCGCGGGAGGAAGTCTGGAATTAGATAAAGAGGCAGGGAATGCGCTTATTGAGATTCCTTCAACCAGTATATCTGCTGCCATTGCGTTGGTGCGGGGGCAAGGGGAGGCCTTTGGGAAGAAGCTCTTTACGGTTTCGACGAAGTCTACGACTGTGCCAGAGGCGTGCTTCTCGGTGGCCGAAGGGGAGACGCTCCCAGAGGCGGAGCGGACGCCAGACGAAAATGGCCGGTTGCTTATCGATGCCGCCAAATCGCCGAAATTGGTCTACGCGTCAAGTGTCTCTGCGTCAGACCAAGAAGCCGTCACACTCTTTGGCCTCATCCCAAGAGAGACCGAGAATGGCTATGTGGTCGATAAGCGCTTTGGCATCTCGGACTTCACCTTAGCGAAAGTCAATGCCGAAACAGCGCTGTCGCCAATCCTGAAAGTTTCGGTGGATCTCCCCACCGAAACCGCCTCTACTCGCGCCCTCCTCCTCTGCGTCCTCCAAACCGCCCCCGATGGCACGGTCTCAACAGTCTACCCCACAACGGGCGCCCCCGCCGCCCTTACCACCTTCACCCGCGATGCCGCAGACTCCCCCCGCTTCTCTGCCACCATCACCTGCCCCGCCCTTCCCCAAACCCTCGGCACCACCCTCTTCTCCATCCGCGCCTACTCCGCCCTCCCCACCAACTAACGCCATGCCGCTGACCTTCTCCATCATTATCCCCGTCTACAATGTGGCCCCTTACCTCGCGGAATGCCTCGATTCCGTCCGCGCGCAAACCTACGCCGATTGGGAAGCCCTCTGCGTCGATGACGGTTCTTCCGACACCAGCACTACCCTCCTCGACACCTACGCCCGCCTCGATCCTCGCATCCACATCATCCACCAACGCAACGCCGGCGTCTCCTCCGCCCGCAACCGCGCCCTCGACTCCTCCCACGGCGATTGGATTTGGTTCGTTGATGCAGATGACGCAATTCACCCTCAGGCGCTCTCGTATTTATTTGATGTCGTTCAAGCGGCAAGGAGAAGGCCACAGGCAATTTCGTTTGAAATACTTTTTGCCGATCATCAGCCAAAGTGGAATAACTTGCATAGCACAAGCAGAGTCTGCGAAGTAGACGAGTGTACAGAGACCATCTTCTGGCGCTTTCGCGCAGGTGCCTGTCGAACACTTTTTGCTCGTGAACAGATTGGACCGTTGCGGTTTGAGCCATTTGGTATGGGGGAAGATATGCTCTTCTCACTTACGTTCTTTGCAGGGATGACGCACTGGACGCTTTTGGATGAGGCGCTTTACTTCTATCGCAAACGGCAAGGTTCGGCGTGCCATTCACCGATTAAACGAGGGGTTGTGAGAGATTGGCTGAGTGTACAGGAACGCCTAATTGATGAGCTTCTCGTCTCGCGGCGCCTCTTTGTGCTAGGGGGGGGGTATTACACGGAGCTATCTGCCTTGGTGGGGTGGACTCCTTTACTATACTTCTGGCGAGATGTTCTTCAAGTTGCGCGCGTGCGAAATGCAGCTGTGTTATGCTCAGTGGGTGGACCTCCTAGAGCGCTTCTCGACATTTTGCCCCTATCCGCATTACAAACAGTTCATTATAGCGCTTTTAAGACGGGTACAGAAGCCTCTCTTGGCAAGAGTCTTGGTCTACTGGCCGCTTCTTATCCGGCGTGTGCTCTCTCTAGCCTAAACCTTTTCGCAAAGCTTGAAACCGAGGAGGCCGCATGAGACCGGTCTTCTCGCTGATTATTCCTGTTTATCATGTTGCGGCCGACTTATTGGCATGCCTAGGTTCAATTGCAGTTCAGCGTGAAACATGGGAAGCGATTTGTATCGATGACGGGTGTTTAGATGCGTGTGGAGAATTGTTAGATAATGCGGCGCGGTGCGATGCACGCATTCGGGTAGTTCATCAGCGTAATAAGGGTGTTTCGGCTGCGCGTAATCGGGGGCTTAATCTAGCGCAAGGAGCATGGCTCTGGTTTATTGATGCCGATGATGCGATTCATCCTGAGGCGCTTATGCGATTGAGAAATGTCTTGGATAAGGCGCCAGATGTTCAGGCGGTAGTTTTTGAACGGATTACAGGTGAATGCATTCCGCAACAGTGGGTGTTACAAGAGGAAAAGCCTTGTTTGGTTCGAAACCATTCGGTAGAGATGCTCAATCGATTTGAGTCGTCGGGATGGCGAGTGCTATTCCGGCGGGTGTGTTTGGGTACATTGCGTTTTCCTGATTACATCATCGGCGAAGACGGTCTTTTCTCTCTTCAGTATTATTTGCAAACATCGTCGTGGTTGGTCGTGGAGTGGCCGCTCTATTTCTATCGGATGCGGCAAGATTCTGTGATGCACACTGCGCCTTCTGTGCGATTTGTTCAAGATTGGTTGAACTGTTTTTATGAGAGAGTTTGCCTGTTTGTACGGGACTATGTCATAAGTGACGGGGGGGGGCGTGACTTATTTAGAGGGGGTTCGTGCACGGGCGTGGTTCACGCGAGGCGGAATGCTTTTTGCGTTGCCAAGACCTGTTGGGCAGAAATTACTGCCGCTGTGGTTGCGTTTGGTCCAGGCGATCAATGCTGTTCAACCCTATCCCCTTCATCGGCGATTGCGGCTTTACCTTATTGCCGAAAGCCGCTCCTTTCTTCTTGCTCGGTGGCTCATTATTGGCCCCTATCGCATGTGGAGTGCGTTGTGCGCTCTCTGCCCGTTCTTGCGGCCAATGATGCGCGCCCTGCACAACAAATAATCTTTCCAACAAAAACCTGGGCAACACCCTCTTTATGCGAAAGGAGGGTGGCATGAAGACTGTAATTACTTATGGAACCTTTGATCTGTTCCATATCGGTCACTTACACCTTCTTGAACGCGCCAAGGCGTTAGCCGAAGGTGGTCGCTTAATTGTTGGCGTTTCAACAGATGAGTTTAATTGGAATGCTAAGCGAAAGCGATGTGCCATCCCTTACGCAGACCGAGCGGCGATAGTTGCAGCCTTGCGGTGCGTGGATTTGGTTGTTCCGGAAGAAGCGTGGGAACAGAAGGTGCAGGATGTAGCACATTACGGCGTGGACATCTTTACCATTGGTTCCGACTGGGAAGGAAAGTTCGACTTTCTCCAGGCGTATTGCAAGGTAGTCTATCTGCCTCGAACAGAGGGTATCTCTTCTACGGCTTTGAAGGCGCAGTTGCATGGATAGTTTATCGTGGGAGAGAATGATATTGGATTGTGCGTTATGTTTTCGCGTGGACGGTTAATCATAAAACAGATTGGCAACGGGTATTGCAGGCCGGGGCAAAGGGATACTTTACGGATTGGCTATGAGATGAAGAGAGATGAACGATGAAGGTATGGTGGTGCCGGTTAATCGCATTTGGGCGACTGTTTCTCTGTTTA
>JBJEVY010000047.1:0-29426 GCA_051884775.1 Candidatus Spyradenecus sp. | reverse complement strand
GAGATTATCCTGAATGTTTCGCGCGATGGCACGGTGACGGTCAATCAGCGCAGCTTCCGGGGGGAGGAGTTGGACGCGCTCTTGAAGAAGGTGTCTGGGTATTTGCCCGGGCAACCGGTGATTGTGCGCGCGGATAAGGGAACGGCCTACGGGGACTTCATGCGGGTGGTGGATGCCTGCAAGGGGGCGGGGATCGCGGAGATTTCGCTGGCCACGGCCGAGGCACCCGAGGTCTCGCTCGAGGCGTTGCCGGAGTTGCCCCCGCCGGCGCTGGAAAGGTAGGCGGCGATGAGCGCGTGGGTCTTTGAGGCGGCAATGTTGGTGGCCTTTGGCTTCAGTTGGCCGGCCTCAATTTACAAGTCGCTCAAGACGCGCTTTGTGCGCGGGAAGTCGCCGGCCTTTATGTTTATTGTCCTCTTCGGCTACACCTGTGGCATCCTCCACAAGGTGCTCAATCCGCCGGCGGCGGACACGGGCTTCCTGGCCCGGCATATCCTCTTCCTCTACGCGCTTGATATGGCCTTGGTGGCCACGGACTTGACGCTCTACTTCCTCTTCCGGAAGAACGCGGCGCCTCGGCAGCGGTAAGTCCACGACCGAACCTTGCGAAGGAGGGCGGAGATGACGAAATCGCGCGAGGGAGAGTCGACAGTCGACAGTCAACAGTCGACAGGGCGCGTGCCGCGACAGGCGGAGAGGGAGGCCTCTGTCATCTCTTCTCCGTCCTCTGTTCTCTGCGAGCGCAGCGAGCCTCGTTGCGCGTTCTGGCAGAAGCTTCGCAGTTCCAACCGGGCGGTGATGTTGGTGGTGTGCTTTGCCGCCGGGTGGCTCTGCCCGGGGCTGGCGGCCCTGAAGTGGCTGATGCCCTGGTGCCTGGTCTATATGCTCACGGTGGTCTTCCTGCGGATGGATTACACCCCGCGTGCGGTGCGTCCGCAGCATTGGGTGATTTTGGCCGCGAATATTGCCTTGCCCTTTGCCCTTTGGGCGGCGATGAATGCCTTGGGCGTGCCCGAGCGCTTTGGTCAAGTGGCCTTCTTTACCGCCATTACGCCCACGGCCACCTCCGCGCCGGTGATTGTCAACTTCCTGGGCGGGAGCATTACCTTTGCCTCGGCGGGCTTTCTGCTGAGTGCGCTCTTGGTGAGTGCGGTGTTGCCGCTGGCGGTGCCGTTGGTGCTCCACTGCCCGGCGTGGCAGGTGATCCCCTTCCTGATCCAGCGCGTCTGCTTTGTGTCGCTTCTGCCGCTGGTGGTGGCGATGGGGTTGCGGCGGCTCTTTGGCGAGCGGGCCCGGCAAGTGGGCGCGCGGCTGACCACCTCCACGCTCTACACGTGGATGCTCTTGGTGGTCATTATCGCCGCCTCCGCCTCGAATACTCTCGCCAAGCACGCGGCCGAGTTCCCGCGCTCGGATATTCTCTGGGTGCTCTTGATTGACCTGTTGCTGTGCGTTTTCCAGTTTGCGCTGGGGGCGGCGATGGGCTATCCCCGGCACATTCGCGAGTGCTCCCAGCTCCTGGGGCAAAAGAACACCTCCTACACCACCTACCTGGCCTTCGCCTGCGACGCGCCCTTCGCCGCCCTCGGCCCGGCCTTCTACGTCTTTTTCCACAACGCCTGGAACGGCTTGCAACTGATGTTGCACGACCGCGCGGCCGCTAAACCCCGGAGTTCAAAATGAAAATCGTCCGCCTCAAAGCCAAACGCGATTATCCCACCCGGATGGGCCACCCGTGGATCTTCTCGGGCGCGGTGGACTCCGTCTCGCGCGAGCCGAGGGTGGGGGAGACCGTCCTCGTCACCGATGCCGCCGGCGAGGCGCTCGGGATGGGCGCTTGGTCGCCCGCCTCGCAAATCCGCGTGCGGATGTGGCACACCCAGGGGCAGCTGCCGGTGGATGAGGGCTTCTTCCGCGAACGCATTGCGGCCGCCTTGGCCGTGCGCGAGGCGATGGGCGAGCGCTTCGCCACCGATGCCCTGCGCTTGATCAATGCCGAGGCCGATGGGCTGCCGGGCGTGACGGTTGACCGGTATGGCGAGACGCTGGTGGGGCAGTTTACCACCGCCGGCGCCGAGGCGCAGAAGCCCGTGCTGGTGCGCTTGCTGATGGAGGCGACCGGGGCAACGAGCTTTTACGACCGCAGCGATGGCGACAACCGGAAGCACGAGGGGCTCGAGCCCGTCACCGGTCTGCTTGCCGGCATCGAGCCGCCCGAGCGCATCACCATTCACGAGGGGCCCGTGGCCTACGAAGTGGATGTTCGCGGTGGCCATAAGACCGGCTTCTACCTGGATCAGCGCGAGAACCGCCGCCTGATTGCCTCCTATGCCGCCGGGCGAACGGTCCTGAACGCCTTCTCCTATACGGGCGGCTTTGGGGTGGCCGCGCAAGTGGCGGGCGCGCAGTCGGTGATGCACATTGACCTTTCGGCCCCGGCGCTGGCACAAGCCCGGCGCAATGCCGAATTGAACGCCGGCACCTGTCAGGTCGACTTCGTTCAAGGGAATGTCTTCCAAGAGCTGCGGGCGTTGCGCGACCGGGCGCGCGCCTTTGGGTTGGTCGTCCTCGATCCGCCCAAGTTCGCCGAGACGCGCAGTCAGACGCCGAAGGCCCTGCGCGGCTATAAGGATGTGAACCTCCTGGGCCTGAAGCTCGTCGAAAAGGGCGGCCTACTGGCCACCTTCTCCTGCTCGGGCGCCATTGACCCGGCCCTCTTCCGCCGCGTGGTGGCCGAGGCCGCGCACGATGCCGGGCGCTCGGTGCGTATCCTCCACGAATTGCGTCAGGCGCCCGACCACGTCGAGGCGCTCACCTTCCCCGAAGGCCTCTACCTCAAGGGCCTGCTCTGCGAAGTTCAATAAGGTTTCAGTTATGTCCTCCTCCACGCCTGCCGCTGACCGCTTCCCGCTCTCGACCCTCGCGCCGCTCATCAAGCAGGGGCGCTTCCCGGCCTTCAAGGCCTATGACATCCGCGCCATCTATGGGCAGGACCTCACCGAGGCGCTGGCCTACTGGGTCGGCCGCGCCCTCCCCGAGCTTCTTTGCCGCGAGCCGGAGCCCGGCGCAGCGCGGCCGATCATCCTCGTTGGGCGCGATATGCGCCTCTCTTCGCCCGCTCTCGCCGAAGCGCTGATTGCCGGCATCACCGAGGCCGGAGCCGATGTCCTTGATTTAGGGCTCTCCACCACCCCGATGGTCTACTTCTTCACCGCCGAGGGCGACGGCGTTCACGCTCTGCCCGTGGGCTCGGTGATGGTCACCGCCTCCCATAATCCCAAGGAATACAATGGCCTCAAGGTCTCCCTCGCCGGCGCCAAACCCTGCGGCTACGAGCTGGGGCTCAAGGAGGTCGAGGCAGCGCTCGTGGCGGGCCGCGTGGCTCCGCCGGCCGCTGAACCCGGGTGCGTCATTCCCTTCCCCGAGGCCCGTGCGCGCTATGTGGCCTGGCTGAAGGCGCACACGCCCAATCTGGAGCGCCTCGCGAGCCTGCGTTTTGCCGTTGATTGCTCCAATGGTGCGGCGACGCTCTTGGCGCGCGACCTCTTTGGCCCCTCGGCGCTCTACTTGAATGCCGAGCCCGATGGCTCCTTCCCGAACCACGGCCCCAACCCGTTGGAGCCCGAGAACCGCCGTCAGTTCGTTCAGGCGGTCCAGGAACAGGGGCTTGACTTCGGCATCCTCTTCGATGGCGATGCCGACCGCGTGGCCTTCGTCGATCACCTCGGCCGCTTTGTCCCGCCCGACGCGATGATTCCCCTCTTCGCCCGCCTCCTGGGCCAGCGCGGCGATGTGGTCGTCCACGATGTGCGCACCTCCCGGGGCGTGATCGAGTCCCTCCGCGAGGAGGGCTTTGAGCCCCTGATGGTTAAGGTCGGCGCGGCCTTCGCCAAGACCGCCCTGCGCGAGCGCAACGGCCTCTGCGGCGGCGAAGTGGCCGGGCACTATTACTTCCGCGACTTCCACTTCTGCGATAGCGGTGCCTTCGCCGCCTGCCTCGCCCTGGGGATGATGGTCCAGGCCAAGGCGCAGGGGCAGACCCTCGCCGACCTCCTCGAGCCCATCACCTCCCGCTATGTCTCCTCGGGCGAAGTGAACATTCACGGCATCGAGAACCGCGCCCAGGCCATCGACACCGTCGTTCGCGCCCTTCTCCAATTCAAGGGCGAGCCGCAGCGCCGCATCGACTTCGACGGCGTCCGCCTCGATTGGGCCGACGGCTGGTTCGGCGTTCGCGCCTCCAACACCGAGCCCATCCTCCGCCTCGCCGGCGAAGCCCCCACCCAGAGCGCCCTCGACGCCCTCCTCTCCACCGCCAAAGCCGCCCTCGCCTAACGCAGCGGCTGCTGAGATGGATGGTGTGGTGGCTACTCGCCCCCACGCCCCTCGGGAGCGTGGGACGCTCCACCCCGGCGGAGGCGCCCGTTGGGCACCTCCGCTAAGGGCACAGCAGGCAGCACAGCGGCGATGCGCTCCGCGCCTCCCCGCAAGGGCCGTTGGGGGAGTCCCCCCAAAGCCCCCCGCCCCAGGTGTCCGCCGTAGGCGGCACCCCCCGGCGTGCCCGCGAGCTCGCTCGCGGGCCGTGCTTACCCCCCTTATTTCGCATCCGCCCCGGGTTCGCCTCGCATCCGCCCCGGGTTGACCTCGAACCCGGGCCTACCACGCTTTTGGCACGGTTGGCACAGTGGCCGTTGTTGCGCGGTTGTTTCCGCGAACCGGTCCGTCGCGGAACGCGTACTGTCGACTGTTGACTGTCGACTGTCCCCTGAGAGGCGCGGGCGGGGGGAGGAGTCGGTGGAGGTGGTGGCGGAGGCGCGCGGGGAGCGGGTGACCTGTTCGCTGAGGCCCTGGCAATTGCCGCGGGAGAAGCAGGCGGAGTCGGCCAAGGCGGCGCGGCGCTTTGAGTGGATGACGCAGTGCCCCCTCTATCGGCCCGGGGAGACGGTGCACTTTGAGCTCTTGGGGTTGCGGCAGAAGCAGGGGGCGGCGGCGGAGGCCTTGGCCGGCGAAGCGGTGACGCTGCGCCTGGAGATGGAGGTCCCCGGCGAGCAGAAAGCGCGCGTGCTGCTGGAGGAGCGGGTGAAGCTTTCGGCGCACGGGAGTTGGAGCGGGAGCGTGGCGTTGCCGGCCGAGGTGGTAGGGAAAGTCTTTGCGCGGGTGGATAAGCGCTATTGCGGCAGCGTGGAGGTGCTAGCCATTCGGCCGGCGACCTTTACGGTGAGCCTGGAGCGTGCATCGGAGGGGGTGCCATTGGATCAGCCGCAGCGCTTTACGGGGCGGGCGGGGGAGCGCAATGGATTGCCGTTGACGGCCGGGGAGGTGCGTTGGCGCGCGGAGGAGCAACGCGGCGTGTGCGCGGTGCAGGCCGATGGGGCGTTCGCCTTCGAGGTGATGCCGAGGCCGAGTCGGGCGAAGGAGCAGCGTCTGGTGGTGGAGGTGGCCGTTGTGCGGGAGAATGGCGAGCGGCAGGAGGCGGACTGGGTGGCGTGGGTGCCTCAGGCGGGCTACCGGATGGAGGCGGAGTTGCCGGCGCGAATGGTGGCGGGTGAGCCCTTTGAGGTGAAGGTGGAGAGCTCCTTCGCGCAGGCAAGCGGGGTGCTGCGGTTTACGCGACCGGGCGCGGAGACGGAAGAGACGGTACGCGTGCCGGTGGCGCAGCCGGGGGTGGTGTGGGTGACATTGCCGGCGGGGAAGTGGGTGTGCGACGTGGTGGATCAGCAGGCAAAGCCCTTGGGCGATCACGGAACGGCGGTGGTGGTGCCGGAGAGCGGGGACTTCCCCTTTGGACCGGAGGCGGACGCGGGCCTTATCCAGCTTGCGCGCCGGGGAGAAGCCTACGCGCCCGGGGAGGTGGTGGAGGGCTATGCCGATATTCCGGGGGCGGGACCGTGCTTCTTGCAGGCGGTCTGGCAGGCGGGGCAGGGCACGCGCGTGGAGACGTTGCCGCTGCCGCCCTCGCGCCGCTTCGCCTGGCAGGTGCCGGCAGAGGCCGCAGGCGAGATGCTGTTGGCGGTCTACGGCTTTGACCGCGCGGGCTTTGCAATGGAGACGGTGCGGCACGAGGTCCGGCCGAAGGCGCAACTGCAGGTGGAGGCCGTGCGCGTGGCCGAGGTGGTCGCGCCCGGGAGCGAGCAGGTCTGGGAGGTGGCGGTGGATGACCCGCGCGCCGAGCTGCTTGCCACCTGCTACGACGCGGCGATGGAGGATTACGCCGAGCTCGACTGGCCGAGGCTCCTCTTGGAGACGGCCTTCACCGCCCGCTTGCAGCAACTCGGGAGCTACGCGTTCCATCAGCCGCTGGGCGTGCGGGAAGTCGAGCTCCGCGAACGGTTGGCCCGCGACCCCTATGAGGTGATGCGCTGGAATGGCAGTGGGACCTTTTGGGGCGCTTTTGGGCGCGACAATGGAGCGCGCTATCTTGGCGATACGGCATCGTGCGTGGTGATGGCGGCCCCCGAGGCGGAGACTGCTGGCGCTGCCGCCGGGGGCGAAGCGCCCCGGGTGCGGCAGAACTTCGCCCGCGCAGCCCTGTGGGCGCCCCAGAAGCGCGTGGAGGGCGGGCGCGCGCGCTTCCGGTTGACGATGCCCGATTCGCTCACGGCGTGGCGGCTCTGCGTGCTCGCCTACACGCCCGATGGCCGCAGCGGCACCTTGGAGCGGACGGTTCTCTCGCGCCAGGAGGTGGCTCTGCAGCCCTATCTGCCACGGCAACTGCGCGTGGGCGACCGCCTGACGGTGCAGGTGGAGGTGCGCAATGCCACCGAGCAGCCGCGCGAGACGTGGGTGGAGCTCAATGGCGGCGAGCGGCGGTCGGTCTCCTTGCCGGCACAGGGGAGCGCGCGGGTGGCCTGGGAGGTGGCGGCGCAGGCCTCGCCCGGGGTGCAGGTCTTTGCCTTCACCTCGCCCGAGGATGCCGTGCGCCTCGAGGTGCCGGTGGCGAGCAACCGGGTGAGCGTGGAGGAGGTCTGGCCGGTGAGCGTGGCGGTGCGTGCGGGGCAGGTGGCCGAGGTGCGCGTGCCCGAGGCGGCTCAGGGGGGCGAGGTGGAGGTCGCTTGGGGCGCGTTGCCGCTGGAGGCGGTGCGCGAGTCGCTGGCTGCCTTGGTGGAGAAACCTGGCAAGACGGTCTATGATCGCTACGCGCGTCTGGAGGCGATGGTGCTCTTGGGGCGGCTGACCGGCCGCGCGCCGGACCCCGAGGCGCTCGAGCCCGCCGTGGCCGAGGTGCTCTCCGCGCGGCGGGGTAAGTCTTGGCCGTGGGTGGCCGGCGGTGCGGCCGATGACTGCGTGACGGGGTCGATCCTCCTGGGGATTGCGCGCTTGAAGGCCTTGGGCCTGGCCCCGGAGCCCTTGGAGACCGCCGCCGTGGAGCTGCTCGCTTCGCCCGAGGCCGACTCCCTGCCCGAGGCCGTGCGCCTCTATGCGCGCACCGTGTGGTCCGCGGTCGGCACGCCCACCCATGATGAGTTGCTGATGGCCGCCGAACGCGCCCGGGGGGGCGACCAGACCGAGCGCTTGGTGGCCCTGGCTGCTCTGCGCGTGGGGGAGGCGCGTCTGGCGCAGGGGACGCTGGAGCGGCTCTTGGCCTCGGCCCGGCGCGATGAGGTCGAGGGGCTCTCCTGGCCGCAGCGGGAGTGTTGGTGGCTGTGGTGGTCTTCGCCGCTGGAGTCGCACGCGCTCGGCGTGGCGCTGCTCTGGGAGACTGGCCGCCGGGAGGAGGCGCGTCTGGCCGCGCGTTGGCTCCTGCAACATCGCCGGCGGAACAGTTGGGACTCGGCCCGCGCCACCCTCTGCGCCGTCTACGCGCTGCTCCGCTCGGGCGAAGCGCAGCCCGGCTCGGCGGCGGAGGTCCGGCCGGTCTGCGAGGCCTTGCCGGTGGTCGACCCCGCCGTGCGTTGCTTCCGCTTCGAGCGTCCGGCGGAGGGCTGGGTCTTTGGGCGCATCCTCTCGCGCCGCGACTGCACGCTCGCGGACCTCGCGGCGATGCCATCGCAGGTGCGCGAGGATCTCTCCCTTACCCGCCGCGTCATACCCGCCGCGCCGCAGGTGGGCGAGGTGCAGACCGTGCAGCTGCGCGTCCAGGCCTCCCAGCCGATGAATCACCTGGTCTTGCGCGATGAGCGCCCCGCGAACACCGAGCCCCTCCGCCAGACTCCTTGGTGGGACTGGACCTCCGGCGCCTACTGCGTGCCCGATGAAACCGGTCTCACCGTCTTCCTCTCCAGCCTCCCGCGCGGCGAACCGCTCACGCTCGCCTACGAGCTCAAGCGCACTCACGCTGGTCACTGCCAGACGCCCCCCGCCACCCTGCGCAGCTTCGTCTCCCCCGATCTCGCCACCTACGCCACCGACCGCTAAGCGCTGCCGCTGTAGCGCGGTAGGCTGGCGTGGGGGCTGCTCGCCCCCACACCCCTCGGGAGCGTGGGACGCTCCACCCCGGCCGACGCGCCCGAGGGGCACGTCGGCTTTGCTTTGCGCTGAAGCTGCTTGGGCACGCGCAGCGGGGATGCGCTCCGCGCCTCCCCGCCAGGGCCGTTGGGGGAGTCCCCCCAAGCCCTCCGCCCCGGGTTCGCCCCCGGCCCGCCCCGGGTTGACCTCGAACCCGGGCCTGCCACATTTTTGGCACGGTTTGGCATACCGCGTGGCACGGTTGGCACAGTGACCGTTGTTGCACGGTTGTTTCCGCGAACCTGTCCGTCGCGGAACGCGCGCTGTCCGCTGTCGGCTGTCCGCTGTCAGCTGGGAGCGCAGCGACCCCGCCCCAGGCGCGAGCGCGGGGCGGCGGGTTGTGGTATAATCCCGCCCGTTTTTGTCAGCAATCCCAGTGGAGAGAGCGTATGAAGGATATTCAGGATAATATGTTGGTGCCGATTGTGGTCGAGCAGACGGCGCGGGGCGAGCGGTCGTATGACATCTATTCGCGGTTGTTGCTCGACCGGATTATCTTCCTGGGTGGGCCGATTGACGACAATGTGGCGAACATCGTGGTGGCGCAGCTGCTCTTCTTGCAGTCGCAGGACCCCAAGAAGGACATTTCCTTCTACATCAACTCTCCGGGGGGCGTGGTGACGGCGGGTCTGGCGATCTACGACACGATGCAGTTCCTCTCGTGCGATGTGGCCACCTACTGCATTGGCCAGGCGGCGAGTATGGGTGCGGTTCTCTTGGCCGCCGGTGCGAAGGGCAAGCGCTACGCCCTCCCCAACGCCCGCATTATGATCCACCAGCCGCTGGGCGGCGCGGAGGGTCAGTGCACCGACATCCAGATCCAGGCCGCCGAGATCCAGCGGATGAAGCAGACGCTCAACGGTATCTTGGCTTCGCACTCCGGCCAGCCGATTGAGAAGGTCTTCCAGGATACCGAGCGCGACAACTTTATGTCGGCCGCCGAGGCGCAGGCCTACGGGCTGGTTGACCACGTGGTCACCAAGGTGCCCGAGGCGAAGTAAGGCGAGGGTTGGACGATGCCGCTCTACGATTACACTTGCCAAAGCTGCGGCAAGGCCTTTGAGTTTCTGGCGCGGACCCTCTCCGACCGCCCAAAGGCCTGCCCGGCTTGCGGCGGAAGCGACCTGAAGAAGGGCTTTTCGACCTTCGCGGCAAAGGTCTCTTCGGGCTCAGTCTGCCCGCACGAGGGCACGTGCGCGCACAGTCACGGCGCCGGCTGCGGGTGCGGCTGTTGCCATTGAGTTACCGAGGCCGCGCTTACGCTTGGCCCCGGTAAAGTCGACAGTCGACAGTCGACAGGGCGCGTTCCCGCGACGGGCAAGCCTTTGAGGTTGGGCCGGGCTCGCCACCCTTGGCGCCAGCTTGCTCATCTATCGTCTATCGTTTATCCCTTTTGGCGCGCGGTGAGAGCCGCGCGCCTTATTGATTGCGGTCGAGGGCTTCGCGTAGGAGGCGTTTGGCGATGGGCAGCGCGGTGGCCGCGCCAAAGCCGCCGTGCTCGATGAGGACGGTGACCACGACGCGCGGCTTCTCGGCCGGGGCGAAGCAGGTGAACCAGGCGTGGTCTTTGCCGGAGGTTTCCGCGGTGCCGGTCTTGCCGCAGACGGTGACCTTGGGCAGGGCTGCGCCCCGGGAGGTGCCCGAGGTGACCGAGGCGCGCATCAGGGCCTTGACCTCGTTGGCAATCGGAGCGCTCCAGAGGCGTTTGGGGGCGGGGGGCGCGGTGCGCTCGAGGTGGGGCGGAACGAGGAGGCCATCGTGGGCGATGGCGGCGGTGAGCGCGGCGATGTGCAGGGGGGTGAGGAGGAGTTTGCCCTGACCGAAGCCGAGGTAGGCCACGCGGTTGGGGGCGTTTTCCAGATTGGGGAGGGAGCCGGGGGCGGTGGCGAAGGTGCGCTCGCCGCAGCGGGCCAGGAGGAGGGGCTCGGCCAGGCCCACGCGCTCGGCGGCGGTCTGGAAGCGCGGCCAGGTGCAGGCCACGGCGGCCTTGGCGAACCAGATATTCGAGCTCTCGGCGAAGGCGGTCCGGCGGTCGAGCATGGGGTCGTCGGCCGGGCGCGGATGGGTGTCGCGAATTGGTTTGGTGTAGGCACCGGGGGCCCAGCCTTTGGGCGGGCAGGCGTAGGCGCCGGCCTTGCCGCATTCAAGGGCGAGGGCTGCGGTGAAGAGTTTGAAGACCGAGCCGGGGGGATAGAGACCGTGGGTGGCGCGGTTGAGGAGGGGGGCTTTGGCGCGGCTGCGCATCGCTTCGCCGAGGTGCGCTTCGTCGGTGGCGGGGGCGGAGGCGAGGGCGAGGAGTTCGCCAGTGCGCGGATCGAGGATGACCACGGCCCCGGGGCGGCCTTCGAGCGCCTCGTAGGCCAGTTGTTGGAGGCGGCTATCGAGGGTGAGGGTGACGTCTTCCGGCGCGCGGCGCTGGAGCAGGTCGAGCTTCTCCCCGGGCGGGGGCAGACCGCAGAGGCGGGCATCGAAGACGCGCAGGAGCCCGCCCAGGCCGTAATCGTGCGAGCTGTAGCCGAGGGGGTGGAGTCCGGCCTCGCCTAGGGGGGCCACGTGGCCCCAGCGCGTGCCGGGCCTGGGCTGGGAGAGGATGAGCCCATTGCGGTCGAGCAGGCGGCCGCGGCGGTTGGCTGTGCGTTCGAGGGTGGTGGGGCGCAGGTCGTAGCGGCGTTGGAACTTCTGGAAGCCGAGGGAACCGAAGCCGCTCAACTGCCAACAGGCTTGGTGGAGGAGAAGACCGGCGAAGAGGAGGGCAAAGAAGAGGGGCAGACCCAGACCGTTCAGTCCCCGGCCCCGCGTCCGGCAGCAACCCAGCGTAAAGAGCAGGAGGGCCAGGAGGGCGAGGAAAATCAGGTGCGTGAGAGGCGGCAAGGGGAGGCTCCTGGGGCGGCTAGGTGCGGGGGAAACAGCGGTCGAAGGTGCTGCGCAGGTGGGCTTGGTCCACGTGGGTGTAGATTTGTGTGGTGGCGATGGAGGCGTGGCCCAGGAGGTCGCGGATGTCCAGGAGCGGGGCGCCGTGTTCCAGGAGGTGCGTGGCAAAGGCGTGGCGGAGGGTGTGCGGCGTGGCTTGCATGCCCGGCGGCAGGAAGGCGTGGATCCGGCGGTGGACAATGCGTGCCACGGCCGAGCGCGAGAGCATGCCGCCGCGCGGGGCCAGGAAGAGGGGGGCGGTGGGCTTGCGCAGGGCGGCGGCCAGGGCACCTTTGCGGAGGCTTTCGGCGAAGGGCGTGCGCGCGGCGAGGTAGGCCTTCAGCGCCCAGTCGGCTGCTTCGCCGAAGGGGACCACGCGCTCCTTGCGGCCTTTGCCGTGGACGCGTAGGAGGCGGCGGGTGAGGTCGAGGTGGTGGAGCTGGAGGGTGGTCAGCTCGGTACAGCGTAGGCCGCAATCGTAGAGGAGTTCAAGGATGGCGCGGTCGCGCACGTCAGGGTAGTCGGTGCCATCGACTGCCTCAATCAGTTCCTGGAGCGTGCGTTCGCCGAGGGTGTTGGGCAGACGCCGGGGCTGCGCACCCACGCGGATATTCTCGGTGGGGAGCTTGGAGATGAGCTCTTCATCGAGGAGCCAATCGAAGAAGGTGCGCAGGATGGCGGTGTTGCGGCGGCGGGTGGTGGCGGCGTATTCGCGGCGGTCGAGATCGGCGAGGTAGTCGCGCAAATCGGCGGCGGAGACCTCCGCCCAGGCGGTGCGGCCGCGCGCGGAGAGGAAGTCGGCCAGGGCGCAGAGGACCGTTCGGTAGGCGCTACACGAGCCCGGGGAGAAGCCCCGGCTGTAGCGCATGGCGTCCACGAAGACCTCAATGGTGGGCTTCATCGGCGGAAGAAGTCGTTATAGCGCGAGGCCCAGTAGGAGATGATGAGGTCGGCCCCGGCGCGGGCGATGCCCATCGTGCTCTCGCGCACCAGATCGCCTAGGTCTCCCCAGCCGCGCTCGGCCGTGGCGATGAGCATGGCGTATTCGCCGCTGACATTGTAGGCCGCCACCGGGAGGAGGGTCTGCTCGCGGACGCGCCGGATCATGTCCAGGTAGAAGAGGGCCGGCTTGACCATCAGGATGTCGGCGCCCTCCGCTTCGTCGAGGACCGATTCCAGGCAGGCGTTGCGCGCATTGGCGTAGGAGGCCTGATAGCCCTTGCGGTCGGCGGGCATTCCGGGCACGTGACCCGGCGCGCTGCCTTCGGCCTCGCGGAAGGGACCGTAGCAGGCAGAGGCGAACTTGGTGGAGTAGGCCATCAGGAGCGTGTCGTTGAAGTGCTCCTCGGCCAAGGCCGCGCGGATGGCGGCAATCTGCCCATCCATCATCGCCGAGGGGGCCACGCAATCGGCCCCGGCGGCCGCGTGGGAGAGCGCCACCTTGGCCAGACACGCGCAGCCGGCGTCGTTGTCCAGCGCGCCATCGGGCCGCAAGGGGGCGCAGTGACCGTGGTGGGTGTAAGCGCAGAGGCAGACATCGGTCATCACCGTGAGCTCAGGGAAGTGGCGCTTGAGCTCGCGCACGGCCTCTTGCACGGGCCCGCGCTCATCCCACGCGCCCGAGCCGCCATTGTCCTTGGGCTGGTCGGTCTGCCCAAAGAGGAGCACCGAGCCCACCCCCTGGGCCACCACCGGCTCGACGGCCTGCGCCAGGCGGTCGACCGACCAGCGGAACTGCCCGGGCATCGAGGCAATGGCCTCCTGTTTGTTGTGCCCGGGGACCACGAACATCGGCCAGCAGAACTTTTCGGGGCCGGGGAAGGGAAGGTCGAACATCGCGCGGATACCCGGCGTCCGGCGCACGCGGCGCAGCCGCAGATCGGGGAAGGTGCTCATACCTGCCCCGCCGAGCCGGCATCCAACGGTTCGCGCAGCAGCGTGCCATCGGCCTCTTGCTGCTTGATGACCTCGACGCGCTGCTGCACCTCGGTGAGCTTGGCGGTGCAGAAGGCCACCAGCTTGCGGCCCTCTTCAAAGGCAGAGATCATCTCATCCAAGGGCAGTTCGCCGCGCTCCATCTTCTCGACCAATTCATCGAGCCGCGCGGAGGCGGCCTCGAAGGTCATCGGGGTGGGGGGCGTTTCGGGGGCGTTCTTGGCCATTGTAACTTCCTTCTCTTAGGGGTTCAAGGCCGCTTCGCCATAGCGCTGGCGGCACTCTGCGCGCAGGGTCTCGGCTTCGCGGGTGCGCCCGGCAGCCTCCAACAGGCCAATCGCCCCGCGGAAGGCTTCGGGCACCAACGCCGGATCGTCATAGAAGATGATGAGGTTCATATAGGCCCGCAGGGCGGCATCCTTTTCGCCCACCTGCGCTTCGGCCTTTGCTAAGCCCGCGTAGGCCCGGCCGCGCAGAGCCAGCGTGGCGGGCTCGGAGCCCTTGGTGCGCTCGGTGGCCAGGCGGAAGGCATCGCGCGCCTTGGCGGCATCCCCGAGGGCCAGATAGAGCCGGCCGGCCCCGTAGGCCGCTTGCGCATCGTAAATCGTGGGCTGTTGGGCGGCTTTGAGGGCCTGCTCATAGGCGGCCAAGGCCGTTGCCGGCTGCCCGGCCCCCTCGGCTGCGCGCCCCAAAAGCACCTGCGCAAGCACGCGGTCGACCTCCTGGGCGGCCGGATGGGCGGCCATCGTCCGGGCAGCCGCCTCGGCTTCGGACCACGCCTGGCGCTCTAACTGGAACTCGGCGAGCCAACGCAAGTAGGGCGGCGAGAGGGTGGCGGCATCTTTCAGCCCCAAGAGCGGTTGCAACAGGGCGGCAGCCTCCTCGCCTCGGTCTAGCGTATGGAGCGCCTGCGCGCGCCGCAGCGAGGCATCCACCGTCCGGGTGTGGTCGAGCGGGGTCGGCCCATCGGCGCCCTCGCGGAAGGAGAGCGCCTTGCCGAGCGCCTGCTCGGCGGCCTTGAAGTCCTGCTGATTAAAGAAGATGAGCCCGCGCAGATAGGCGGCTTCGGCCAGGGCCTTGCCGGCGGGGAAGCGCGTGAGATACTCATCGAGTGCGGCGGCGGCCCCGGCGGTATCCCGGTCGGCCAAAGCCAAGCGCGCCTGTAACATCAAGGCCTGGGGCACCACCTCGGCATTCCCGCTCGCGATGGCCAGACGCAACGCGCTCTCCGCACGGTCGGGCAACTGGGCCTGTTGGAAGGCGTAGGCGGCGGCATAGGCGGCCTTGGGGGCGATTTCGGAGGTGGGCCAACGTTCGGCCGTTTGCATCCACGCTTCGCCAGCGAGCGCCCAATCCTTCTCCTCTTGCGCCAACCAACCGAGGCGATAGCTGGCTTCGGCCGCGACCGCCGGCTCTGCGTGCTCCGTCAACCACGTGGCGCACCCGCGGGCCGTGGCAATGTCCTTGGCCTTCAGGGCCGCTTCGAGCCGCACGGGCGTCAACTGCGCCACCACGTCATCAGAGAGTAACATCGCCACGCGCGTATAGGCCTTCAAGAAGGTCTCCGGCTGACCGCTCCGCGCGCGCAGTCCCAACATCCGTTCGGCCGCCGCCGGCGCTTCGCGGCTATTGGGGAACTCCCCAATCACGCGTTCGTAGGCCGTGATGGCCCCCTGCGCATCACCAAAGGCCGTGGCCACCGCGCCCGCGAGCATCAAGCGCTCGGCCGAGGCCTTGGGCGCACGCGTCTCTTCGGCGGCCAACCAAGCACGCGCATCCTCGGGCTTGCCATCGCGCAAGGCTGCCGCCACCGCCGGGAGCAAGAGGCGGTTTTCGCCCAACGCCTTTTCGCCAGCCTCGCGGGCGAAGGCCACCGTGGCGCCATAATCCTGCGCGGCATAGGCCACCGTCATGCCGCGCACGGCCAACTTCGCGCGCGCTTCCGGCTGCGTCTCGGCTTGGAGCACCTGCTTGTAGCGCGCGATCGCCTCGGCGGCCTGACCGCTCTTGGCCGCCAACTCCGCCAGCGCCACCTGCGCGTGCTGTGCATAGGCGCTCTTGCCCTCGGAGAGAATGCGGTAGAGCGTCGAGGCATCCTGCCCGCGCCCTAACGCTTCATAGCACTGCCCCAAGAGGAACTTCGAGGCCGCCGAGAGCTCCGGGGTGGTTTGCCCTGTGGCCGCCGTCTCCAAGAGCGGCCGCGCAGCCTCGGCTTGTCCCTCCTGCAGGAGCAGTCGCGCCAGGGCCAGCTGCGCCGCCAGGCGCCGATCGCCTGTGGTTAGTTCCATGACGCGCCGATACTGCGCCTGCGCGTCTGCCGAGCGCCCCAACTTCTCATAACAGCCGGCCAAGGCCTGCCGTGCGTCCGCCTCGGCCGCGGCCTCCGGCTTCTCATTGGCCAGATACGCCTCATACTCTGTGGCCGCCTGGGCCGTCATTCCGCGCCGCGCCAATCCCTCGGCAAACAGTAACCCTTCGCTCGCTGCCGCCAATGCAGCCCCCGAGCAACCGACCAAAAGCCAAACAATCATCTGCTTCATATCGCGCCAGTATATCACATCCGCCCCGCCCAAACATCAAACAAAAACGCGTCGAGACCTACTGTCTCAACGCGTTGAAGATGGCGGAGAGGGTGGGAGTCGAACCCACGGAGCCCATTGCTGAACTCGGCGATTTAGCAAACCGCTGCCTTCGGCCACTCGGCCACCTCTCCAAAATCGGCGCCCAATCGGGCAAAAGCGGCGCAATAGTAGCACACCCCGCCTTGCAAGGTCAAGGAAAAAATGCGGCTGGTGGGGGCCCTGAGAGCCGGAGTGCCCGGAAACTCCGGAGAAGCCGGAGGCGCACCTCGCGCTTCACAGATGCCACCCGCGCGCTCAACGCGCCTTGGTTAGCCCCGACAACGATTTCAACCAAGCCCGCTTTCGATTACGGTCCGCCCGTGACGAAACTATTAAGCCTCAGGGTTAATTCAATTATCCCTTAGGCTTAATTCAATTATCCCTTAGGGTTAATTCAATTATCCCTTAGGGTTAATTATCTCATCCGCCCCGAGAGGAAGTTTCCGCCCAGTGTGCGGGAGGTTGCGCAAGGCCGACAGGGGATAGCGCGCGGATTCTTTGGATAATCCGGAAAGGTTGGAAGCGCACCTCGCGATCACACCCGCCATGCACACCACGCTACACGCCTTCCCCCGCTATCGCCCCACATCTCCTAACAAAAGCCGAGATAAGGGGGCAATCGGTGTGGCAGGCACATCGCAAACACTACCTATAAATGGCGCGCGTACGCGCGCGAGAGGGTAGAACCGCTTGAAAGAATCCGCCCGCCTGCCTCTGTTCACCGTTTTGCCCGAAGGTCTTTACGATCGCCTGGACTTCTCCCGTTCGCTCGCGCTCCTGGTGCAAGCATGAAGTCTATGGGGCTCATGGGGCCGCTTGCACGGGGTGCCAATGACTCCCGCCGATAGGCGAGGGTGGACCACGCGTGCGGGGAGGTGCGCCGGGAAATGGTCCGCCCCGGCGTGGTGGGAGACAGGGCAGCTCCTCGGCGCGTTCCGCGCGGGTTCCGCTGAAAAGGCTTGACGGTGGGGCAGGGAGTTTGATATTGTTCGGGCTTCAGTTGAGCTTTTTAGGACTCTTCGGGGTCACAAGACGAGAGGAACAGAACTATGAAGATGACTTGGCAACCTTCCAAGATTAAGCGCGTTCGTAAGATCGGGTTCCGCGCCCGGATGGCGACGAAGGGCGGGCGCAAGCTGCTGAGCCGCCGCCGCGCGAAGGGCCGCAAGGCTTTGGTGCACGCTTAATTGCCGGCCGGTATTCTGTCGCATCGATTAGGTGCGGGGAATGACGCCTGAAGCGGTTGACGACAGTGCAATGAAAGGAGGGGCCCGCGTGGAACCTCCTTTGCTTTTGTCGCCATTTCGCTTGCCGGGGAGCGCCTATGCGGAGGTTTTCGAGCAGGGGCGGTCGCTTGCCGGGCGTGCGATGGTGATGCGTTGGCGCGCGAATGGGCTCTCGAAGAGTCGGGTGGGGGTGGTGGCCGCGAAGCGGACGCTGCGCCTGGCGGTGGAGCGGAGTCGGGCGCGGCGGCTCATGCGCGAAGCGTTTCGGCTGGAGCGCCCGGCGTTGGCTACGGGGGTGGATGTGGTGCTGATTGCGCGGCGGAAGTTGGTGGAGGGCGATTGCGCGGCGGCGCGGCGGGAGCTGCGTTGGCTGTGGCGGAAGGCGGGGCTGTTGGGCCGGGCCGAGCGAGCGGGGGGCGCGCGTGGCTAAGCCGAGTTTGGCTGCGCGGGGGTTGATGGGGCTGGTGCGGGCCTATCAGGTGTGCCTGCACGGCTTTTTGGGGTATGGGGCGTGCCGCTTTACGCCCACGTGCTCGCAGTATATGCTCGAGGCGTTGGCTGAGCACGGGGCAGCGCGGGGGCTGGGATTGGGACTTTGGCGGATTTTGCGTTGTAATCCTTGGGCGCGCGGCGGGTACGACCCCGTGCCGCCGAGGCGAGAGAAGAGAAAGAGACGAGACGATGAATAAGACCGAGAAGTTGTGGGCCGCCCTGCTGGTGGTGGGGCTCGTGGGTTATTTGGGTTGGCAGCTGTTGGCGCCCAAGCCGAAACAGCCGGCGCCGCGCGCGCCCGAGCAGGTGGTCTATCGCGCCCAGACGCCGGCGATTGAGGCGCCCAAGGCGGCCGTGCCGGAAGTGGCTCCCGCCGTGCCGGAGGTGCCCGAGCAATTGGCAACCTTGGAGAATGATCAGGTGCGCTTGACGCTCTCGAGCCGCGGCGCGCGAGTGGTTGAGGCGGAGTTCAAGAACTATCAGGCGGAAAACCGCGAGGACTCGCCGAAGGTGGTCTGCCAGACCGGCGACCTCTTGGCATTGGGGGTGCCGGGCGTGAATGGCGCGCTGGCGTTTAGCGTGGTTTCGGCCGCGCCGGAGAAGGTGGTGTTGGGGGCGACCTTGCCCGGGGGCGTGGCGTTGCTGCGCGAGGTGACGCTCGAGGGCGGCTATGCGCTTTCGGTGAAGGACCGCTTCTCGGCTGCCGCGGCTACGACTGTGGGGCCTTACACCTTTGCCGCCGGTTCGATGAGCCTGCCCAAGGCGCAGGGCGAAGCGTTGGGGGCCGACTTCCTGGCCCAGGGCGAGCGCAAGCCCGAGTATTGCGAGAGCCGCCTGGGGAAGATTTTGGGCGCGCGGAGCGCCTTCTTGGGTTGCGGGACGAGTTCGGACCCCACGGGGCTGCCGCTCTCGGCGCAGGAGGCCTTTGCCGGGGCGCAGGCCTGGGTGGCGCTCAAGAGCCGCTTCTTCGTGGCGTTGGTCCAGCCGCAGGTGGCCGCGCCGGCCACGCTGACGGTGGCGCGCGATGGGCTCGCGAAGAACTTGAAGGTGGACCGCGTGTCGGCCGCCTTCACCTATCCGGCCGTGGCGTTGCAGCCGGGGATGACGAGCGAGGTGACCACCCGCCTCTACCTCGGGCCCAAGAAGTTGGATCAGCTGCGCGCCTTCGGGGGCCATGCCGACGCGGTGATGGATTTCGGCTTCTTCGGTTGGGTCTGCAAGTTGCTCCTGCCGATTCTCAATGGCTTCTACTGGCTCATCCCGAACTACGGCGTGGCGATTATCCTCCTGACGCTGCTGGTGCGCCTGGTCTTCTGGCCGCTGACGCACAAGAGCACTGTGGCGATGCGCAAGATGAGCATCATTCAGCCGCAGATCAAGGCCTTGCAGCAGCAGTTCAAGGATCAGCCCCAGAAGATTCAGCAGGAGACCTTCAAGCTCTACCGCGAGCACAAGGTCAACCCCTTCTCCAGTTGCTTGCCGATGTTGGTGCAGATCCCCATCTTCATTGCCCTCTTCGTGGTGTTGCGCTCGGCTATTGAGCTGCGCTTCGCCTCCTTCCTCTGGATTGCCGATCTCTCCCAGCCCGAGAACCTCTTCGCCGGCTTCCTCCCCGTGCCGCTGAATATTCTCCCCATCCTCACCGCCGTGACGATGGGCCTGCAGACCGCCCTCAGCCCCTCTACCGGCGACCCGGCCCAGAAGAAGATGATGACCTGGATGATGCCCATCATGATGCTCTTTATGTTCTATCAGATGGCCTCCGCCCTCTGCCTCTACTGGACCGTCTCCCAGGTCCTCTCCATCGTTCAGATGTGGCTCATCCAGCGCTCGGCTAAGGCCGAAGCTGCCCGCGCCTAACCGACGCTTGCTACGCTGCGCGCCGAGAAGTGGCCCTGCCGGGCCGTGAGGTGCGCGGCTCTGCCGCGCGTGAAGGTGGCGGCCAAGCCGCCGCGAGGAGCCGCCGGGACGGCGGCGTGCAAAACGCTTAATCGCCGCGCAGCGGCACCTCGCGCGAACGCAGTGAGCACCTCGCAAGCGCGGCTTGCCGCGCGCTTCACGGCGGCGCAGCCGCCCCCTCACGCGCGCGCACACTGCGCGCGCTTTTGCTATACTGTGGCCTATGAAAGTGCTTGTTATCGGAAACGGCGGGCGGGAGCACGCCATTGTTTGGAAGTTGGCGCATGATAGCTGCGCGCCGGAGCTCTTCTGCGCTCCGGGGAACGCCGGGACCGCGGCGTTGGCCACGAATGTGCCGATTGGCGCTGAGGATGTGGCCGGGATTGTGGCTTGGGCCCGCGAGGCGAAGCCCGATTTGGTGGTGGTGGGGCCCGAGGCGCCGTTGTGCGCCGGGGTGACCGATGCGTTGGAGGCCGAGGGGATCAAGGTCTTTGGTCCGTGCCAGGCGGCCGCTGCGCTGGAGGGGAGCAAGGCTTTCTCGAAGGATGTGATGGAAAAGGCCGGGGTGCCGACGGCGCGCTTCCGGGTTTATCGCTCGTCGGCTGAGGCGATTGCGGGGCTGGATGCCTTCTCGCTGCCGGTGGTGGTCAAGGCCGATGGGTTGGCCGCCGGGAAGGGCGTGGTGATTGCCCAGACGCGTGAGGAGGCCGAGACCGCGTTGCGCGAGATGCTCGATGGCGGGCGCTTCGGGGCGGCCGGGGCCGAGGTGGTGGTGGAGGAGTTCTTGGAGGGCGAAGAGGCTTCGGTCTTTGCGTTGTGCGATGGCGAGCGCGTGGAGTTGCTGCCGGCCGCGCAGGATCATAAGCGCGTCTTTGATAACGACCAGGGGCCGAATACCGGCGGGATGGGGGCCTACACCCCCGCGCCGATTGCGACGGCCGAGGTGATGGCCTTTACCAAGGAGCAGATCGTTTTGCCGGTGTTGCGCGAGCTCAAGCGCCGGGGAATTACCTATAAGGGGGTGCTCTTCTGCGGGCTGATGATTGGTCCCAAGGGCGTCAACGTGCTGGAGTTTAACTGTCGTTTCGGGGATCCGGAGACGGAGGTGGTGCTGCCGAGCGTGGCCTCGGACCTCTTGCCGGTGTTGCTGGCCTGCGCTGAGGGGCGGCTCGAGCCGGGAATGGTGCAGATGCGCCCGGAGGCCGCCGTGACGGTGGTGATGGCCGCACCTGGCTATCCGGGGAGTTATCCCAAGGGGCTGGTGATTAGCGGGTTGGACGCGGCCGAGGCGGCTGGGTGCACGGTCTTCCATGCTGGCACAGCTCTGCGCGATGGGCAGGTGGTCACCGCCGGCGGACGCGTGCTTACCGTGACGGCCTTTGGCGCAGACTTGCGCGCGGCCGTGGCGAAGGCCTATGAGGGCGTGGGGCAGATTGCCTTTGAGGGCGCGCACTACCGCCGTGACATCGCCGCCAAGGCCTTTAAGTATTTGAAGTAAGCGAAGGAGTTTTCGAGATGGATAAGCCGTTGGTTGGCATTATTATGGGGAGTGATTCGGATTGGGGCACGATGCAGCGCTGCGTTGAGACGCTCAAGCACTATGGCGTGTCCTTCGAGGCGCATGTGATGAGCGCCCATCGCACCCCCGAGCGCGCCGCCACCTATGCCGCGCAGGCCGAGGAGCGCGGGCTCAAGGTGCTTATCTGCGCTGCCGGGATGGCGGCGCACCTGGCTGGCGTCATCGCTGGGCACACCACGCTTCCGGTCATCGGCGTGCCGATGAAGGGCGGGGCGATGGATGGGCTCGATGCGCTCTTGGCCACCGTGCAGATGCCTGGCGGGATCCCCGTGGCCACGGTGGCGCTGGGGAACGCCGGGGCCACGAATGCCGCCGTGTTGGCCGTGCAGATGCTCGCGCTCTCTGATGCGGAGCTGCGCGCCAAGCTCCATGCGCAGAAGGCTGCGATGGAAGCCAAGGTGGCCGAGGCCGACGCCAAGTTGCAGTCCTTGCTGTAAGGGTGGGGCGGTGGTTGAGGTGCCGCGCAAGGGCGTAGACCGGTGGCGGAGTGCGCGCTGGGGGTTCCTGGCTGCGGTCTTGTTCTGTGCCGAGGCGCTTCGCGCGGCCCTCTCCTTCAGTAACACCTATGCTTCGCCGCGGACCAATGAACGGGCCGTGCGCAAGCGGACCGATTACATTATCTTGCACACTACCGAGGCCGAAGCCGGCTCTTCGCTGCGCAAGCTCAGCCGCAATGGCGAGGCGCATTACTGCGTGGACCGCTCCGGCCGCATCTACCGCATTGTCAACCGCACGCGTGTGGCCTACCACTGCGGCACCTCGATGTGGATGGGGACGCGTAACCTTGACGAGTGCTCGATTGGCATTGAGGTGGTGGGTTATCACGACCGCGCGCTGACCTTGGCCCAGTACAAAGCGCTGCGGGAGCTGGTCACCCTCCTGCAGAAGCTCTATGGCGTCAAGGACGCGAACGTGATGCCCCACGCGCAGGTGGCTTATGGCACGCCCAATCGCTGGCACCCGAAGAACCACCGCGGCCGGAAGCGGTGCGGGATGGGCTATGCCACTCCCGAAGTGCGCGACCTGCTGGGGCTCAAGGAGCGCTGGCTCTCCGATCCGGATGTTAAGGCCCGGCGGTTGGTGGTGGGCGACGACTTCCTCGCCAAGTTGCTCTATGCCAAGCGCGGCGCCGGGCTTCTGCCCTACAAGTTGCCAACCGATAAGACCAAGCAGCGCGCCCAGGCAAAGGCCGCGCCGAAGACTAAGGCAGCCCCGGCCAAAGCAGCCCCGGCCAAAGCAGCCCCGGCCGAAACGGAGCGCTCGCGCGGTGGGGTTATTGCCAAGGGCCGTTCGGCCTGGGATATCGCGCGCGATGCCTACAATGCCGCCACCACCCTCTACATCTTCCCTGACGGCCGGCGCCTGACGGGGGACAAAATCCGCGATTGGGAATCTATCGTTGCCGGCACACGTGTGGAGCTTGGGGATGCGGACGAGAGCGGGAGCGCGGTCCTGTCGCTCGGGGCTGGGCAGCATCCTCGCCAACTGGTGGGCGATGCGGCCACCGCCGCCGACACGTGGTATATTCGCCCGACCGGCGGGCGCGTACAGGGTTCGGCGCTAACGGCCGCACAGCTGGCCGCGTTGCCGGCTGAAACCAAGATTCTCGTGGGGTATGCCCAGGGCGGACCAGTGACGAGCAAGCGCCTGCCTGCGCAGATCTGCCCGACCCGTTGGGACGCGCCCGACACCTACTACCTCCTTCCAGGTCGCCCGCTTCTTCCTGCTAGTCAGGTGGACATGCGTCGCGTTCCGGCAGGAACTTATATCTTCTATCGCGATTGATTGGAGTGACTATGCGCCTCTTCTATCTCTGTTCCCTCTTCCCGCTTTGGCTTGCTGCGGCCACGCCCGTTGGCTGGGGTGTCATCTCCGCCTATGAAACGCCCGCTTACGACAAGACTGGCGAAGTGGTCAGCACCCTCAAGGGCGGCGAGCGCTTTGATATCGTCAAGGAAATCACCGCCAATAAGGCTCCCGCCTACTATATCGAGCTTGCCCGCGCCAAGAAACCGCGCTGTGTGATTACAGCGGCCGATGCGAAGGCCTTCCTTGAGTTCCCGGCTGAGGAGGATGCCGAGGGCCTCGCCGGCATTCGGACGCTCCAGAAGGCGCTCTCAGAGTATTACACCACCTTGGCCATGCGCCAGGCAATGGTGGAGCGCGCCCGCGAGCAGCACTTGGCCAAGTCCCCTGCCAAGCGGTTGGGGGACCTGCGCAAGGAGCTTGCCGCCATCCCCGCGAAGGACCGCGCGGCCGAGGCCGCCCAGGCTAAGGCCAAAAGCAATGCCGAGCGCCTAAAGTACCAGGATCAGCGCAAGGAACTGCGCTTCCGTGCCACCGGCTTGCAGCAGGAAATCAAGCGCCTAGAGGCAACGGCAGAAGCCTGGGAGGCCGAACATCCCTTTGATGAAACGCCTATCCGCAAAAAGGCTGTCTGGAAGCGCCTGACCCAGCGCCTGCGCGAGATGGAGGCGGCCCTCGCCCCATATGGCGTGACTCCGGCAGCTGACTGAGTCCCGCGCCTGGTCTTCCAAACTTAAAGCGCCCTTGCTTGATGGAGCGAGGGCGCTTTTGCTTTGTCGAGAGGGGCTGAGGTTATTCGCCCTTGGGAATGAGCACTGCCTGCATAAAGGGCTGGGGCGTTTCCGTTGCCGGCAGGGTCAAGGTGGCGCGCCCGGCGGCATCAATGTTGGTCGGGGCGGTAATCGCCTCGGCTCCGGCCATACCTTCGAGCGAGGCGGCGCGGCGAACGCAGACATCGGCGTTCTTGGCAAGGGTGCTCCCTTCCGGTCCGCAGACGGTCAGGGTGACGCTCCCATCGGCCGCCGGGACGATGCCGGTAATCGTCAAGGCGTAGGTGGCCGCTTCGGCGGGATCCATGTCGAGCAAAAAGGCGTTAAAGGCCTGTTCAGTGATGGTCTCGGTGGGTTCGGCGGCGGCCACCTTAAGGAGCGGCGTGCCGTTGGCGGAGGGCACCAAGTAGTCCGTGAGGTCAACATTATAGGCGCGAGCCCAATCGGCATAGAGCTCAAAGCGCGAGCCCGTGGTGGTTACGAAGGGGGCAAAGCTGCCGAGCAAGTAGGTGTTCGCGAGGGTGGCGCCGGCCACAATCTGGGTATTGGCCTTCAACCAAGCGCTATAGAAGGCTCCATCGGTGGCAGAGAAGCCAAGTTGCTGGAGACTGTCGAGGCTCCCATCGGCAACAAAGTTCCCTGGGTCCGTGACGGCAACGGTATGATCAAAGGCATAGAGCCATTGGCAGTCGTCGCCGTCCTCCAAGGAGGAGAAGTCGAAGGCGTAGCTACCGCTCTCTTCAATGCACCAACGATAACCGCGGCCCTCGGTCAGGCAAACTTCCGGGCTCCCATCGGCGGCGTTGCGCGCGAAGATGCGGAAAGCACGCGTGGTCGATTCATCAACCGAGTTGCGGAAGGTGCGGAACTCAATGCGGATGACAACTGCGCCGCCACCGACATCATCATAGGTGTACTTGCTCTTGCAGAAGCCAAAGTCCAAGCTTTCGGCGGTGCCGGTGCCAGGATTGGTGGGGGTGCCGCTCATCACGCGCGAGATGTAGAAGTAACCATCTTGGAGGACGCAGACCCCGAGCTTGGCGGCCTGGTGCGGCGGCATCTCACCGCCAACCAACTGGCGCTCTTCGTAGGTGGGATACATCTCCTTGAGCGAATCGACATCCGGGAGTTCGGCAGAGTGAACAAACTTGACCTTAGCGTAGAGGTTGTCCACGCGGAAACGATCGGCAGCATCGCTCGGGAGAAGGGAGAGGGGATCGTTGTTGTTGTCTTCGCGGATGCCGAGGGCAAGGTAGGCGTTTTCGTCGGAGATCTGCCCTGTGGTAAAGCAGAGGGCCTTAGCGCCATCAACCTCGGCCACCGGATAGGCACGCGGGGCCTCAGAGGCTTCGACCTCGGCATTATAGATGGACCATTCGGGATAGGTGGCCGGCGTGGGGAAGGTGTAGGAGACCTCGGTCACGTTGGCAAAGGTGTAGGGCGCGTCTTCAGTGCACGCAGGGGTGAGGAAACGCCCCGGGGTGGCGCGCAACAACGCGCATCCGGCGGCGAGAGAGCAGAGAAGCAAGAGCGATCGGTTCACCTTCATAATGCAATCTTTCTGACCATAGAATAGCGCATAATGCGCGCACGCGCAAGCAAAAAATCCTACTCCTTGGGCAACTTTAGCCGCGGATACTTCATCTTCCACCGCCGTGCCGCTGGGAGCGAGTGCGAGGCGGGCAGGCGGAACTTGAAGCGCATGGCCGCCAAGCGGATGAAGAGCACCACGCCCGAGACGATCATAAAGCGGCCAAAGTAGTCAATTTGTGGCACCCAGCGCACCAACGCCACAAAGAGAAATCCGCCCAAGAGCGCGGCGGTGGCATAGAAGTCGCTCCGCAGCACCGCCGGCACGCGCATGGCCAGCACATCGCGGATGACCCCGCCGCCGACGGCCGTCATCACCCCGCAGAGTGCCACAGCCACATAACCGCACCCATAGAGTCCGGCCTTTTCGCAGCCAATGGAGGTAAAGACGCCCAACCCCACGGCATCGAGCACCGGGATGATGTTCCAGCGGTCACCTAAGCGTGGGGCCACGTAGAAGGTGAGCGCTCCGGCCACTGCGCAGAGCACTAAGTAGCGCCCATCTTGAAAGGCGGCCACAGGCGTTGCACCGATGAGTGCATCGCGCGTCATTCCGCCACCCACGCCCACCGCGCAGGCGAGCACAAGCACGCCCAGAAAATCCAGGTGACTGCGAAAGCCGCGCAAGGCGCCTGTAATCGCGAAGATGACTGTACCGAAGAGGTCCAGCCCCAGGATAATCTCGTCCCGATACTCTGAGAGAAAGGAGAGTTCCATCGTCTTCTGATGCCTTGAGCAATATTGCAAAGCCCCGGAAGGAACGCATTCCCTCCGGGGCCCTTACAGATGGTCTTACGCCTGGGTGTCGCGCAGGCCGTCTTCGTACTTTTTCTTACAGGAGACGCACCGAATCGAGGCCAAATTGGCCCGCAGACGATCGCGGGAAATCTTGCATCCGCACATCTGGCAGACGCCGTACTTCTTATCCTTGATTGCCTGCAAGGCTTGATTGATGGCCGCAATGCGCGCATTGGCCTCCGCTGCCACACGCAGGTAGTGCGACTGCGTGAACGCGCCAGTGCCATCTTCCTCGACATTCTCCTCGCCACCGTGCGTCAGAGCCTCGTTCTGCAGGGTCTTCAGACGGTGCAACAGCTCATCGCGCTCCTTGTTCAGCCGCTCGGCATACTTTTCGAGCTCTTCATCGGAAAAAGGCGTCTTACCATCTGCGACCACAGCTGCGGAGCTCCCCTTCGCCGAACCGCCCCGCAGGGCCGACTGCGGACGAGCCACCGGGAAACGCGGTCCAACAGGCGCCAATCGAACGCCCGGTGCCGGCGCATTCGTCGGCAACGCTGTCGTTGGCTTGACGGTCGTTGCCGGGGTCTTCGCCTTGGGCTCGGTCTTCTTGGCCAGAGCCTTGGCTGCCGGCTTCTTTGCAGGGGCCGCCTTGGGCTCGGTCTTCTTGGCCGGAGCCTTGGCTGCCGGCTTTTTCGCGGGAGCCTTGGCAGTAGCCTTCTTTGCGGGGGCCGCCTTAGGCTCGGTCTTCTTGGCCGGGGCCTTGGGGGCCGGCTTTTTGGCGGGAGCCTTGGCAGGCGTCTTGGTCGGGGCCTTTGCTGCGGCCTTCTTTACAGGCGTCTTTTTGGCGACCGGCTTTACGGGGGCTTTGGCTGCGGGCTTCTTCGCGGGGGCCTTCGTGGCGGGCTTGGCAGGAGCCACCTTAGAGGTTGCCTTGGCAACAGCTTTGGCGGACGCCTTAGAGGTTCCCTTGGCGGCGGGTTTGGCCGTGACCGGTTTCACACTCGCTTTAGACTTCGCTTTTGGGGACTTTGCAGGAGCGGCTTTCGCCACCGCAGGCTTCTTTGCAGGGGTCTTTTTCGTCGTTGCCATAGGAGTGCCTCCTTTTCTTCAAGCCATGCGCCGCACAACCGGGTCAACTGCCGCAGTCCTCGCGCGCAACAGGGTAAGAATAGCAAAGAAGCTTGGCTCCCGCAAGCAAAAACCGCGGATATGGGCCGCGAAGACGGTGTAGGCCCAGGCTAGAGGCTAAATGGTGTTCGCCGGTACCTCTGCTGGACATGATATGTTGAAGTTGCGGGGAGTAGACCGGGAGGGATTTGAACCCACGACCAAGGGATTATGAGTCCCCTGCTCTGACCGCTGAGCTACCGGTCTGTGACTAAATATGGCGCATATTATGCCTAAAATAGGCAGATTTCTCAAGTCGGAGTGCGGCTTTTAGGGAGAAAAGTTGGTCTGTAGGGCGGTTTTTGCGCGATTTTGCTTGACAGGGTCTCCTGGGGTTTGATACTCTACGCGGCGTTTTGGCGAAAGTAGCTCAGTTGGTAGAGCCCCAGATTGTGGATCTGGTTGTCGCGGGATCGTGCCCCGTCTTTCGCCCCAATTTCAAGCCTCGGTCGATTGGCCGAGGCTTTTTGTTGCTTTTGGGGTGGCGTGGGGGGCGGTTAGAGGAGTTTGGCGAAGGGGTCCTCGAGGGCTTGGAGGCGTTCGCGGAGTTGGGCGCGATAGGTGACGACGAGGTCAGGGCGCTGTTCAGCGAGGTTTTGGCGTTGGTCCGGATCGGCCTCGCGGTCCCAGAGGGTGGCGCAGAGGGGCTTTTGGGGGCCGAGGCAGGAGAAGACGGCGGTGTAGCGGCTGTCGCGTAGCCCGCGGCGGCCATAGGCTTCTGGGCTGGGGAGGGCGCAGGCAGGCTCGGCAATGGGCGTGGATGGGATGGCATCGATGCCTTCGGGGGAGCCGTGATGGAGGTAGAGGCAGGGGCGTTGGAGGGGCGCGGGGGGCTCGGGAGCGCGGAGGTGGCTCGTGAGGTTGCGGCCAATCATGTGCGGGGGGATGGGCTGATCGAGGAGACCGAGGAGGGTGGGGGCGAGGTCGAAGGCGTCAACAAGGCTACTATCAAAGGCGGGGGGAATGTGCCCGGGCCAACGAATCATGAGGGGGATGCGCATCGATTCCTCGTAGGGGTTGTTCTTGGCTTGGAGGCCGTGCGCACCCAGGCAGCAACCGTGGTCGGAGCAGAAGAGAACGATGGTCTCTTCTTCCAGGTGCTCGGCGGCGAGGGCATCGAGGATGCGGCCGAATTGCTCATCGACCCCGGCGACGGCGGCGAGGTAATCGGGCATCGATGTGCGGAAGTGGCGGCCCATCGGGGTGTCGGCGGGGGGATAATCACCCTTGGCGAGGGTTTCGGCAGGCTTTCCGCGGAAGCGCGCACGGTACTTCTCGGGGACGAGTTCGTAGCCGGTGTGGGGCGGATTCATCGAGACGACAAGGGCGAAGGGGCGCTGGGCGGTTTTAAGGAAGTCAATCGCGCGGTCGGCCTCGTGTTCTGGGCCCCATTGGTCAACAAAGTGGAAGCCTTCGCGCGGGGCGTTGCCCTCCCAGTACATAGGCCGAAGGTGCCAATCATAGGTGCCATAGGCGTACCAGTGGGTAAAGCCGTGGCGGCGCTCCGGAGGGCACCACTCGTTCCACTTGAGCTTGCCATTATTATTATAGGTAGGGATCCAGGGCGGATGGGGGGCGTCAAGGTGCCACTTGCCAATGTAGGCGAGGTCGTAGCCGGCACGCGCAAGGAGGTCGGACCAGCAAGTGAGGTCGGCCCGGAGTTCGGGTCCGCAACGCTTGTCGGTGGAGGCACAGTTGGCCCAGACGCCGCTGACGGACGGGGTGGCGCCGGAGAGGAGGATGGCGCGGAAGGGACTGCAGACGGGGTAGTTGCTGACGGCCTGCGTGAAGGTGCGCGCTTGGCGCGCGAAGGCATCGAGACGCGGGGTCTGAGCGCTGTCGAGCCCCATAAAGCCGAGGGCGTGCGCGCGCATTTGGTCGGGAAAGACGATGAGGAGGTTCGGCCGCGTGGGGGCGGCGGCGTGAACGGGGCGGACGCAGTAGCTGGCTAGGCTGAGGCCAAAGAGACGCAGGAAGGTTCGTCTGGAAGTCATCGTGGGCTCCTGAAAGGGGATGGGAATAGGTTGAAGACACTATAGCATAGCCGCGCGGTTTGAAGTGAGAGAACAAGCAATTTACGCGGGGTGCATTCAGGTGTATGCAGGTGCGTGGGGCGCTGTGCGCCCAGCTGACAGCCGACAGCTGACAGCCGACAGCGCGCGTGACGCGACGGATAGACTCGCGGGTTTCTAGGCCCACTTCCTGCCTCGGGCGATTCCAAGCCCCAAAATGAACCCGCCCGAGG
>JBJEVY010000046.1:0-8392 GCA_051884775.1 Candidatus Spyradenecus sp. | reverse complement strand
TGCGCAGATGATCGATGTCATCATCCAAGGCCTTCTCTACGGCACGGCCTTCCAACTCATCGGCCTGGCCAATGGCTTCATCCTTGGCTTCATCCTTGGACTGCTCAACCTAATGCCCTATCTCGGCGTCCTCTCCGGGCTCTGCGTGACCCTGCCGATTGCCTTCTTCCACGGCGGTCTGGGCTACACCTGCGTCCTTCTTGCCATCATCTGCTGCATCCAAACCTTTGATGGTTATGTGATGCAGCCCTACATCCAGGGCAACCGAATGAAGCTCTCGGCCTGGCAAATCGTCTTCGCCATCCTCTTTTGGACGCAACTCGGCGGTTTCCTTGGGCTCCTGCTCGCTATTCCGCTGACCGCCTTCGTCAAGGCCTCTTGGGGCGAATGGCGCGCCTCCTCCGAACGCTTTGTGGCTGGTGCAAGCGCCCCCACGCCCCCCACCCCCTAACTGAATAGGACGCTTTTGCCATGCCAACGCTCCTCTCTGCTCAATGGATGACCGGGCTCCTCGCTGGGGCCTTGGCCCTTCTCGGTGCCTGGCTGCTCTTCCCGGCCGCCGCCACGCAGGTGCGCCGATTGCCGCGCGCGCCCCTCTTGGGCATCGCCCTCTCAACACTCTGCTGGCTCTGGGTGGGGCTGGGGCTCTGGTTCCATCCGGTTGACCTGTTGGCCTTTCTGACGCCTGCGCGCTTGCTCTGCCTAACGGTGCTCTGCGCCATCCTCTCGCCGGTGCTTCTGCGCAATCTGCTCTGCGCGCGAGCCATTGGGGGGCTGCTCATGCTCTGGCCGATGCCGGTCATCCTGGCCGTGCGCGACCAGCTCACCCTTTGGCGTCTGGTGCCTGTTACCCTTGGTTACCTCAGCCTCACCTTCGGCATGTTCGTGGTCTTTTATCCGTGGCTCTTGCGCGTGGTCTGCGATTGGCTCGCCGAACATCCACGTCTGCGCCAAAGTTCTGCTGGGCTGTTGCTGGGCGCAGCAGCACTAACCTTGATAACGCTCTGCACCCTTGGAAAGGTGGTTGGCCAATGAGCATTCTCTTCCGCTACGTGTGGCGAACCTTCGCCGTTCCGGCCAGCATCTGTCTGCTTGGTCTCTGTTCGCTGACGCTGCTCTTTATGAGTTTTGACCTCATCAGCGCCTGTTTCGACCCTAAGGCCAACGTCACCTTCCAGGTGGCCATCGACTTCCTCTTCGGCACCCTCTCGATGTACCTTGAGTGGCTCCTGCCGGCAGTCTTCCTCCTCTCCACCCTCTACACGATGTGGCAGCTCTGCCGCCATAGCGAACTCATCGCCATGCGTGCCAGCGGCATTGGCCTCTCCACCGTGGCCGCCCCCATTCTGCTCACCGCCGCCCTCGCAGCCCTCGCCTCCTTTGCCAATACCGAGTTCTTCAAACCCTCCGCCGCTGCCCGCGCGATGATTATCAAGAACTCCGACTTCCGCGAAACCGGCCGCGAGCCGCTCAAGGGCATCGGCTACGCCGCCCCGGGAAATGACCACGTCTGGATTATTGGCGAGATGTCTCCGGATAAGCCTGAGGCGCTCACCGAAGTTCGCCTCACCTTCAACCGCCCCGATGGCTCGAAGGAGCGGACCTTCGTTGCGCCCAAAGCGCGTTACCTCGATGGCGTCTGGTGGCTTCTAGGTGGCATCACCATCACCTACTACGATGAGCTTGACCAAGTTATCGCCCCTCCCGAAGGCTGCCCCAGCGCCCTCCCGGCCAAACCCTTCTACACCCTCAGCGAGACGCCCCGCCAAATCCTTATCCAGAACTCCGCGGCCGATCTCTCCTCGGCTGCCGACCGTAAGCTCAATCGCAAACTTCGCAACCAAAGTGGGCTCACCCGCCGCCAGAAGAACGAGGATTCCTACGTCACCTACAATCACTACGCCGCGCCCCTCTCCATCATCCTGGTCACCCTCTTCGCCATCCCCGCAGGCATTGCCTCCGGGCGCCAGTCGGTCTTCCGTGGCATCCTGCTGGCCCTCTCGCTCTTCCTAGCCTACTACGCGCTAACGGCCCTAGCCATGCTACTGGCCAATCACGGCATTCTCAAGCCGGCCCTTGCGGTGATTCTGCCCTCTTGTCTCTTCGGTGCGGCCGCGGCCGTCCTCTTCCGAAAACTCCCCTAATCGGAGCTCACATTATGTTAGAAGCTCGTGCCACGATGCGCGGTGTTCCGGGTGATGCTGCCCGGCGCCGGGGCCTGCGCAAAGTCTTCATCCCCATCCTCGCCTTCGGGACCCTCTTCGGCGTCGGCATCGGGGCAGTGCTCGCCGCAGCGGGTGCCCTCCCCTGGCCGTTAGGCGCACTTTGCATCCTGCTGGCCATCGCCGGCTTCTTCTACTACTCGCGCACCCAGCCAACCCTCGTCTATGGTTACTTCAAGGGTGCGCGTGGCGAAGAGATCGCTGCCGGTGAACTCTCCCACCTGCCCGACAGTTGGACCGTCTTCAACGGCCTGCTCCTCCCGAATGGGCGCGACATCGACCATGTGGCTGTTGGCCCGCAAGGCGTCTTTGTGATTGAAACCAAGCACTGGAGCGGCGAAGTCTCCATTGATGCCGGGCAGATTTTGGCCAATGGCCGCCCGATTGACAAGTCGCCCATTCTCCAGGTCCGCCATGCGCTCGTGGCCGTGGCGCAAGAAGCGGAAATTCCGCAGGAGCAGCTCCACGGCGTGCTCTGCTTCATCGGCCACAAGTTCGAGAATGGCCCTGAGCGCGCCGATGAGATCCTCGTCTGCTCCCACTTGAGCTTGGTGCAGGCGCTCACCGCCCTGCCGGCCACCCTCTCTCCCACCGAAATCGCCCAAGTTGTCTCCCGCCTCGGACGATTGGACATCACCGAAGGACTCTAATAATGAAGTCTCTCCCCCTCGCCCTTGCCGCCAGTCTTTGCGCCTTGACCGCCCTCGCCGCGCCCTTGGCTCCCGAGCCGGTCTATCCCGAGATTGCCCGCCGCGTTGTTCGCCAGCTTAACACCACTCACCTCTCTGGTGAACGCTTTGGCGACCATCTCTCCGCCGTTGCTTGGACCAACCTCGTTGACGCGCTGGACTTTGACCGCACCCTCCTGACCCAGGAGGATCTCAAGCGCCTTGAGCCCCAGCGCACCACCCTCGATAATGCCCTCGCCGCCGGCGACCTGGCCTTTGGCTACGACCTGATGGCCCTGGTACGCAAACGCCTGGCCCAGCGTTGCGACTATGCCGAAACGCTCCTGGCCGATCCGGCCACCTTCGATTTCTCGGGCGATGAGAGCTATGTCTGGAAGCGCCGCAAGGCCGAGCGCCCCGCCGATGCTACCGCCCAGAAGCAACTCTGGCGTGCGGCCCTGCGCAATGAACTCCTCGCTATCACCCTGGCCAAGGAGCTTGATGCCGAGGAGAAGGCCGATAAGCCGGCAGATGACAAGCCCAACTATGACACCGAAGATCTCTCCCAACCCGCCGAGGAGGTCATCCGCAAGCGCTATCGCACCCTGCGCGATGCGTATGGTGAGATGGATTCCGAAACCGTCCTTCAGCGGACCCTCTCCGCTGTGGCTAACGCCTACGACCCGCACACCGACTACATGTCCCCGATGAACTTCGAGGACTTTAGCATGGAGATGAACCTCACCCTCTGCGGCATCGGTGCCACCCTGCGCTATGATGATGGCACCATCCGCATTACTGAGCTCATGCCCGGCGCGCCCGCCGCCCGTGACACGCGCGATATTCGCCTCCAGGAGGGCGACCGCATCATTGGCGTGGGCCAAGGCGATGGCCCCATCGAGGACATCCAGCACAAGCCCCTCAACCGCACCGTCCGCAAGATCCGCGGCCCCAAAGGCACCAAGGTGGTCCTGCGCGTCATTCCCGTCTCTGACAAAACCGGCACCCGCACCAAGCTCGTTGACCTCATTCGCGACGAAATCAAACTCGAAGAGCAGGCCGTTACCGGCTGTGTTCAGCGCCTGGAGAGCGATCGCCGCCTCGGCTACGTCCGCATTCCGGCCTTCTACGCCGGGGCTGTCTCGGGTGATACGGGGGCCGACGCGCGTTCAATGACCCGTGATCTTCTGCACTACATCCAGCAATTCAACGCCGAACATGTCGATGGCATGGTTATCGACCTGCGCAATAACGGCGGCGGCTCCCTTCTCGAAGCCCTCTCGATGACCGGCCTCTTCGTCACCGGCCCAGCCGTTCAGGTCCGCGATGCGCGCTCGGTGCAGGTCCTCCCCGCCCAAGGGCAGGTGGCCTTCAGCAAGCCCCTGGTGGTCCTTACCAACCGCAACTCCGCCTCCGCCTCCGAAATCGTCGCCTCAGCCCTCCAGGATTATGGCCGGGCCATCATCGTCGGCGACTCCAAGAGCCACGGCAAGGGCACAGTCCAGACCGTTCAGGGCCTGGGCGGCGACTCCAAAGTCTACGGCGCCGACCGCATCACCACCGCCTGCTTCTACCGCATCAACGGCGGCACCACGCAGTTGCGCGGCGTGGTGCCCGACATTGTCCTCCCCTCTCTCTACGATGCCCTTGAGCTCGGCGAAGATCAGCTCCCCGGCGCCCTCCCCTACACCACCGTCAACCCCGCCTACTACGCCAAAACGGCCGACCTCGCGCCCTTCCTCCCTCGCCTCAAGGCCGCCTCTGATGCCCGCCTGGCCAAGGACGAGCAGTACCTCGCCGCCCAGAAGCTCATCGACCACGTCCGCGAAGCTAACGCCGAACAGGTCGTCACCCTCAATCTCGAGAAGCGCCGCGCCCGAATGCGCGCCGAGCGCCAACTCCAAAAGGCGCAGGATGACCTCCTCTCTGGTGCCCAGCGCAAGAAGCAAGGTCCCACCCCGGAGAACGACCCCGTCCTACGCGAAGCCCTGGCCATCCTCTCGGACTTCATCGACCTGCGTGGCGGCCCCGACGAGCCGGTCAACACCAATGGCGACCTCGGCTCGCGTCTCTTCCGCATTTTCGGCGTGACGCGATAGACTGGCTCGCAAGCTCGCGATGACAGAGGACAGAGGACAGATGACAGAAACGCGTGCTCCCCACGGCTCAGACGGCCCTTCCACAGTAAGCGCCAGCGCTGTCCGCTGTCCGCTGTCCGCTGCCCGCTCTCTGTCGACTGTTCTCTCCCCTGCGGATGTCAAGGCCCTGCCCGAAGCCGCCCTGCCCGCGCTCGCCCAGGAACTGCGCGAGCGGATGGTGGCGGTGGTCTCCAAAACCGGCGGTCACCTGGCCCCTAGCCTCGGCACCGTGGAGCTCACCCTCGCCCTCTGCCGCGTCTTTGATTTCCCGCGCGATAAGGTGCTTTGGGATGTGGGCCACCAGGCCTACGCCTGGAAGATGCTCACCGGCCGCAACGCCGCCTTCGACACCTTGCGCACCTTCGGCGGTCTGCGTGGCTTCCCCTTCCCTGCCGAATCGCCCTACGATACTTCCATCGGCGGCCACGCCGGCGTGGCCCTCTCCACCGCGCTCGGCTTTGCAGCTGCACGCGACCGCGCTCCCGACCCCGCCGCACGCGAGCAGCACATCATCGCCGTGGTGGGCGATGCTTCCCTCACCAACGGCATCTCCCTGGAAGCGCTCAACGCCCTGCGCCACACCACCGAGCGCCTCATCCTGGTCATCAACGATAACGGGATGAGCATCTCCAAGAATGTCGGCGCCTTCTCCCGCCTTTTGGCCCGCCGCCTCTCCGGTCTGCGCTACAACCGCATCCGCGCGGCCGCCGAAGCCGCCGGTCACCGCCTCAACCTCTTCCGCACCAAGCACCTCTACCGCGCCCTCAAGGCTGCCCTCAAGCCCCTCCTCCTGCGCCAACGCTCAGCCATCTTCGAGGATCTCGGCATCCGCTACCTCGGCCCCATCGATGGTCACGACCTCCCGGCCCTCACCGACGCCCTCCAGACCGCCCGCGAGAGCCATGTCCCTATCGCCCTGCACATTGCCACCGTCAAGGGCAAAGGTTACGCCCCCGCCGAGCGCAATCCCGCCAAGTGGCACGGTGTGGCCCCCTGGGCCAAGGGCACTCAGCCCATCTCGGCCGCACACCCCAGTTGGTCGACCACCTTCGGTAACGCCCTTCTCGCACGCGCTGCCGATTCCCGTCTGGTGGCCATCACCGCCGCCATGCGCGATGGCACCGGATTGAGTGACTGGTTCCGCCTCCACCCCACGCGCGCCTTTGATGTGGGCATCTGCGAAGAGCACGCCGTCACCTTTGCCGCCGGCCTCGCCGCCGCCGGGTTGCGCCCCATCGTCGCCCTCTATTCCACCTTCGCCCAACGCGCCATCGATTCGGTGATGCACGATCTCTGCCTTCCGGCCCTCCCCGTCATCCTCTGCCTCGACCGCGCCGGCATCGTCGGCTCCGACGGCCCCACCCACCACGGTCTCTACGACATCGCGATGCTCCGCCCCCTCCCCAACCTCACCCTTGTGGCCCCCTGCGATGAACCTGGCCTCGCACGCGCCCTTGATGAAGCCCTCTCGCGCACCACCCCCACCGTTATCCGTTACCCCCGCGGCGCCACCCCTTCGCCCCTTCCGCCCGAGCTCCCCCGCACCCCCAGTGCCTATCCCCCCGGAGCCCCCCTTCTCCTCGCCTTGGGCACCACCTATGCCTGGGCCCGCGAAGCCTTCCCCGAACCGATTCCCGGCCGCGCCCCGGCCGTCCTCCCCGTCGAGCAAATCAAGCCCCTCCCCGACTTCCTCCCCGAGCTCAACGGCCGCCCCCTCATCACCCTGGAAGATGCCGCGACAGCCGGCGGCTTCGGCGCGGCCATCGCAGAGCACCACCAAGGCCCCCACCTCCTTCTTGGCTGGCCCGATGAGCCCATCGCCCAAGGCTCCGAGGCCGAACTCCGCCACGCCTATGGCCTCGACGCCCCCGCCCTTCGCAAGCGCGTCGCGGAGTTTTTAGCCGAGAGACGATAGACGATAGGCGAGAAGCGCGCTGCGCGCGACAGATCAATCTAAGTTAGAAGCCGTGAAAGACACCGTTCCTGACAACCAGCCCCTCCATCGCGGCACGCGCCCTGTCGACTGTCCACTGTCGACTGTCGACTCTCCTCCTATCGTCCGCCTGCTCCCCGAGACGGTGGCCAACCAGATTGCTGCCGGCGAGGTGGTCGAGCGCCCGGCCTCGGTGGTCAAAGAGTTGGTCGAGAATGCGCTTGATGCCGGGGCCACGCGCATTGAAGTCAGCATCGAGCAAGGCGGCGCCAAGCTCATCCAGGTGGATGACAACGGCTGCGGGATGGATCACGAGAGTGCCCGCCTCTCCCTCCAACGCCAGGCCACCAGCAAAATCGCCACGGTCCACGACATCGAGCGCATCGCCACCTTCGGCTTCCGGGGCGAGGCCATCCCCTCCATTGCCAGCGTCTCGCGCTTCATCCTCACCACGCGCCCCCGCGGCCAAGCCGATGCCACGCGCCTGACGGTCATCGGCGGCAAACTCGAGGAAGATGTCCCCGCCGGTCACCCCTTCGGCACCTCCATCACCGTCAGCGACCTCTTCTTCAACACCCCCGCCCGCAAGAAGTTCCTCCGCTCGGCCAACACCGAACTCGCCCGCATCCGCCAAACGCTCTCGGCCGTTGCCCTCGCCCATCCCGCCGTTGCCCTGCGCCTCATCGCCGATGGCCGCGACCTCCTACGTCTGCCCCAAGGCGACGCCCTGGAAGACCGCATCCGAACCCTCCTCGGCCAGCCCACGGCCGACGCCCTCTTGCCCCTCGACCACACCTCCGGTCCCTTCCACATCCACGGCTACCTCTCCAAGCCCGGCTACGTCCGCGGCGGCACCCCCGAGCAATTCATCTTCATCAACCGCCGCCCCGCTACCGCCCCCCAAATCCAAGTCGCCCTCCGCCAAGCCTGGCCGCTGCGCGACTCCCGCCCCCTCGTCATCCTCTTCGTCGACCTTCCCCCCGAAGAAGTCGACGTCAATGTCCACCCCACCAAACGCGAAGTTCGCTTCCGCCGCGGCAACTTAGTGGGCGACGCCGTTGCCCAAGCCATCGCCCGCGCTCTCGCCGTCGCCTTCCCCGCCCCCGGCGCGCAGACCTTCGACCACACTCTCCCCGCCGGTCTTTCCCCCGCCCGCCCCGGGTCCGAGGTCAACCCGCCCCAGGTCCAAGGTCAACCCGCCCCGGGTCCGATGCTAACCCGCCCCGGGTCCGAAATCGACCCGCCCCGGGTCCAAGGTCAACCCGCCCCGGGTCCGGGGTCCATCCGCCCCGGGTTCGAGGTCAACCCGCCCCGGGTCCGCCCAAACCCCTTCCCGCCCTTCCCCCTCTCGCCGGTCGTCCCCCTCCCCACCCCGCAGGCCCCCAAACCCCGCCAGCAACACTTTGAGCTCCCCACCCCCGCGTCCAAGGC
>JBJEVY010000045.1:0-29902 GCA_051884775.1 Candidatus Spyradenecus sp. | reverse complement strand
AGTTCCGAGCCGGTGTCGAAGGTGCCGGTGGGGCCTTGGGGGCCGGGGTCGCCTTTTTCGCCTTTGTCTCCCTTTGGTCCTTGAGGGCCGATGAAGGCGGAGGCGTCGGTTTCGAGGGTGAGGGGGGTGGGGTCGGCTTGGGCGGTGGGGTTGAAGATGGGGAGGGTGAGGGAGAGTTTGGCTGGGGTGGCGGAGGAGCCGGAGCCGGAGGCGGCGGTGGTGGTGAGTTTTGCGGCGGCGCCATTGATGAGGAAGTCTTTGGCGGGGAGGGCGGCGCCGAGTTCGATTTCGCTGCCGGCGTTTGTGGGTTCTGTGGCGAGGAGGTAGGCGGTGGTTGGCTGGAGTTTTTGGGTGGTTGGGTTGTATTGCAGGAGGGTGATTTGGCGGAGTGAGGCTTTGGCGGCCGAGGGGAGGGCGTCGGGTTCGATGGTGGCGGTTTTGGATTTATCGTCTGCGCCGTAGATGATGGATTTTGTTTGGAGGGCGGAGGAGCGGGCGGAGGAGGTTTGTGCGGAGGCGGAGCCGGTGTCGAGGGCGGCATCGTCTTCGCCGGTTTCTTGTTGGTTGGCGTGTCTGGCGGGGCGGCGGGTTCGGAAGCCGCGGAGGAGTTCAACGAGGTCGTGCGGGGCGAGGTGTTCGGGCGGGCCGAGGGTGAGGGAGAGTTCGCCGCTATCGCTGAGGGTGATGCCTTGGATGATGGAGAGTGTGTTCGCGACTTCACCGGGGTAGCCGGTGACGCGGCTGCCGATGGCGGGGATGGCGTCTGCTTCGCCGAGCCAGAGGGTGAGGGTGCCTTCGGCGTAGACGGGGTGCCAGGAGTTCCAGAGTGCCTGGGGGAGGGAGGCCGGGCAGATTTCGGCGGCTTGTGCGGAGGCGATGCGGCGGTAGTTGCCGCTTTCGGCCGAGCAGGCGGTAAAGCGGAGGGTGTAGACTTCGTTTTCGGTGGAGCCGATGGCGTATTTCGTGCCGCCGATGTCGCGCTCTTCGGCCTTTTTGGGGAAGGTGACGGTGAGGGTGGCTTGGGCGGTGGTGTCGACCCAGTGGGGGATGGCCGAGTGGGCGATGCGGGGGAATTGGGCGAGGGCTTCGGCGTCGTTTTTGGTTTCGTAGACGGCTTCGCCGGCATCGTCAACGTGCATAAAGCGGCGGGTTTCGTAGGCGACGGTGACGCCATCTGGCCAATCGAAGATGTTTTGGGAGAGTTCTTCGATGTGGTTTTGGAGCCAGAGTTTGGCGGCTGATTGCGGGGTGCCGATGAGGTTCTCGGGGAGTTTTTCGCTTTCGATGCGGGCGCGTTCATAGGCGACGGCGCGGCCTTCCATTTCGAGGGGGACGGAGAGGGTTTTGCGCGTGGCGGAGCCATCGGCCCAGGTTGCTTCGTCTTGGGGGTAGCGGAGGCGCTCGATGGAGAGGCGCTCTTTGCCGTCGATGGTGTTGGTTTTGTAGACCTCGATTTCCACGCGGTCGATGGCGCGGTCGGTGAGGGCGGCGAGGTCGATGGCTGCGGCTTGGCGACCGGCGAGGGAGGTGACGGCGCTCTCGTTGGCGCGCGAGAGGTGGAGGACGGGGGTTGCGGGGGCGTAGTCGAAGCGGGAGGTGGCGTCGGGCATAAAGCGCAGGAGGCGCTGGATGGCGCCTGCGCAGGTGAGGCCTTCTTGCTCATCGCGCGGGAGGGCCATCGCGATATTGTCGATAGCGGGGGCGGACGCTAGGGCTGCGCCGCCTTTGTCGGCGGCGTAGGAGACGACGTCCTGGAGCATTTGCGCGACGGTGCGGCCGCCGCCGGAGAGGATGACGCGCGAGACGTGGTCTTGGATGAGCGCTTGCTTTGTGGCGTCGTAGAGCTTTGCCGGCTGCTTGTAGACGATTTGCTCGAGGTCGGCCCAGGGGCCGAGGAGGGTGATGTCGTGGGCGTGCTGCGTGGCGTCTGCGGCGGCGCGGATGGAGGTGACGCGGCCGATGAAGAGGGTGCTTTCGGCGTTATTGGCAACGCGTACGAGGCGGAGGGTGTCGCCGTATTCGAGGGGGGCTTTGCCGAGGGAGCGGGTGGTGGAGAGGCGGAGTTGGTCGGCTGCCAGGGAGAGGAGCGAGAGGGTGGCCGAGGCGATGCCGAGGCTTTCGGCGGAACGAGGGGTGGTTTCGGCGTTGAGGTAGAAGCGCAGTTGCATTGTTTTCTCCTTTTGGCAAGACGCTTAGTTTGTTTCCCGGGCGGCTTTGGCGCGTTGGGCGGCGCGTTCTGCTTCGCCTTGTTCGCGTTTGAGGGCTGCGTCGAAGGTTTTGAAGAAGGCTTCGGCGGCGGTGGCGGCTTGGTTGAAGGCCTCTTCGGCGCGCTTCATATTCTGGGCTGTGCGGAGGAGGGCGCCTTCGTCTTGGGCAGCGGTGCGGGAGGAGGCGTAGAGCGAACCTAGGCGCGCGGCGTTTTGGTTTCGGCGCTGCACGGCGGCTGCATAGGCCTCTTGAGCGCCTTGCACGGCGCTTGCACGGGTGTCGAGGCCCATACGCGTGGCGGCGGCTTTGTCCTGGAGTTCCTTCACGTCGGCGGCTTCTTTGGCGGCTGCGGCATCGGCTTCCTGGATTCGGCTTTGGCGTTTGGCTTCGGCCTTGGCCTGGGCGTCGCGTTTTTCCTGTTCGCGTTGGGCGGCTTCTTGGTCTGCGCGTTGGCGTGCGGTGGTTCGCTGGGCGGTGTCGTTTTGGGATTGGAGGCGGGCGTTAGCGTTTTTGGTTTGGGTGGTTTCGAGGTTGAGGGAGGCGATGTTGACGCCGGTTTCGGCCACGGAGACCTCTGCGGAGAGGGCGGCGAGCTCTTGGCGGAGCTTGGGGAGGGCTTCGTCGAGGGCTTTGACCTCTTCGAGGGTGGCTTTGTAGGCGCCTTCGAGGCGGCCGATTTCTTCTTGGCTGACGGATTTGTTGCCTTTGGCGAGGAGGGCATTGGAGGCATCGAGGCGGCGGACGATGCGCTGCTGCTTTTCGAGGGCGGCATCGCGCGCGGCGGCGGTCTCCTCGAGCTGCTGAGCCTTGGCATCGCGTGCATCTTGGGCGGCGGAGAGTTTGGTTTGGGCGCCGGAGAGGTCGTTTTGGGCGTTTTGGATGGCGGCTTCGCCGGAGACTCGGGAGCGCTCTGCGGCGTATTTGGCCTTGATGTCTTCCTGTGCGCGGCTATCGCCGATGGCGCCGGAGAGTGCGGCTTGCTCTTGGCTGTCGAGCTGGGCGAGGTTCCACTGGAGGTTGGCATCGACCCACTGGCGGTGGGCGGCGGCGATGCGCTCGGAGGTGGAGAGGAGGGCGTTGGCCTGGGCGTTTGCCTCGGCATAGGCGCGCGAGAGGCCGTCGAGGCGCGATTGGTTGAGGCGCTGGAGGCTTTCGTGGGCGCTTTGGGCGCTTTGCTTCTGGGCTTGCTCAAAGGCGGCGAGCTCTTCTTTGTGGCGCTGAAAGAGGTTGATGACGGCCGCGAGGGCCGCGCCGATGGCGCCAATGAGCAGCGAGATGCCGCCGGTGGCGCCGGCGAGGGCCATCTTGAGGGCGCGCAGGGCCGTGGAGAAGAGCGCGACGGCGCGCCCGGCGCCGCCGAAGGCTCCGCCCATTGCGCTGGCGGCCTCGGCGGCTTGGCCGACCACGCCGCCGAGGGTCTTGGCCTCTTTGCCGGTGGCTTTGGCGGCTTTGCCGACGTTTTCGGTGGCCTTGGCCACCTCGGTGAGCTTCTTCTTGGCTTCGTCGGTTTTGGCTTCAACTTGGATGATGTACTTATCGTCTGCCATAGCTTATGCTCCAAAGTATCGTGAGAGGGCTTCGTGGAGGGCGGCGTGAACATCCTGCTGCGAGGGGAGCAGGGCGGGATCTGCGTGGTGTGTGACCGAACTTTTGAGGACGTAGAGCAACTCGATGCCGGCGTTCTTGCCACGGCCTTGTTGGCGGGCGAGATAGGCTTGGTTATTCGCCTTGCTCCTGAGCAGGAAGAGGGGGCCGAGGTCGGAGGGGTTCTTGCCGTGCGCCTTGGGGCTGATGGGGATGGTGAGGTGGGTGATGGGTTTGCCGGTGATGAGCGAGAGGCGCCCGGAGGGGCGGATGGTGCCGCCCTTGACCTGATAGCGGAAGCCGCGCTGCACAATGGTGACTTGCCCGGCGCGCGGGTCGATGAGCACCCCACGCGCCGCCCGGGCGTAGTAGTTGGTGCGTGTGCCGCCGAGTGCGTTCGGGCGCTGGCTATTGAGCCGGATGAGGTGGTCTTTGACGAGGTTGCCGACCGTGCGCGTGGCCTGTGCCATCACGCCGGCGGCCTGGTAGACCCACCGCTTCAACCGGCCGGAGACGTTGTCGGTGACGGTGAAGCTGATATTCACGCAACGCTCCTTTCAGGCCTCGGCGATAGCGCTTGACTTTCGGCGGCGGATTTGGGATAGTGTGGGCGTTCTTTGGAAGGGCGGAACCAGACGCAATGCTTCCAAAGGGTTGGTAAGTGGCTGGCCGCTTGCCACACTTTGGGGACTCGTTTCCCCCCCCGGGGCGACTGCGCAAGCGGTCGTCTCGTTATTTTTTCGCAATGTGCCATCCTGAGACTCTCCCTGTGTCTGCATACACGTAGACACGCATAATGTAGGAATCGTAGGGGATTGAGTAGACGGCTTGCGTCCCCCTTGGCGGGTTGAGATAATCGGGTGTAGTGCCACGGGCGAACTTGAGTTTGCGCGAGCCATTGCGAACGGCATAGATGGCTACGGGGAGCAACTCCAAGTTCTCGGGCTTCGGTGTGTTGTCCTTCCGGCGAAGCCCCAGTTCATAATGGTCTCTCACAAAGCGGTCAAAGCGCACCTTCCGGCCATCCGCGCCTTGCACATCAATACCCTCACGCAAGAGCTCACGGGCTAACTTACGGGTGCATTTACCCTTGAAGCCGGCGATGATTTTTGCGCGCTCGGCGTGGTTGGGGTGGTTGCAGGATCCATCCTTGGAGAGGAAGCCGCCATCCTTTGGGCATTGCTTGAAGAAGGCGGCTTTGCGTTTTGCAAAGGCGGCGCGTGTGGGCGCACCCCTCCATCGCAGCACGGAGCCGAAAAGCTCCACAAGGCCGCCGGAGAGGTCGGCAATCTCTTGAGCAAGGGCCTGGGAGAAGCCGGAGGCATCGACTTGGAGCCCGGCCAGGGGGTCGATGGGGTTAGGCTCCGGGGCGGGTTCGTCGGGCTCGATGACGCCGAGGAGCTGAGCGTCGGCGCGGTGGACGTCGCGCACGTCCATGCCGGAGTTGTAGTCGAAGGGTGGCACGGGGGTGCCGAAGCGGGAGATGCGCACCCAGATGGGGTCATCCTTCCGGGCGATCATCCGCCCGGCATAGAAGCGGCCACCGGCGGCGGCCCACCGGGCACGCCAGTCGCGCTTATTGCGCGAGTCGATGGCGCGGAAGAGCTCCTGGCAGGGGTACATATCCAAGATGGCCTCATCCTGCGAGGCGTTGTACCAGGCCAAGTTCTGCGCGTGGCCCACGTTGATGTCGAAGAGGACGTCGAGGCGGGATTTGGCGCGGAGATCCTTGATGGTGCCCTCGTCCTCCGGATCCTCCGGCGCATAGCCTGCGGTCTCCAGCCACAGCCGTGCACGGTCGCGGGCCTCGCCCTCGCCGAGCGAGCCTCCAGCCACAGCCGTGCACGGTCGCGGGCCTCGCCCTCGCCGAGCGAGCCTTCGGCGATGCCTGCGCAGAGGCTGGAACGCTTCGTCGGTGTCTTGCATTTCTCCTTGGGGTTTGGTTTACTATGGACAGATAACGAAACGGAGCAGTGGGCGCACATGATGACTCCGTGAGTTCCCCTCTGGGCTGCGCCGCCCTATGAACCTTGGGAATTACAGTTGCATCGTGCGGGCACGCGCATAACGATGCACTGCGGCGTGTGGGTCTTGCCGCCAGCGCCGACCATTATTCCAAGCTCTTGCGCACCTCTCTTGTTTTCTTCGAGAAGACGTCGAAGACTTCCTGGACCTCTCCGCTGTTATCGACGAGCACTAGCACGCTCGAGTTCTCGCTGGTTTGCTTGACGTAGGCGTTCCGGTCCATCTTCCCGCGCGGATGAATAATGGGCTGGGTGGTCGCGACGGCATCCATCGCATAGCGCAGCTTGACTAACCTTCTCGCCTGTTCCTCTTGAGGCTTTTCACGAATATGCCTCAAGAGGCGTTCTCCGAATCGGACTTTCTGACCATTCGGGTCGGTGACGATAGGCTTCTGTTCAAGAATTGACAACGCCTCTTCAACGGTCACCTTCTCGACCTTGGGTTTGTTTCCGTGGACGCGGCAGGTGGCGGGGTCTTTCGCCTGGCATTCGTCGCTCATTGAATGGCTCCTTCTGCCACGAGTTCGTCGTAGAGCGCTTGGGCTTCTGCTTGCGTGAGGGGTTTATAGGGTTTGGCTTCGCCCTTACTGAGGAAACCGCCGTCTTGGGGGCAGGTCCGGCAGGTGGCTGCCGGTGGCGTGGAGAAGGAGGCTTCTTTGAGGGTGGAGAGGTAGGCGCGCTGGAGCTCTTGGGCGAGGGCGTCGCCAAGGGGGGCCGAGAGCATCAGCTCGTGGCCGAGGGCGGGGAGGTCGTCGAGGAGGGCGCGGGCGAGGGTTTGCTGCTCGGGGCCGGTGGCGGCGAGGAGGGCGTAGACGCGCTGGGCGAGGGGGGCGTAGCCTTCTCGGCGCAGGGTGAGCCAGAGGTCTTTGACACGCTCCTTCGCTGCGCTCAGTCGCTCGCAGTCGACAGTGGACAGTCGACAGTGGACAGTGCGCGGCAAGCCGCGACGGATTGGCTGTTGGGCTTCTGTCATCTGACCTCCGTCCTCTGTCATCTGCGAGCGAAAGCGAGCAACTGTCGACTGTCGACTGTCCACTGTCCACTGTCGACTGTCGGCTAGTGCAGCTTGCTGCACGTCTCTGATCGCTTCGATGGTGTAGCCGGTCATCTCCTCAATCTGCTCCTTGGCAACGTCGATGCCGGCGGCGCGCAGGGCGCAGATTTGGGTGACAACCTCGCCGACGTCCTTTTCCTCGGGGCGGGAGAGGTCGAAGTAGGCGAGGTGGGGTTTTCCGGGGAAGGCGGAGTTGAGCAGGCGCTTATCCAACCAGGCTTGGAGCACCGAGGCGCACTTCTTCGCCTCCGCCGCCGCCAACGTATCGAAGACCTGTTTGTGGACAGACCCGGCGAGTGTGCCCGAGCCGGACTCGGCCAACACCGTGAGCATACCGCCCGTGGCCGCCAACACCAACTGTTTTTCAAGCCACTCAAGGCGGGCTTGGAAGGGCTGGACGGCGCGGTTCTCAGAGAGGGTCTTGACATCCGCCCCACCCGGCAACACCGCCCCGGCCCCCTCCGCACTCTGCTGGGCAAGCTCCAGCCACGCGGGCTCCTTATCCGGCGGGATATTCGTTGGCAGGACGATGAAGCAGGCCGGCACGCCGTAGATCTCCACGTAGGCATCCCAATCCTTCTCGGCCGTTGTCGAGCGAATATACTTAATCAGCCCCAGGCGATTGATATACCGGGTGCGCTCGCGGACAATCACATCCTCGCGCCCCAGCCGGTAGTCCGCACGCGCTTGCTCATAGGAGATTGGATTGGCGTCAGGATTGTAAGCCCACGGGCCGGTAAGCCCCTGGCGCACCATATTCCACTGATTGATCGGCTGCAGGCGATAGAGCGTATCCAGCCGCCCCTCAAGCCTGCACCACGGGGCCACGTGCGAAAAGCCGCGGAAGCGCGCCAAGACAAAATGCGAAATGGCCTCTTCAAGATTTTCAATCCGCTCGTAGGCCGAGCGCAAGCACGCCTCTTGCTCGGCGACAAGCACCGCATCGTAGCGCCGAGAATCCGGTGAGACTTGGGCAATATCCCAATCAATCTCACCAATGGCCGCATCCAGATTCTCAATCACCGTCATCAGCGTGGCATCCTGCCCCTCAATGTGGGCAAAGAGCCACTGCACATTGGCCATGATGCCTTGCTGGTATTCCTCAAGATAGCGCACACAGCGCTCAATCGTTAGGCCGCGCATCGGGTTGTACGCTTCGCGCCAACGACCCATCGCGTTAATCAGGTGTGCAGGGGGCTTACTCATATAGCAACTCCAGTGTGGCGCCCACGGCAGCGGACGCTCCGGTTGACAGGAATGGGAGGATGGGTGACCGTCTCTTGATCGGCGGCGCGGACGGCGAGAGCGAGGGCGGTGCAACGGTCGGAGTGTCCCTCGGCCGTGCGGGGGGCGGCGTAGGTGTATTCGCCGTTGCGGACAATCTGCTGCATCTGGTGGAGGTCTTCGCGGACCTCCGCATCGATGGGGATGCGCAGGCGGACGGGTGCCTCGAAGGCCCGGCGCAGACGCGGGAAGAGCTCGCGCTTGAAGGTGGCGGAGAAGGTGCAGAGCTCGAGTTTGCCGAAGGTGTGCTTGGTGGGCTCCCTGCGGCCGAAGCGCTCGGCGAGGTGGTCGCCGCAGCCGATGCCCGGGCCGGTGTAGTCGAAGCAGACATGGCGGGCCTTGGCGATGCGCGGGGCGAGGAGTTCCTCTTGGCGCGGGGTGGAGAGGCCTTTGAGGACGAGCACCTCGCGCGTCCAGAGGACGTCGCCGACCTTTTGGAGGGTCCAGCAGACGGTGGGGTCGTTCACGCGGCCGAAGTCGATGCCGCAGAAGAGCTCGGCGCGGCTTTCGGGGGCGAAGAGCTGGGGGTCGGCGAAGGCGGAGGCCGCGGCGCTCTCGGCCTGGGCAATCAGATCGTAGGGCAACAGCGCGCTCTGGCTGTCGAGGAACTCGCACATAAACTCCTGCGCCCAGGAGGTCTCATCGCCGATGGCCGAGCGGAGTTCCGCGATGTTCACGGGGAGCCCGCCGCGAACGGCATCCTCGATGGTGGTTTTGTGGACGCTCCACTTGGGCGCACCCTCGGTGACAATCTTGTAGAAGCGCGCGCCGCGGCCACTCTTGCCATTGGGGGTGGAGAAGAGGCGCACCTTCTTCTCGCCGCCGCGAAGGGGGTTGGTGACCGAGGGAAGAATGGCCTTCCAAGTGGCATCCGGGTCGTCGAAGAAGGCAAACTCGGTGAGCGCAACGTTGGCCGAAAAGCCGCGGACCGTGTCCGGCTTGCCGGGCACACAGATGATGCGGCTCTTGTTGGGGAAGACGATGGTGGCGTTGCTCATCAGCGCGCCCGGCGCCGCGCGCTCCTCGAAGAGCTCGGCAATCGCAAAGCGAAAGGCCTCGGCCCACTCCTTGCACTTCGAGAGACTCTCAAGAGACTGGCGCTCGGAAGGGGCGGCGTACATCCAGGTGGTGCCGGGGCGGCGCATACAGTCGGCCACGATCTCGCCGGAGCTGGTGAAGTCCTTGCCGATTTGGCGGGATGCAAGCCAGACCTTCCAGCGCGAAGCGTCGAGGAAAAAGCGCCGCTGGTAGGGGAGCAGCAGGTCTATCGGGCTCTTCGCACTCATAACATCCCAAAGATTTCCCGGTAGCGCGCCTCGCGCTCCTCGGGCGTTAACCGCTCATTCGTCAGCACCGCCTTGGCCTCATTCAAGCGCTTCTCGGCCGCCTCGAACTTCTCGCGCTGGAGGGCGAGGGACTGCTCTTGGAGGGCAAGGCGATCGGCCTGTAGCCGCTGTTCGCGGATGCGCAAACTGGCGGCATTGATTTGCGCGGCGGCGGCAACAATCTTGGCCGCCTTGTCGGGGTCGCCCCCGAGGATGGCATCGTTGGCCAAGGCCATATAGGCATCCGCCGTCTGCGCGTCAAGCGCGCCGGCATCCGAAAGCCCCTTGAGCTCCTTGCGCGCGGCAATCGCCCGCTCCAACCGGTGCGCCCCCTCCTCTCGGCGCATCCACGCCTGCCAGTCGTAGATGGCATTCTTGCTCGGCCGGATACCGTATTCGGCCTCCAGCCACGTGGCGAAGGCGGTCCACGTCACGCCCTTGGACTTCTCGTAGGCCTCCCAGCGCTGCTCCTCGGTCAGCGGCGCATCCCAAGCATCCAGGCGGCGCTTCTTCACGGGCGCATCCTCCGCGGCAGCTCATCGACCTTGCGCTCGATGCGGTTGAGGCCGGCGAGGATGTGTGGCATCTGGCCCTCGATGTTGCTCACGCGCTGCTCGAGGTTGCCCATACGCAAGAAGAGGTTTTTGTGCTCGTTCTCGTTGGCCTCAAGCAGGGCTTGGGCTTGGGACTTCTCCACCGCCAGCGGCGAGGGCTCCACCTTCGTCTTGCCGTAGCGCGCTTTAATCCACGCGCCCACCACGCCGGCCAGCGCGCCAACCGCGCCCCCGCCAACCACAAGCGAAACGCCATCGTCCATCACAGCACCCCCAAGGCTAGCGTGCCCGGGCCCGAAAGCACATAGCGCACCTGCTCGAGGATCGGGTCGCGGTAACTCTGTACCCAGCCGTTGCGCAACACGCGCTCAATCAGCGCCTCCTGCTCGGCCGTCGTCAAGGGCGACTGCGCCAAAATCCCCGTCTGCTCCATCCACGGCTCGCGTCCAACCCCAGGCGTGCCGGCATCCCGCAAAACACGAAGCGCCAACTTCGTCAAAAACATCTCTCGCGGACTCATCGTCGCCTCCAAAAAGAAGCCCCGGCTTCAATCACCGGCCCGAGGCTCACACCGGCGCAGGAACACACTCCCGCTTTCTCACCCCCATCATCCCACACCCGCTTCCATTCTTTAAGCCAACTGTGGACAGTGTGGACACAGTGGACAAAATGGCGGCCTGCAAATCCCTTGCAAGCCGCCTGCAATCACACTTCTGAGAAAGCCTCAAAAGCCCCGTAGTTTTCTCAAATCTTTGATTTCTCCCCCAAAAACCGCCCAAACTTTCTTACATCCCACCCCGCCCCGAAAAACCTCCACTCCCTCCATAAACCCCCGCCATTCCAGCCTTTTCCACCTTATTCCCCCCTCTTCCCCCTTTCTCACCTTTCCTGCATCAAATCAATTGAAACTTCAGAAAGCGAGAAGGGACAAAGCACCCGATAGTCGCCCCCCACGCGGGGGCGCGAATTGAAACGGCTATGTTTAACGCCTCGCAACTTATCGCTTGTCGCCCCCCACGCGGGGGCGCGAATTGAAACACCCCAGTGGCAAGAGCAATCGTGCGAGTCGAGTCGCCCCCCACGCGGGGGCGCGAATTGAAACTGCCAGCCCTGTCTGCTGCTCCCGCTCCACGGCGTCGCCCCCCACGCGGGGGCGCGAATTGAAACCGCCCTCAACGCCGCCGCAAACGAACTCCTCAACGCCACCGACGAAGCCTTCACAAACCCAAACAACCGCCAAAAAGCCTGGCCCCCACTCAACCCAAAAACCATCGCCAGAAAACCCGCCAACTCATCCATCCTCGTCAACACCGGCTTCCTCAAACAACACTCCCTCCTCCGCCATCGAACGCGCCCTCCAAAAACACCTCTCATCCCCCCAAACCCAATAACAAAAAGAGGCCCCCAAAAGGCCTCTTTTTCACCTCTCCAACCCTTTCCAACACTTTCAACCTACCCTTTCCACCACTTCCCCGCGGTTACAGCCCGGCGCGCCCAGCGATTATCTGTTAGCGATTAGCTGTTAGCACGCGGATCGCGACGGATAGCCAGAAGAACCTTTAGGCTCACCTCCTGCCTCGGGCGATTCCAAGTCCCAAAATGGACCAGCCCGTAGTTCAAGGTCAACCACGCCGAGGTGCGAGGTCAACCACGCCGAGGTGCGAGGTCAACCACGCCGAAGTGCGTTATCAACCGGCCCAGCCCCCTCACACCACACCTCTCCGCACCTCCCAAAAGTCGCGTATAGCGCAAGCAGTGAAAGCCGTTACGCTTCCTTCTTTGTAGGAATGCCCCGCGTAAAGTTGCGCTATGCACTGGATGCCATCGAGACTACACAGCCCTCCATTCATTCGCGCGGGAAGATGGACCGAAACGCCAACGTCAAGCAAACTAGCGAGAACTCGAGCGTGCTGGTGCTCGTCGATAATAGTGGCGAGGTCCCGGAAGTCTTCGATGTCTTCTCGAAGAAGACCCAAGCGGTGCGCAAGAGCTTGGAATAAATGGTCGGCGCTGGCGGCAAGACCCACACGCCGCAATGCATCCGTTATGCGCGTGCCCGCACGGAAGCAAGGCAATATCCCCAAGGTTCATAGGGCGGCGCAGCCCAGAGGGGAACTCACGGAGTCATCATGTGCGCCCACTACTCCGTTTCGTTTCCGCCCATAGTAAACCAAACCCAAAGGGGAAATGCAAATAATGAACGTCTCAGAACTCATTTGAACGCCCCACGCGTGAATACACCAGAATATCTTCTGCCGAGGTTTTTCAAGAAGTGCGTTGCCAAATGGGGCGAAGAGGTGGTAGACTATAGGTGTTGTTAAACTTTTGTATGAGAGCGAGTGTACGCGATGTTTTGTAAGAATTGTGGAATGCATGTTCCCACGAAAATGAATTTCTGCCCGAATTGCGGTCAGGCACTGGGACCGGTGGTTACGGTGGCTCGGCGGGATGAGGTTGATCCGGCCTTGGTGTGGGTCTTTTGGGCGCTTTTGGGCACCTTGGGGATTCACCGCTTCTACTTGGGGCACATTGGCTGGGGCGTGCTCTACCTGCTGACCGGTGCGCTCTGCGGCATCGGTTGGTTTATTGACCTCTTCTGCCTCTCCGGCTGGATTCGCGAGCGTAATTCCCCCACCTATCAACCCTAAGCGCTTAGGAGTGTGCCTTATGTTTTGCCCTACCTGCGGAAAAGAACTCCCGCCCAACGCCCTCTCCTGCCCTTCCTGTGCAGCACAAAGGAGTAATCCCATCCAGCTGCCGCAATCTGGCAATGGTCCGCTTATTCGCGCGGTCTTGGTCACGCTCTGCTGCTGCCTGCCGTGTGGCGTGGTTGGCATTGTCTATGCATGTAAGGCTGAAGGGTGCGCCAAGGCCGGCGACTGGGCCGGGATGGCCCAGATGCGTCAGCGCTCCAAGACCTGGACGCTTGTTGGCTTTATCGGCGGCCTGATTGCGCAAGTGCTTGGTGTGGGGTTGCAAGTGTTGGTGGCGCTTCTGGAAAACAGTTGAGGTTCCGGCTCTCCTGGCGTTGGTTGGTGCCGCTTGGTTTTTTGGGCGGTGCGGGGGTGTTGTGCTTTGCCGAGCCGGGCACTTCTTGGTGGTTGCCGGGGTGCCTTTTTCATCGCCTGACCACGCTTCACTGCCCCGGTTGCGGCAATACGCGCGCCTTTCATGCGCTAATCCACGGCGATTGGCGCGCCTGCGTGGCCTACAATCCCCTCTTTTTGCCGTTGCTTGCCTATTTGCTGGTGGCGTGTCTCTATCCGCGCCTGACCACATGGCATCGCTTAAACTGGACCTTGGCTGTGGTGATTATCACCTTCTTTGTGTTACGCAATCTGCCGTGGATGCCCTTTACCCTGCTGGCGCCCCCGGCGTAGGGAAGGTTCGCGGCAAAACAGACGCGAGCGGGGCAGACATGCTCCGCCATTTTATGCTATACTAAGGGGCGAAAGGATTTTGAGATGGACGACGATATGTTGGCAGTTCCGAGCAACCACGATGCGAATCTTGTGTCGGTGAATGTTGACGAGGAGATGAAGAGCTCTTACATTGACTACTCAATGAGCGTGATTGTGGCGCGTGCCCTGCCTGATGCGCGCGACGGGTTCAAGCCGGTCCATCGGCGCGTGCTCTACTCGATGTATGAGACGAAGAACTTCTACAACGGGCCTTACAAGAAGTGCGCGCGTGTGGTGGGTGATGTGATGGGTAAGTATCACCCGCACGGGGATGCCTCCATCTATGACACGCTGGTGCGTATGGCGCAGTGGTTCAGTCTGCGCGTGCCGTTGGTTGATGGTCACGGTAACTTCGGTACGATTGATGGCGATAGCGCCGCAGCTGCGCGTTACACGGAGTGCCGAATGGCCAAGGTGGCCAACGAAATGTTGGCGGATATCGACAAAGAGACGGTGGACTTCATGCCGAACTACGATGGCCTGGAGCAGGAGCCGCGCGTGCTTCCCTCCAAGCTGCCGAATCTGCTGTTGAATGGTTCGCAGGGAATCGCCGTGGGTATGGCCACCAACATTCCGCCGCACAACCTCCGTGAACTTTGCGAGGGGTTGATTTACTTCATCGATCACCCGGAGGCTTCCATTGATGACCTGATGCGGTTTGTCAAGGGTCCGGACTTCCCCACCGGCGCGCTTATCTGCGGACGCTCGGGGATTGAGGCGATGTACAAGCTTGGGCGCGGCTCGATTACGATCCGGGGCGAAACGGATGTCTTTATCGAGGGCAAGCGCGAGACGATTATCATCACCTCCATCCCTTACATGGTCAATAAGCAGGCCATGATTACCAAGATTGCCGAGTTGGTTAAGAATGGCGTCATTGAGGGGATTGCCGATATTCGCGATGAGACGAGCTTGAAGGATGGCATCCGCGTGGTTATCGAGCTTAAGCAGAATGCCAAGCCGGCTATTGTCATCCTCAACCAGCTCTACAAGCACTCCGATCTGCAGTCGACTTTCGGCGCGAATATGATCGCCCTCGATCACGGGCGGCCGCGCCGGATGAACCTGCGCGAGTTCTTCCAGTGCTATGTGGACCACCGTTTTGAAGTGCACACCCGCCGTTGCCGCTATGAGTTGGCCCGTGCCAAGGAGCGCATTCACATTGTCGATGGCCTCTTGATTGCCCAAGACAACCTCGATGAGGTCATCCACATCATCCGCGATTCCAAGGCTAATGAGGAGGCCAAAGAGCGGTTGATGACGCGCTTCGGCTTTAGCGATGCGCAGGTGACGGCGATCCTTGAGATGCGCCTGCGCCAACTCACTGGCTTGGAACGCGATAAGCTGCTTGCGGAGCAGGCCTCGCTTCAGGCGCGCATTGCCGAATTGATGGCCACGCTTGAGGATCCCGCCAAGGTCTTTGCCCTCATCAAGGCCGACCTTGAGGAATTGCGCGAAACCTACACCAAGCCCAATGACCGCTTGACGCACATCATTCCGGCCGCCGGGGATGTGAATATGGAGGATTTGGTGGCCGATGAACCGTGCGTCTTCACCCTCTCCCACCGCGGTTATATGAAGCGTACCTCCCTGGCCGAATACGCTGCCCAGCGGCGCGGCGGGCAGGGCAAGCGCGGCGTGACCATCAAGGACGAGGACTTCATTGAGCGCGTCTATGTGCCGATGACCCACGACACGCTCCTCTTCTTCTCCGATCGTGGCCGCGCCTATGCTGCGCGCGTCTTCGATCTGCGCGAAGCCGGGCGCACGCACACTGGCACCCACGTCTCCAACCTCCTTGAAGGGCTTCAAAAGGATGAGCGCATCGTCGAGATTCTGCCCATCCGAGGTTTTGACGAAGGGCGTGAAATCACCTTTGTGCTGGAGGATGGCACCATCAAGCGCACCGCGCTTGTGGCCTTCAAGAATATCAACCGCCGTGGGATCATCGCCATCAACATTGAGCCGGGCAATGCCCTGGTGAAGGTGGCCTTGACCAAGCCCGGAGACCGCGTCTTTATGGCCACGCGCGAAGGCTTCGTCAACTGCTTCAAGATTGATGAAGTCCGCCCCGTGGGCCGTAACGCGATGGGCGTCTGCGGTATGCGCTTCAAGGTCCCGGGTGACCGTGTCTGCGGCTTTGCCATCGAGGAACCGGAGGCCGACCTCCTCTTCGTCACTGAGAATGGCCGCGGCAAGCGCAGTGCCTTTGAGGACTTCCGCGAGACCCACCGCGGCTCGATGGGCGTTATCGGCAATCCGCGCGAGAGCGAGAAGAATGGCAAGCTCGTTGGTATTGCCACGGTGAAGGGCGATGAGACGCTCGTTCTCCTGGCCACCAACGGTCTGCTCATCCGCACCCGCGTGAGTGAAGTGCGCACGATGGGCCGTACGGCCGCTGGCGTCAACTTTGTCCGCCTGCAGGAAGGCGCTTCGCTGGCGACCTTCTCGTTGGCCCCTGCAGAAGAGACCGAGGAGGCTCCAGGTGCCGAGGGCGGCGAAGCGCCCGCTCCGGCCGCGCCCGAAGCCGCCCCGGCTGAACCCGCGCCAGAGGCCTAACCTCGCATGCACCCTGAAGGGGTGGGTTGGCGCCTTGCGGCCCCCCACCCCTTCCGCTTTTCCACTCCATGATTCAATTGACGCGCCAGCAGGTCATGACCTGGGCCCCTTCCAATGTACTGGAAGCGGGCCTCAAGCTCTTAAAGGAGGATGCCGTCCAGGGAATGCAAGCACAGGGAGAAATCCTGGGCGGTTCTCTGCGGCAAGGGTCCTCGCGCATCGTCGTCCGGCTGCGACTGACTGCGGGGAATCCGCGGCCGCAGGTGATGTGCCCGTGTGCTGAAGGGCGCTCGGGGAAGATTTGCGCCCATGCCGTGGCGTTAGGGCTCAAGTGGGCCAAGGAGCACGGTTCGGAGAGCGAAGACTCCCTGACCTTCTCTGCCGAACGGGCACCGACGCGCGAAGAGATTGTGCGTTGGGCCGGGCCCTCGCTCGTGGCGCGGGCCGAAGGGCTCATTCGCCAAGGCGCACTGGCGCAGGTGCGCTTTACCTATCCCACGGGCTCGGGCCGGGTCAGAGTCCATACTAGCGAGCTCGCAGTCACCTTTCGAATGCTCTCTAATGGCCTGGCCGAGGGGAAGTGCCCCTGCGCCCAATCGCGCGAAGAGGGCATGCTCTGCGAACACATTGTGACCTTGATGTTAGGGGTGATGCAGACCTATGGCAATGCCGAACGCCGGGCAATGTATGCCCAAGAGCGTGCCCGGGCAGCGGCCTTGGCCCAGGCAAAAGGGTTGATTGCCCGCGCCCCCGGCGGGCGCCCAGCGAGCCTCCTCATCCTTCTCCCGCGCGACCTACCCAAGCAATTTTGGAGCGGCACCGTCAAGGTGGCCATCCGTGTGTCTCTCAATAGTAAGGCTCTCCGTCCGCAAGATCTTCCGCCCGGTCCCTACGCCTTCTCCCCTGCCGATGAGAACCTCCTCGGTATTCTCGAAGACATCGCCGGCGGGCCCTTCCCCGACATCCTCACCCTACCAGCGCGCGATGCGATGGCGATTCTCCGCGGTAGCGCGCAAAGTTGGGTCGGTTCTGCCGAAACGCGGCGGCGCCTGATCTTCTCTCCAGAGCCGGTCGCTACGCCCCTTCTTCTGGAGGCCGATCCGGAGCGCGATGCGGTCACCCTTCGGCTGCTCTGCCCGGAGGTCGGCGCTTGCCTGGCCGAAGGCTGTAACGGCTTTTGGTTCACCCCCACCACCCTTCGCCCCCTTGCCAAGACCCTCCTGCCGCCCTTCCATTCCCTCTACCATCAATGCGAATCCATCCCCCGCCGCAAGTTGATGGGCTTCTTCCACACCGAGTGGCCGCTTCTCACCGCGCAGCTCCCCGTGGCCGAAGAGAGTCTGACGCCCGACCTCTTCACCACCACGCCCGGCACGCCCCGCTTCCGCCTTGAGCTCTCCGGCAGCACGGCCTCCCTCTCGGCCACCGCCCGCGCCCTCTACGGTAACACCTCGATCCCCCTCAAAGCGCCAGGAGAGGTCTCCGTCCCAGACCCCGATGACTTCTACCACTGTACCGTCCGCAACCCGCCAGCTGAGCGCGAAGCGCTTGAGCGCCTTCATGCCATTGGCTTCTTCGGCGGAGACGGCCTCAACCTTGGGGGGCTGACCGGGCAACGCGCCATCCTTAACCTGCTGGGCTCGCAAGTGACCGCTCTCCGCCGAGAGGGGTGGAAGGTGGCGCTCTCAGGCCCGATTGCGGACTTCTTCGACGCTGCCGAGGTCATTGTCCCGGTGGTCGATGTGCACGAAGTGGCCGGTGCAGGCAGTGACTTCGAGGTCTCTACCCGCTATGCCTCCCCTCGCGGTACTATTGACGTTACACCCAGCGAAATTGAGCGCGCCCTTGCCCACGGCAATGCCTACATTGAAAAAGAGGGGAAGACCGCCCTCCTCGACATCGGCGCCATTCGCACCCTTCGACAGACCCTCAACTCCTGCAACGCCCGCGCCGGCCTCCGCCCGGGTTCCTCTCGCATCGATCACGTCCACGCGCCCTTCGTCCAATCCGCCCTCGACAAACTGGAAGGCATTGACATTGAGGCAGCCCCGGATTGGCATGCGCGTGCTGCTGCCCAGAATCGCGAACGCGCCCTTGAGCCTATTCCCCTCGGCCGCCTAGAAGGGACGCTTCGCCCCTACCAAAAGCAAGGCGTCTATTGGCTCCGGTTTTTGGAAACCTGCGGCTTCTGCGGCATCTTGGCCGACGAAATGGGTCTGGGCAAGACCCTTCAGACCCTCACCTGGCTCCAACTGCCTCGCTACCGCGAGGAGGCCAGAGACCTCCCCGCCCTCATCATCTGCCCCACCTCTCTCGTTGAAAACTGGCACCGCGAAGCTCAGAAGTTCGCCCCTTGGCTCAATGTCCTCGTCCTCTCCGGACCAGACCGTGCCAAACATTTTGACGACGTGTCACGATACGACCTGCTCATCACCAGTTACGCCCTCATCCGCCGCGACATCGCCTTCTACGCCCGATCCCGTCTCTCGGCCGTGGTCCTCGATGAAGCCCAAGCCATCAAGAACCAACGCACCCAAAACGCCCAGGCCGTCAAACTCCTTCGCGCCGACACCCGCCTTGTCCTCTCCGGCACCCCCATTGAGAACGGCGTCTCGGACCTCTGGAGCATTATGGACTTCCTCATGCCCCGCTACCTCGGCCCCTATGAGGATTTCAAGGTCTCCTACGAGGATGCCATCGCCCTAGGCGGTGCCAGCGCAGAAGCCGCTCAAGCGCGTCTGCGCGATAAGCTCCACCCCTTCCTGCTCCGCCGCGTCAAAAAGGAAGTCGCCAAGGACCTCCCTGACAAGATTCGCTCGGTCACCTACTGCGAACTCACCCCTGCCCAACGTCAGGTCTACGACGCTTGCCGTAACGATATGCAGAGCAAGATGCGGTCCCTCGTCAAGGAAAAAGGTTTTGAGAAGTCCAAGTTTGAGGTCCTCGCCCTCTTGATGCGCCTACGCCAGATTTGCTGCGACCTCCGCCTCCTTAAAGACCGCACCCCTCGCCCCAACGAAGCCCCCTCCGCCAAAATCGATGCGCTGATGGAGTGCTTGGAAGAAGCCCGCGCCGGCGGTCACCGCATCCTTGTCTTCTCCCAATTCACTGCAATGCTCGCGCTCATTGCCCAACGCCTCGAAGCCGAAGCCATTCCCTACTGTTACCTTGATGGTTCCACCAAAGACCGCCTCGGCGAATGCGCGCGCTTTAATCAAACTCCCTCCATCCCGCTCTTCCTCATCTCCCTTAAAGCTGGTGGCACGGGTCTCAACCTCACCGGTGCCGACACCGTCATCCACTTCGACCCCTGGTGGAATCCCGCCGCCGAAGAACAGGCCACCGACCGCGCCCACCGCATCGGCCAAAAGAAGACCGTCCACGCCATCAAGTTCATCGCGCTCGACACCGTTGAAGAGAAGGTCCTTGAGCTCCAACGCAAAAAGCAAGCCCTCATCGATGCCACCGTCAACGCTTCCGATGCCTCCATCCTCTCCTCGCTCACCCTCGCCGATATCGAGAGCCTCCTCCGATAGGCGCCTCGCTGTACAAAAAAGCCACAGTCCCATAGAACTGTGGCTATAAGTAGAACAATCGCTTGCCTATCAACAGGAAAGCGAGGCCGCGGACAGCCGCGTTATGCCAGGGCGAGAATTTCGATTTCGCAGAGGCAGCCCTTAGGAATATCGCGCACGGCCACGCAGGAGCGGGCAGGCTTGGAGGTAAAGTACTTGGCGTAAACCTCGTTAAAAGCCGCGAAGTCGGCAATGTCGGCCAAGAAACAGGTGGTCTTGATGACGCGCGAGAAGTCGAGTCCGGCGGCCTTGAGAAGTTCGCCACAGTTCTTGCAGGCCTGTTCAGCCTGGGCAGCGATGCCTTCGGGGATGGTGCCAGTGGCGGGGTCAACGGGGATCTGGCCGGAGGCGAAGAGGAGGCCATTGACAATCTTGGCCTGGCTGTAGGGGCCAATCGCGGCAGGGGCGTTGGGGGTGCTGAGCGTTTGCATGGGGAGTGTTCCTTTCAGTGATAGGGTTAGGCGCGCGCGGCGGCTTCCACGAGCTTGGCTGCCGCTTCCACGCAGAGGGGGCAGGGCGTGTGCGCCTGCGTCTTGATATCGTGGCAGGTGAGGGCGCCGACCTCGCGGGCAAAGGCAGCTTTAATGGTCTCGGCCTGGTCTGGGCAGAGAAGGAGCGCGGCGTGGAGGGCACCGCAGAGGCCGCCAGGGGCATGACCACCGCCGCAGGCAGCCATCTCGGCCACCTGCTCGGGGGTGCCACCACCGCCTTGCATGACGGCCTGGGCGCAGTTGTGCTTTTTCGGGACAGCAGTGAAAAGGGCGTGAGCTTCGGTCATCTTAGAGCCTTTTAAGGAGCAGTTTTTCAACAGTCTCGACATCGGCCGGGGTGTCGACCCCCACGCCTTCATCGTTGCAACGGATGACGCCAATGCGCCCGCCGAGCCACAGGGCGCGGAGCTGTTCGAGCGATTCGGTCTTTTCCAAGGGGCACGGCGGGGTCTTAATAAGGCGGGCGAGGAAGTCGCCGCGGTAGGCGTAGATGCCCAAGTGGCGCCAGTAAAGGCCGGAGGAGAGGTCGGGCTCACCATCGCGGCGGCAGGGAATGGGCAGACGCGAGAAGTAGAGGGCACTGTCATCATTGCGGAGGACCACCTTGACGACGGTGCGGGCATTGAGCTGCTCCATCGACTGAATGGGGCAGGCGGCGGTGGCCATCTCTTCGCCCGTGCGGAGCATCCGATCGGCCAACGCATCAATGAGCGCAGGATCCATCAGCGGCTCATCGCCCTGAATATTGATGACGATATCGCCGGGCTCGGGATTGGCGGCGACGGCCACGCGGTCGGTGCCGGAAGGGAGATCGGAGGCGGTCATGGCCACTTCGCAGGCGGAGCCGACCGCATCGCGGATGCGTTCATCATCGGTGGCGACAATAACGCGGTCAAGCCGCTTAGCGCGTTTGGCAGCCTCGACCACCCAAAGAACAAGGGGCCGCCCCAGAATGGGCGTAAGCGGTTTGCCAGGGAAGCGCGTGGAGCCCCAGCGCGAGGGGATAACGCCAATAATCGACATAAGGTCAATCCTTTCTTAAAGTTAAGCTGGGAATTACTCGGGCTTGGCGGTGCGTTCCATCAGGAGCATCACGGCATCTTCAGCCGAGAGGTTGCAGTAGCACATGCGATAAACCACATCGGTAATTGGCATCTCCACCTGGAACTGCTCGGCGAGGTCGTGCAATAGTTTGGCGTTGTCGACGCCTTCGGCCACCATCTGCATCCCCGAGAGGATTTCGGCAATAGGGATGCCGCGCCCCAAGCGCTCGCCCACCGAGTGGTTGCGGCTATGCTGAGAGGTGCAGGTGACAATGAGGTCCCCCACCCCAGCCAGGCCGCTAAGCGTCTGCGCGCGGGCGCCCATTTTGAGCCCCAGGCGCATCATCTCGGCCAACCCGCGGGTGATGAGGGCCGCGCGAGTGTTGTCGCCAAAGCCAAAGCCGTCACTGGCACCCACTGCGATGGCGAGCACATTCTTGACTAGGCCGCCAATCTCCACGCCCAGGACGTCATCGGTGGTATAGACGCGGAAACGCGGGCCATTGAAGAGCTTCTGGGCCTCGACGGCCAAGTCGTGATCTTCGCAAGCACAAGTAACGGCCGTGGGGATACGGCGGGCCACCTCCTCGGCATGCGAGGGGCCGGAGAGGACGACCACACGGTCGGTCTTAAGCGTCTCGCGCGCCACCTCACTCATCCGCTGATGAGTCTCTGGGCAAACTCCCTTGGTGAGGCTAATGACCAACGTGTGCTTCACATCCAGAAGTGGGGCAATCTGCGCACAGACCGAGCGGTAAAACTTGGAGGGGACGGCCAGAACCACGGCATCGGCATCGGGCACAGCTGAGGCAAGCGCAGAGGTCCAGTGAATACTGGGCGAGAACTTGATACCGGGGAGGTAGCGCGGATTTATCAAGGTTTTGCGCACCTCGGCGATATAATCCGGGAAAGGCCCCCAGACGGTGACGGTGTGGCCGTAGGAATCGAGAAGCTTGGCTGCGGCGGAGCCCCAGCCGCCATCCCCAATAACTGCAATGTTCATAGCGTCTCCTTGGCGTTGCGCGCAGCCTCACGGGCTGCACGTTGGGCGGCGGTAAAGGCAAAACGATTCTCGGTGCCGTTCATCAAGCGAACGATGTTTTGGCGGTGCTTGAAGATGGCCAAGGCAGCCAGGATGGTGATAAGCACGCGGAACCAGATGGGCGAAGCGCAGCACCCGGCATAGGGATAGAGCGGAGACCAAATGGTGCCGGCCACGATGACCGCCGCCAGGCAACTGGCCAGCGAGACATAGCGCCCTAAAAGGAAGATCACCGCCCATCCAGCAAAACCGATCCCGCCGGCGAGCGGGGCCACGCCAAAGAGCAGTCCCAACGCTGTGGCCACCCCTTTGCCGCCCTTAAAGCGCAGGTAGACAGGGAAGATGTGCCCAAGCATTGCCGCAGTGCCGCACAAGACACGCAGGAGCAAGAGGCGATCTGCAGGGATTTCCGCACCCCAGAGCAACGGCAGCAGCGCGCAGTAGACCCCGCCAAAGCCCTTGAGCATATCGAGCAAGAAGGCGAGAATGCCCCACTTGGCGCCCACGCAGCGAAAGACATTCGTGGCCCCAATATTCTTGCTCCCGCTGTTACGCAGGTCCACCCCACGGCTCTTGGCGATAATCAAACCAAAGGGGATGGCCCCAAGCAAGTAGGCCGGCACCAGCGCTGCAAGCGCCACCAACGCATAACCCATCATCTCTGTCATCAACGTTCCTCCCAATTACTTCAACGCCTTCAAGTGAGCCACCAGGCCCTCCACGGCGAGCGCATAGCCTTGCAGACCAAAGCCCATCAACTGCGCCACGCACACCGGCGCGGTATATGACACCTGGCGAAAGGCTTCACGCCGATGCGTATTAGAAATATGAAGCTCCACAGCCGGCAACTCGCTGGCCGAAATCGCATCGCGCAAGGCCACGGAGGTGTGCGTGTAGGCCGCAGGATTGATAATCAAGCCATCGTAGACGCCTCGCGCTGCGCCAATCTTTGAGACCAACTCGCCCTCCACATCGCTCTGGAAGGCATCTAGCTCCGCCCCCAAACGATGAGCCGTCTCGCGCGCCAGCGCCTCAGCATCGGCCAAGGTAAAGCGACCATAAATCTCCGGCTCGCGCGTGCCGAGCAAGCGCAGGTTCGGGCCATTGAGTAGCAAAAGTTTCATCACAATTCCTTTCGTCAGAGGAAGAAGCGGTCAAGCCAATAAGGGAGGATTTGTGCCGGGGCAATATTACGCTCAAGCTGAATGGAAAGTTGCTCAAGCATCGTCAGGTTTTCCAAAAGCTTCGCAAGCGGATAAGCCTTGGCCCGCGCGGCGAGCGCCGGGGCATAGCTGGGGAAAGAGAGCGTGGGCGTTTCGGAGGAACCGGCGGAGGCAGCCAGGCGAACCAAGTCGCCCATCCACTGTTCAAACGTCAAGAGCAAATCTGCGCGCCAAGCCTTGGCCCGTGCGCCAACCAAGGCATCAAGGACCTCCTTATCCTCAAGCACGGCGCTATTCTCACGCGCCTCCTCGCGCACCTGCTTTTCGGCGCACTTGTTCATATCATCAAGAATAGCACTGAGGATATCAGCCCGCGCCGTATCTTGCAGGACACTCTTGGAGGTAATCCCCGAGAGCAACCCCAAAAGCTGCCCACGCCACGGTTCATCCAACCGCCGTTGCCCCTCCAGATGCAACACCTGACAACGGGAAACGATTGTTGGCAGCAAGTCGGTCATTGCATCGACCAACAGCAGAAAGAGGGTCTTTGGCGGAGGTTCCTCCAAGGTCTTGAGAAAGGCGTTAGCGGCCTCGGCCTTCAGGCGGTCTGCCGAGACAATTACCGGCACCTTCCAGCCGCCGCAGAGGGCGGATTGCTGGGCCATTGGTAAAATCTGCTCGCGCATCATCTCCACGCTGATAATACGGCTCTTCTTCTCGGGCTTGAACCAGGGCATATCCGGATGTGCGTGTTCGCCAATTGTCGGCTCATCCCCGATTAACTGCCGCCCAATCCACTCGGCCAACTCGCTCCCCACCGTCCGTACCGGTCCCACAATCAGGTAGGCCTGCGCCGGGCGGCCGGAGGCAAACGCATGCAAGAGACCTGTGCGAACTGCGTCCATCCGCCCCTCACCGCTCCGTGGCACACAGCCGCAAGGCCTCAAAGACCAACCCGGCGGCATAGACAAAAACCGCCGTCATCGTCAAACTCCCAACCAAAAGGCGGACATCCAGCACACCCCCGGCACAATCATAGACCATCGCCTGGAAGGGGAACCACGGCCACTGTACCGTTGCGCCTGGTGTCAGAAGCATGCCCGCCCGGCACATCAACGGCGGCACCAAGGCACATGCCAAAAGGGAAAGCAGGAAGGTAGAAGCAGAACTGCGCGAAAAGAGCGAAATCAACGTCCCCAATGCACTCCAAAAGAGCGCCTGCACCGCCAATGCGCCTCCGGCGAAAAGAAACCCAAGCCAGGTCCACGGCACCTGCGCGGTCTCCGGCAAGAGCCACCGTAAAAGCACCCAACACGCCACAGAAAGGCCGCCCAAATAGACCATACACAGCCCCCAGGCAGCCCACACCTTCCCCCACACCCAACCGCGCGAACGCACAGGCGTGGCAAACATCAATCGCAACATTCCCCCTTCGCGATCCTGCGTAAAGCCGCGCGAGGCAGCCACCGCCGCCAGAAAGGGCAATCCAATCGCCGCCGACAGCCCCCAGAGCGCCGGCAGCGTCTCCATCGTCCCCTCCGCCCGCTGCAAAAACCACACCAAGAGCGCCCCTGAGCCTGCCAGAGCCAAGCCCAACGGCCCCAACCCGTGCACCGAGTGCGCAAGCTGGAAAAACTCACGGCGGATGATAATGCCCAGTGCCATTACGCCTCCTGCTCCCCCTTGGACTGTGGCGGGTTAAGCACCGCCAGCGCCTCCTGTACCGTCAGCCGCCCTGGAAGCAGCTTCCCCTGCCGAACCACGCAAAAACCCGTACAGCACGCCGCCAGCAACTGCGGATCGTGCCCACTAATCAGCACATGGCTACGCGATGCAACCTCACGAATCATGCTCGAGAAGGCCGCGCGTTGCCCTGCGTCAATCCCCGCAAAGGGATCATCCAACACCAACACCGGCGGCACCGTTAAAATGGCCTCAGCCAACGCCACCCGCCGCCGCAATCCCAGCGAAAGCCGCCCAATCCGCTCGCGCCGCAGGGCCGTCAATCCGCAACGCTCTAGCGCCTCATTCACCCGCCGGCGAATACGCAAAAAACGCTCTCCACGCACCTTTGCCCGAAAGCGCAGATAGCGCACCACCGTGAGATCTTCATAGACCGGCGCGAGCTCAGTCAAATAGCCCACGCGCCGCCGATAGGCCAGCCCTGAGTCCGTCGGAAAACGCCGCGTACGCCCGGCCAAATCGGTCAGCGACAGGCGCACCTCGCCCGACTGCGGCACCATTGCCGCAGCGGCCAACCCCAAGAGGGTCGACTTTCCGGCGCCATTCCCCCCAACCACGCCCAGCACCTCGCCGGGTGCAAGCTTCAAGTTCGCCCCGACGATACCACGCCCGGGCGCATATTGAAAGGTTGCCTCCAAAAACTCGAGCATCGTGGCCAAGCCTTAGCGTAAAAGCACATATCCATGCGCTTCCAGGGCGCCGTGGATCTGCCCGATTTGCTCGAAGTTACGCGTCTCAAGCTGCAAATTAAGCACGCAAGAAGCCAATGCCGTATCGACCCCTGAAGGACCATAACTCACACCGACCACATTCCCGCCACACTGCGAGACGATCTCCGAGACCTTCGCCAGTTGCCCGGGCTTATCCGGCAGCGTCAAGCGGATTTCCGCCCGCCGTCCACTCGCCAACAGACCGCGGTAAATCACGCGGCTAAGAATATTCACATCGATATTGCCGCCCGAGAGCAAGCAACAGACCTTCTTCCCCTTCAACTCGGGAACCTTATCGTAGATCATCGCCGCCACAGAAACCGCTCCTGCCCCTTCGCAGACCAGCTTGCGCTGCTCAATTAGGAAGAGAATGGCCGCAGCAATCTCGTCCTCCGAGACCGTAACGATGCCATCGACATACTGCTGAACCGTCTCGAAAGTCAAATCGCCAGGGTGCTTCACCGCAATGCCATCGGCGAAGGTATTGGCCGTCAACAGCGTCAACTTATCCTGCGCTTCAATCGAGCGCTTCATGCTCGCCGCCTCGGCTGCCTGCACACCATAAACCTTACAGGTAGGCTTCAACTGCTTGATGGCGTAGGCCACACCAGAAATCAAACCACCTCCGCCAATCGGCACAAAGACCGCGTCCACCTCCGGCAACTGCTCCAAAATCTCCAGCCCAATCGTCCCCTGCCCGGAGATCACATCCGAATCGTCAAAGGGGTGAACAAAGGTCATCCCCTTCTCCTTGCAGAGGCGCTGAGCATACGCACTCGCGTCATCGTAGGAGCCCGGCACCAAGTGCACCTCAGCGCCATAACTCTTGGTGGCTTCAATCTTGGCAATTGGCGCGATATCCGGCATACAAATAATGGCCTTAGCCCCACGCTTCTGCGCACCCAGGGCCACCCCCTGCGCGTGGTTCCCCGCACTACAGGCAATGACCCCACGCGCCAACTCAGCCTCTGTCAACTGGGAAATCTTGTAGTAGGCCCCACGCACCTTGAACGAACCTGTCACCTGCAGATTCTCAGTCTTCAGCCACACATCGGCCTGAGCCGACAACTTCGGGGCATAAATCATATCCGTCTTCCGTGCGACCTCGCGCAACACCTCAGCTGCGTGACGGATATTCTCAATCGAAAGCCTTGCCATATACGTACACTTTCCTTTGGATTGCCCGCAGTATATCACAATTTCCAACCGTGTACACATGCACGGCGCAACCCGCAAGGTCAACCTCGCCGAAGGGCGCTGCGCGCCCAGCTGACAGCTGACAGCCGACAGTCGACAGCGCGCGTACCGCGACGGATAGACTCGCGGGCTTTTAGGCTCACTTCCTGACTCGGACAATTCCAGGCCCAAAAATTAACCCGCCCGAGGTGCGAAGTCAACCTCGGGCAGGTGCGACTCGAACCTCGGGCAGGTGCAAAGTCGACCTCGGGCGGGTGCGAAGTCAACCACGCCGTGGTGCGAGGTCAACCACGCCGTGGTGCGAGGTCAACCTCGGGCAGGTGCGACTCAAACCTCGGGCGAGAAACTTTTTTTGCCTAAAGTGCATTTTTTGCTTGCATTCTTCAATTGGGAAATGCTATAATGCGCCCCGTTTTCGGACACCTTGTCTGGCGAGGTAGCTCAGTTGGTAGAGCAGCGGACTGAAAATTCGCGTGTCGTCGGTTCGATCCCGACCCTTGCCACCATTGCCCCCATCGTCTATCGGTTAGGACACGGGCTTTTCATGCCTGTAAGAGGAGTTCGACTCTCCTTGGGGGTGCCATTCTTCACAAGGTGCCTGATTTTAAAGCGCGGCCTTTGGGCCATCCACGCGGCGAGCTTTAGCTCGGCGCGTCTTTGTTTTTGTGGTATGATAGCGCCGATAACCGCCCCTTGGAGGAAAACGCGATGGCTACACTGCAAGAAGAAACGGATGCCTATCTCAAGCAGATTCAGAAGACGATTAAGGCTTCGCGAGCCCTGATTGAGCAGGCGCAATTGCGTATTGACGAGACGGATCGGCTCCTGGAGCAGCAGGGGCTGACGCGCGAGCAGGTGCGCAACCTCACCTTCACCGATGAGCAAAAGGCCGTAGTCAACGCCGAGCTGGAGCGGCGGGGGATGGCACCGCTCGACTTTACTGAGCCCGAGGCGGGCCACCCCATCGCCCACACCCCCATCCGCGAACCCGGCCAGCCCCTCGCCCCGGAGGACCTCGCCGGCGATGCCGAAAACCGCCGCCGCAAGTTCTCGGCGATGATGGGGACGATTCGGCTGTAAACAGCCAGCCGACAGCGAACAGCCGACAGCCGACAGCGCTGGCGCTCGATGTGCTTGCCCCGTCTGAGCCGTGGAAACAGCGTATTAGGAACTTCGGATTGTCCGTCGTGTTAGCGGCTGTCCGCTGTCGGCTGTCAGCTAGCGAGCGCAGCGATCATCGGCTGTAACCTTTTTCGCCCTCGTGCGTAAAGCAGGGTAAAGGAGTTTGCGATGGAGATTTTAGAGAGCACCGCGCTTCCCCGGGCCACCGTTGCGCAGATGGCGACAGCGGCCAGTCTCGTTGCCACTTTACCCACGCAGCTGCCGCAGGCTTCGCTCACGGTGACAACGGCCTTTCGGACCGTGGAGGTGCCGATTGGGTCGGGGAACGACCCGGCGTTGGCCGTGGAGATTGCCAAATTGATTATCCTAACCGACCTTCTGCGCGAAACGCCCGAGGAACGCGAAAAACGTCTGCGAGAGAGCGAACAGCAGCAACGCGTACGCGAGAGCGAACAGCGCGAGGCGCGCGAGGCGTTGCAGCGGCAGCTTGACCAGGTGCTCGAAGCCGCCCGCGGAGCGGCGTTGGAGGCACAGGCGGTGCGCGAGCGGGTCTGCGAGATCCTCGGCGCGCTGGATGCCGGAGCCTGGCAATTGCTCTCGGGGCATATTCTGCGCGTGGCCGATGCCCAGCAGGTGCGCAATGTGGTGCAAGCGTGGCAGAGCGAGGCGCTGGAAGCAGCACTAATCCGCTCGCAGGGCGAAGCGCTGTGGCAACTGGCCGAGGCCACCCTCAACGCCCTCGGCGAAGACGCGCCAGAGACCATTATCCCCGCGTAAAGGGGCTCGCTTCGCTCGCGCGAGGTGCTGCTTCGCGGCGTAAAGGCACCTCACACTCGCGTAGCGAACCCCTCATGTGAGCGCAGGGCCCCCTCGCGCACGGCAACGCCGTACCCTTCGCCACCCGTCCAGCTCTGATTGTCGCGCAAAGGCGCTTGACTTTGGGTTGGGTGTTGGGTATAGTGTAGGCAACTGGACTGGGCTATGTCAGGGAATGGACAGTTGGATATTGACAACGCGCGGAGGTTGAGATGATGAACAGCGCTCTGTGGTGTTTTGCGGCGGCGGGGTTGCTGGCTGGAGTTTGGGTGCAGCCCTCATCAAAAGAATCCCAAAAAGAATCTCATTCTTACACTCGCCAGCGCTCTTATGTATGGGCTATGTTCAATAACCTTCATCATCGCTTCGATCAATTGGAGCGCAAGCGTTGGGGATTGGTTGAGGCGTGTCTGTTAATGGGGCAAGAAAAGATTGATGACACAGGATATCCAAGACGCAATCGGCTGGCACTAGAACTCTTTGACGATGCCCGTTTCTGGGAACAGATGACGGCCCTTCAAGAAGAGCGGACTCAGTTGCTTAAGGCTCTTGAGAAAAACAGGGCCAAGCAGGTTGTCGCTCTTTACGAGCATCTCCTCACGCACCAATGGAGCGAGCAATCGTGGCACGCGCTATATACCGAAATGGAATCGTGTAAAACCTACGAAGAGCGATGCGCTGTCTTTATTCGCCACCTCAATCAATGGAAGAGAAGTGAGTAATGCGAATGAATCTAACGAGTATGCACACGTGCCATTTTGACGGGTTGACCGCCATATGGAGTTATGAACCTACGCGTAATTTGCTGACGCAGGTGGAGAATGCTTTGCCGGATGGTTCAACGCTGAGTGCTTACACCTATACCAACGCCCTCCTCGGCCGCCGCGTCTCTTACCGCGAGATGAATGGCGCCACGCAGGTCGCCCACACCGTCTTCCTCTACAACG
>JBJEVY010000044.1:0-8498 GCA_051884775.1 Candidatus Spyradenecus sp. | reverse complement strand
CCGAGAAGATGGAGACCTGCGAGAACTTCGAGACGCCGGTCATCATCAGGAAGCGAATCTTGTCGATGTTCTTCTTTAAGATGGTATAGAAGCTCGCCATCGACTTGCGGATGTCCTGGGCGAGTTCCAAGTCGTTCAACGCATGACCTATGGGTGCGTCATACTCGTCCACCAGCACCACCACGCGGCTTCCCGTCTTCTGGTAGAGCTCTCGGATGGCTGCACCAAAGTTGATGCCAGGCGTCTTCGCGGGGTCAACGGTTGCGCCCGCGTTTTGTAGGCTCTCCAAGACCGAGTCGCCGAACTCTTGCAGGAAGAGCTCAAATGAGTCGGTCGAGATCCCCGAGAAGTCAAAGCGGATGATTGGGTGGACCGGCCAGTCGTAATCGGTCTTGGCAATGGCCAGCCCCTCGAAGAGTTCCTTGCGGCCGCGGAAAATGCTATCGAAGGTGGAGATCATCAGCGACTTGCCAAAGCGCCGCGGACGCGAGATGAAGTAGAAGCCCACCGTTGGCGCTGAGGCAATCAAGTCATACATCACCTGCGTCTTATCAACGTAGATAGATCCATCCTTCCGCATCCCCGGGAAGTCATAACTCATCGTTTCAATGCGTGCCATGGAAGCCTCCTTCGCGCATAGTATAGCATAAAGGCAATGTGTGAGCGGAAAACGCGGGCGGGCGTTGTTGCATGGACTGCTTCGCGGACGGCCGAAAAGGTCAAGCGGGCGGGGTGCGTTCTGAAGGACGCACGCGGGGTTTGCGGAAAAAGTCTTTGGCGGGGTAGGTGCGTTCAGTCTATAATATCAGGTCATTGGCACGGCGCGGTCTCTCTGCGTGGAGAGACGCAAGGTGTAGCAGCGGATGGCAGAGGCGAAGACCTCATCGAGGAGTGCGTATGAAGCGAATGATGATAGGTGTGATGTTGTTGGGCGTGTTGCTTGCGCCGCTGGGCGTTCGTGCGGAGCAGGCGGCGGAGCTGGATGGCGGACGGGCAACGCAACGGGTCTCGCGGTTGGAGACGGTGTGGTGGAAGACGCGGTTGGCCGAACAAGAGGCCAAGGCCAAACAGTCGTGGGAGACCGTGCTACTTGGCGACTCGATTACCCACAACTGGGACGTCATCGCCCCCGACCTCCAGAAGCAGTATTTTGGCGATGTCCTGAATCTGGGGATGAGCGGCGATAAGACGCAGAACGTCCTCTGGCGCATCGCGCGCATCGATTGGCAGGTGGTGGCCCCCAAGCGCATTATGCTGATGATTGGCACGAATAACACCGGCCACCAGCCCAGCGAGCCCCCCGAGAACACCTATCGGGGCATTGCCACAATCGTGCGTGAGCTGCGCGCCAAGTGTCCGCAAGCCAAGATTACCGTGTTGGCCATCTTTCCGCGTGCCAAGGAGAAGACCAGCCCCCTGCGCGTTACCAACGATGCCATCAACGCCAAGTTGCCGCAGCTGGCCGACGGCAAGCAGGTCTTCTTCCGCGACATCTCGGCCTACTTCCTCCTGCCCGATGGCGAGACGCTCAATATGGCCCTAATGCCCGACGCCCTTCACCCCAATAAGGAAGGCCACCGCCTCTGGGCCGCCGCCACCGCCTTCGACTTCCTCAACGACTACAACGTAAAATAAACGTCCCTCGGAGCGAAAGCCCATCTCATCGGAGTTGTGGGCGTGAAATTGGCGCGGGTATTTCGTATAATACCCGCGCCTGTTAGGTTGACGAGCAGGCGAAAGGAGTCGTTTAGATGAAGTGGTTTTTGTTGAGCGTGGTGTTGTTTGCGGCGGTGTGTTCGGCCGAGCAGGTGGCGGTGGATCCGATGGAGGAGGCCTCGACGGAGATCGATCCAATGGAGGCGGCGATGGCACTGGCGGATCTGGATCCGGTGTATCCGATGGAGGTGCTGCTGCGGAGCGGGCGGTTTGAGATAGACGGGGAGCAGCCGGGGGGGCGGGAAATGCAACGGATAGAGGTGACGTGGGAGATTGAGTGCCCCGTGGCAATTGACGGGTGGTCCGTGCAGGAGTTGAAGGATTTGTGGCGGGAGCTTGACACGCTTGCCTTTGCAGAGGGGCTGGGGGCGCGACAGGAGGGGGCGTCGTTTGACATGAATGACACCTTGGAGCGGCTGGCGCGGAAGTTGAAAAACTATGACCCCATAGGTCTTTGCTCGGGGAACTCCTTGGATCACATCGCAAAACTGCGCGTTCCTTACGCCAATAGGGACTGGGTGGCGATTGACTTTATCGGCTATGACAATGAAGGAGGGAACGGCTGCCACTCGTATGGGGTGTTCGATGTTCTTTCGCGCACGGGGTTGGAGCCGATGGAGATGAGTTGGTTCGCCAAGGATATTCCCGGGTTGCAACGCGAGGTGGTGCGCCATCTGCGCGAGACCTTGCAAAAAGAGAACGGGCGCGACCCCTTCTCCGACTCTGAATTGGCAGAGGCGGAGAAAGCTATGCCGGACTTCCTGCCCACGCCCGAAGGGATTCGTTTCCGGTATAAGGCCTACGAGATCCTGGCCGGCTGCTACGGTCTGCCGGAGGTCACGCTGTTGTGGCGAGACCTCTTGCCGTTCTGCGATGCCAATCGCCTGTATGAATTGCGCGAGCTGGCCCTCTCGCCGAAGCGAAAATAGTCTTTGGCCTCAATCGCGAGCCTCAAAGTACAAAAGGGGGCTCGTGTCAGAAGTAAGGCAACGCTCGCGCCACAGGGGATGTTGGTGCGTGCGGGGCGGGGTCGCTCCCAGGTTTTTCCAGAACCTCTGCGCTCTCCGCCCCTTCGGCGCATGCTGCGTCCACGTTGTCTCCGTACGAACTGCTAGCCACTAACGGCCGGACGCTTTGCGCCTCGGCCGAGTGCAACTGCGCTCACGCCGGGAGGGAACTTTTCCCCGGGGCGGAGGGGATTATTAACCCTAAGGGATAATTGAATTAACCCTAAGGGATAATTAAATTAACCCTAAGGGATAATTGAATTAAGCCTAAGGGATAATTGTCTCATCCCCCCGGGTTAATCGTTGTGGGCAGGGCTGTTTAGAGGTAGAGGCGCGCGGAGGCGGGATTCAAGGGGGCGTGGGCGCAAAAAAGTGGTTGACTTTTCTATCGTTTAGTGGTATCTTTTGGTAAAATGAACGGCGAGCAGAGTGGAAGGGCCACCTTGCGTTAATTGTTTGGAGTCCGTAGATGGCAAAGAGCGAGAAGAAGGTTTCCGCCAAGCAGGCGCGTGAGACGAAGAGTAGCACGGGAACGAAGGCAACCAAGGCGGGCGGGAAGGCGACTCCAGAGAAGGCCGACAAGCGCGTGAAGGCGGCGGCCGAGAAGCCAGTGGCCGAAAAGAAGGTGGAAAAGAAGGCTGCGAAGTCGGCGGAAAAGCCGGTGGCGAAGGTCGCCAAGGCGCCGGCGAAGTCCGAGAAGGTAGCGAAGTCCGAGAAGGCAGCGAAGGCTGTGGAGAAGCCGGCGAAGGCGGCAGCGAAGGCGCCAGCAAAGAAGTCGGCCGAGGCGCCGGTTGTTGAGGCACCTATTGTCGAGAAGCCGGCTGTCGAGAAGCCGAAGGCGAAGACATCAAGGGGGAAGAGCACAAAGAAGCGCGAGGCGTTGGAGCCCGTGGTGACGCCTGCAGTGGAGGAGGAAGAGGGCGAGGCCGGCGAGGTGATTACGCTGGCGGATTATCTTTCGGAGGTGAACGAAGCGGCCGCGGCGGATGCGGCTGACGAGGCGGCTACCTTGGCTGAGGCGCGTGGGGACAACTTGGCGGAGATGGAGCTTGGGAGCGAAGAGATTCCCACCGAGGATGCGATGGTCGAGGAGTTGCGCGACTATCAGGACACGGAGAATGTGGGTGGCGAGCTCTATGACAAGAATAAGCATTTGGGCGTGTTGAAGGGGGTGGAGCGCTCCGAGACGGAAAGTGACGACGAGGAGGCGCTGCGCGAGGGGAGCGAGGGGGCGGCCTTTGCGGGGTTGCGGCGGGAATCGAGTTTGCGGACGGTCTTCGACCTCTCGGAAGAAGAGGTGAAGAAGCAGCGGGCGCTGGAAGATGTAGAGGCGCTTGAAGAGAACGAAGAGTGCCGCGAGCGCGTGAAGCAGTTGGTGGCTCACGCCGAGAAGCAGAATCGGGTGCTCTCGATTGATCAGGTGAACGAGTATCTGCCCAAGGAGATTATCAAGGATACGGATATCGAGACCTACCTGAACATTCTCTCGACCATCGGCATCAAGGTGGTGGAGGCGGCGGACTTCGACATGGCGATGGAGGAGGCCGAGGACGAGAGCAATAGCACGCGTGTCGATTACAGCGATGACCCCATCCGGATGTATCTGCACCAGATGGGGCAGGTGGCGCTCTTGACGCGTGAGCAGGAGGTGATTATCTGCCGGCGCATCGAGAAGAGCGAGCTGGAGATTTGCCAGACCTTCAACTGCCTGCCGGTGGCTCCGCGTCTCTATGCCAATGTGTTGGCCTATTTGGAAATCGGCGGTGACCGCGGCGAGCGTTTTGACCGCGTGGTGACCGATAAGTACTCTGATAAGCGCGATCACTATGTGGAGGTGATGCACCCCGAGCAGGAGAAGCTCTGGGCGCTGGGCGACCAGATGGCCGAGGCCTACGCCGCGCTCTCCGCGGCTTCCCCGGAGGCAAAGCCCGCGGCCGCTAAGGCGATTGACGGCCTTTGCGAAGGGATGATTGCGAAGTACAAGAGCTTGCAGTTCAAGCAGAAGATGCTCGAGACGATTTGCGCCTATGCCGAGGAGTGCTTCTACACGCCCTACAAGGAATTGCTCTTCCGTCAGCGGAAGTTGATGCGCCAGGGCAAGAGCAAGAAGCGCGAGCAGAACTTGGCGGAGGTGGAGAAGTTCAAGGCGGCAATCGCTGCGGGCTTTGTCTTGCCCGAGAGCGCGACCGAGTGGACGCCCTTCGATCAGCGGTTGGTGGCGCAGTGGAAGCCGGAGGTCTTCAAGCGCTTCCGCAAGATTATCTGCAAGGGCTTTGGAATGCCGGCCGAGGAGTTCATCAGCCGCTTTGAGGCGTTGCGTGCTTCCCTGCGCGAAGGCGCCCAGGCGCGCAAGGAGATGGTGGAAGCGAACTTGCGCTTGGTTATCTCCATCGTCAAGAAGTACATGAACCGCGGTTTGAGCTTCCTGGATCTGATCCAGGAGGGGAATACCGGGCTGATGAAGGCCGTTGAAAAGTTTGAGTACAAGCGCGGCTACAAGTTCTCGACCTACGCCACCTGGTGGATTCGCCAGGCGGCCACGCGTGCAATCGCTGACCAGGCCCGCACGATCCGTATCCCTGTGCACATGATCGAGAACATCAACAAGTTGATGCGCACCCAGAAGAAGCTCCTGCAGGAGCTCGGCCGCGAACCGAGCCCCGAAGAGACCGCCGAGGAGATGGGGATGCCCGTTGAGCGCGTTCGCCAAATCTACAAGATGGCCCAGCAGCCGATTTCGTTGCAGAGCCCGGTGGGAGATGGCGAAGATGCGCACTTTGGCGACTTCATCCCCGACTTGCAGGCCGAGAAGCCCGAGGATGTGGCGGCCTTCGCCCTGCTCAAGGACCGCCTGAAAGAGGTGCTCTACTCGCTCAATGTGCGTGAGCGGGAAGTGTTGGATTTGCGATTTGGTTTGACGGATGGTTTCCCCCGCACGCTCGAAGAGGTGGGCAAGAAGTTTGAGGTCACCCGCGAGCGTATCCGCCAAATCGAGGCGAAGGCGTTGCGTAAGCTGCGCCATCCCTCGCGTATCAAGAAACTCGAAGGTTTCCTCAGCGAGCAACCCTGAGGCCTTTGAGGTCGATTCACCGGCCGGCTTCCGCCCTGTTGGGGGCCCCGGCCAAACCTAGAACCCGGGGTCGGGCGTGCCGAAGGGCAACGCGGCCCCAAGAACCGAGAAGAAGAGAAGGAACTAACAGACATGAGCCTGTTTTCGTTCATCCGCAACCTCTTTGGCGGCCCGCGTGCCGACAAAGGCCCCAAGGAACTCATTGAGATCTACGTAGGCAACCTGAGCTACGATATGACCAACGAGCAGCTGCGCAAGGCCTTTGCCAAGTTTGGCACGGTCAAGAGCGCGCGCGTCATTGAGAACCACTATAACCACAAGAGCAAAGGTTTTGGCTTCGTGGAGATGATCTACCGCCCCGAGGCCGAGGCCGCCATCAAGGCCCTGCATGATAAGAGTGTGATGGGCCGGCGCCTGCGCGTTAACGAAGCCCGCAATAAAGTGAAAGCCTAAGCTAAATGTGCTAACATAGCGCCACAAAAGGAGTTATTATGGCTAATGCAAAGTCCCCCGTCTCCGCCACCAAGCCCGGCGAAAGCGTGACCCTGCCGGGTAATCACCCCTCTGCCGAGTTGACCGCAGCCGGCCTTGCCCAGGACTTCCTCTGGAATATGCGTTTCTCGCTGGCCAAGAGCGGCGACCGCGCCACCGAGCGCGACTGCTACAAGGCCCTGGCCTACGCCGTGCGCGACCGTATCGTCGACCGCTGGATGGCCACGCAGGATGCCTACCGCACCGCGAAGGTCCGCCGCGTCTACTACCTCTCGCTCGAGTTCCTCATTGGCCGCTTGCTGGGCAACAACGTCATCAACCTGGGCCTGGAGCAGCAGTGCCGCGAGGCGATGGATTCGCTCGGGCTCGATTGGAACCGCCTGCGTGACTACGAAATGGACGCCGGCTTGGGCAACGGCGGCTTGGGCCGTCTGGCCGCCTGCTTCCTCGATTCGCTCGCCACCCTCAACCTGCCGGCCACCGGTTACGGCCTGCGCTACGACTACGGCATCTTCCGCCAGCGCATCGTTCAGGGCGAGCAGCGCGAAGAGCCCGATAACTGGCTGAAGTATGGCTATCCCTGGGAAATCCAGCGCCCCGAGTACACCTGCCTGGTCGGCTTCGGCGGCCATGTGGAGCACTACACCGGCCGCACCGGCCGCGATGAGTGGGTCTGGGTCCCCGCCCAGCAGGTTCAGGCCGTCCCCTACGATCTGCCCGTGGTCGGCTACAAGGGCACCACCGTCGGCACCCTGCGCCTCTGGAGCGCCCAGGCCACCAACGAGTTCTCGCTCGATGAGTTCAACCGCGGTGACTACATCGAGGCCGTGGAGAGCAAGGTGCTCGCCGAAAACCTCACCAAGGTCCTTTACCCCAACGACTCGACCACCCAGGGCAAGGAGCTGCGCCTGCGCCAGCAGTACCTCTTTGTGGCTGCGAGCGTGCACGACATCCTCCGCCGCTTCCGCGAGGAGGGCCACGAGTGGCGCCACCTGCCCAAGTACGTCTTCATCCAGCTCAACGACACGCACCCCACGCTCGTCATCCCCGAGCTGATGCGCATCCTCGTGGATGTGGAAGGGATCGCCTGGGACGAAGCCTGGAAGCTCGTCCGCGCCTCCACCGGCTACACCAACCACACCGTCCTCCCCGAGGCGCTGGAGCGTTGGCCGCTGCCGTTGATGGAGCGCGTCCTGCCGCGCCACATGCAGATCATCTACGAGATCAACGCCCGTTTCCTCCAGCAGATCGCCAACCTCTACCCCGGCGACATCGCCCGCCTCAGCCGCATGAGCCTCATCGACGAGAATGGCGAGAAGTACGTCCGCATGGCCAACCTCTGCCTGGTGGGCACCTCGGCCGTCAACGGCGTGGCCGCGCTCCACACCGAAATCCTCAAGCAGACCATCTTCAAGGACTTCTATGAGGTGATGCCCGACCACTTCTCCAACAAGACCAACGGCATCACCCAGCGCCGCTGGCTCCTGAAGGCGAACCCCCGCCTGGCCAACCTCATCACCAGCGCCATTGGTGACAAGTGGATCACCGACCTCTCTGAGCTCTCTCAGCTCAAGAAGTTCACCACCGACAGCGCCTTCCTCGAGCAGTTCGCCGAGATCAAGCGCGCCAACAAGCAGATCCTCTCCAACACCATCTTCAACACCCTCGGCTTCCAGGCCAACCCCGACGCCATCTTCGACGTTCAGGTCAAGCGCCTGCACGAGTACAAGCGCCAGCTCCTCCTGGTGCTCTACATCATCGTCCTCTTCAACCGCCTCATTGAGAAGCCCGACCTCGACGTCTATCCGCGCGTCTTCGTCTTCGGCGCCAAGGCCGCTCCCGGCTACTGGGTCGCCAAGCTGATCATCCGCCTCATCCACGGCGTGGCCGAAGTGGTCAACAACCATCCGCTCGTGCGCGGCCGCATCACCGTGGCCTTCCTGCCCGACTACCGCGTCTCCCTGGCTGAGAAGATCATCCCGGCGGCCAACGTCTCCGAGCAGATCTCCCTGGCCGGCACCGAAGCCTCCGGCACGGGCAATATGAAGCTGATGCTCAACGGCGCCCTCACCCTCGGCACCCTCGACGGCGCGAATGTCGAAATCGCCCAGGAAGCCGGCGAAGAGAACGAGTTCATCTTCGGCCTCAAGACCGAAGAGGTGGAGGCCCTCCGCCCCACCTACAACTCCAAGGCCATCTACGAGAGCAACCCC
>JBJEVY010000043.1:0-8520 GCA_051884775.1 Candidatus Spyradenecus sp. | reverse complement strand
AGCATCGGGAACTCAGAACATCCTTCATTGATTAAGGCCATCGCGCTCTCCTTTCTGCCGCCTACTATATCACAACCATGCGCTGCGCGCGCGTGCGGGGGCCGCGGGGACGCGGCCCGTCAGAACCCGCCAACGATTTCAACCATCTCCCCACTGCAATTACCGTTCGCCCGAAGCAAAATAATTAAGCCCCGGGCTTAATCGAATTAAGCCCACGGGGTTAATTGAATTATCCCCACGGGGATAATTATTCCCCCCGCCCGAGGTGCAAGGTCAACCTCGGGCGGGTGCGAGGTCAACCTCGGGCGGGTGCGAGGTCAACCTCGGGCGGGTGCAAGGTCAACCTCGGGCGGGTGCGAGGAAGGGCGCGGCCATTGGAGGGGCTGGGGGTTTTGAGCCAGGCGGGCGCTGCGCGCCCTGCGCGGCAAATATGCCGCGCCACAGAAGGCCGAGCGAAGCGAAGGCGCTATGCCAACACCGCCGAAAGTAGGAGGAGGGCTGGCCTTTCGGTAAGGGAGCCCCGCGCCAGGCGGGGTGGAGGCCAGGGCGCGGCCATTGGAGCGGCCGGAGGGCCGGGCGGGCGCGGCCATTGGAGCGGCCGGGGGTGCCGGGCGGGCGCGGCAGGGGGTGAGCCTGAGGCCGGGCTTTCTCGGGCTGCGGGGGCGTTGCCCCCCGCGTAAGTGTGCGTGCCGGGGGCTTGGGGGCGGCGGCCCCCAACGGCCTGGGCGGGGAGGCGCGGAGCGCATCGCCGCTGCGCGTGCTGGCGTGCCACCGCCGTGCCATTAGCCGACATGCCCGCAGGGCGCGTCGGCCGGGGTGGAGCGCACTGCGCTCCCGGGGGGTGTGGGGGCGGCGGCCCCCACGCGCCAACCGCTAGCCGCTAACAGCTAACCGCTAACTGTGCTATACTGCCGGTATGAAGACATTTGGCGATGTGATGATGGCTTTGCGCGAGCAGGCGCAGCAGGTGCAGCGGCATTATGGGGCGGCCTTTGAGGCGATGGTGCGGCAGTTGCTGCTGCGTGCGCCGCTCTACCGGCACGCCTTCAAGGCGGTGCACCTGTGGGGCGAGTTGGACGCGGGGGGTGATACGGGCATCGACCTGGTGGCCGAGAGCGAGACCGGCGAGCTCTACGGCATCCAGGTGAAGTGCTACGAGGCCGACCACGCCATCAGCAAGCCGGAGGTCGACTCCTTCCTCGCGCGCCTGGGCGGCACGGTTAACTACTTTGGGGAGACGCGTCCCTTCGCCGGCGGCTTTCTCTTCGCCTCCACCGACCTCCTTAATTATAACGCGCGCGCGACCCTTGAGGCGCAGACTCGCCCGGTGCAGTTCATCGGCCGCTCGGCGCTCGAGGCGATGGAGGGGCTCGACTGGGAGGTCCTGGCCGGGCTCGCCCAGGGCCCGGTAGTTCCCGAGAAGCCCTTGCGCGACTACCAGCTCGAGGCGCTGGCCGCGGCCAAGGCCCACTACGCTGCCGGCCACACGCGCGGCAAGCTCATTATGGCCTGCGGCACGGGCAAGACCCTGACCGCGCTGCGGCTGCTGGAGCAGGAACTCCCCCAGGGGGGTCTGGCGCTCTTCCTGGTCCCCTCCATCGCCCTACTCAACCAGACGCTCGTGGCGTGGAGCGATGATGCCGCGCGGCCCCTGCACGCGGTCTGCGTCTGCTCGGACAACACGGCCAACCGCCGCAAGCGCGCGGCGGAAGACACCCCCTGCGAGAACCCCAACGCCCTCGCCCTGCCGCCCACCACGAGCCCGGAGATGGTCGCCCGGCGCATCCGCGCCCACCGCGAGGTCACCCCCGGCGAGCTAACCGTCGTCTTCTCCACCTACCAATCCATCGAGGTGCTCGAGGCCGCCCAGACCCTTCTCGGCCGCGAGGCCTTCCCCTTCGACTTTGTGATTTGCGACGAAGCCCACCGCACCACCGGCGCCTTCGGGGCCCAAGACGAGCGCTCGGTCTTCACCCACGTCCACGACGATGCTCTCCTCCTCGCCCGCCGCCGCCTCTACATGACCGCCACCCCGCGCATCTATAGCGAGAGCTCCCGAGCCAGTGCCGCCGAGGAGGCCATCACCCTCTGCTCGATGGACGACCCGGCCATCTACGGCGAGGAGATCTACTGCATCTCCTTCTCCCAAGCCGTCGCCAAGGGCTGCCTCTCCGATTACAAGGTCTTCGTCCTCACCCTCCCGGCCCACGCCTTCCCCGGCGCCGAAGCCCTCTACCGCGAACTCTCCGAGCAAGACCGCCAGGCCCTTGATAAATCCGACGATGGCCCCGCGATGGCTGTCAAGCTCCTAGGCACCCTCAACGCCCTGGCCAAACGCCTCGTCGACTCCCCGCTCCTCGATGCGCAGGACCGCCTCCCCGCCCGCCGCGCCGTCGCCTTTTGCCGGACCATCGCCGTCTCGCGCGCCACGGCTGCGCTTTTCGCTCGCATCGCTGCGCGCAGTGGACAGTCGACAGTCGACAGTGAACAGGACGCGTTCCGCGATGGATGGGGTCGCTGCGCTCCCAGTGAACAGTCGACAGTCGACAGTGAACAGGACGCGTTCCGCGACGGTTTGGCTGGCGAACCGGAAGGGCAGCCCCCGCCCTTTATTGTGGAGGCCCGGCACGTGGATGGCACGATGGACGCCGGCGAGCGCAACACCCTCCTCGCCTGGCTGAAAGAGGGACCGCAAGCGCACCCCCAAGCCGTCAGCCCATCCGTCGCGGAACGCGCGCTGTCGGCTGTCCGCTGTCCGCTGTCCGCTGAGGAGCCGCGCGCAGCGCGGCTCCTCACCAACGTGCGCTGTTTGAGCGAGGGGGTGGATGTGCCGACGCTGGATGCGGCCATCTTCCTCTCCAAGCGCAATTCGGAAATCGACGTGGTGCAGAGCGTGGGGCGGGTGATGCGCCGGGCCAAGGGCAAGCGCTATGGCTATGTGATTATCCCGGTGGTCATTCCGGCCGACAAGAAGCCCGAGGAGGTGCTCGACGACCGGGAGGCCTTTGGGGTGGTCTGGTCGGTCCTCAACGCCCTGCGCTCGCACGATGACCGCTTTGAGGCGCGCATCAACCAGCTCAAGTTCCGCCAAGGCCACAACGAAGAGGTGCCGGGCGAGCCCGCCCCGGCTGCCGAGGCGCCCATCCTCCTCTCCTCGGGGTTGGGCCCGGGCGACGGCACGGGCGTGGCCCTCCGGCAGGGCGAGCTCGATCTGCGCCTGCCCGACCAGATGGAGCACTACCGCCAGCTGCTCTTTGCGCGCGTGGTGGAGAAGTGCGGCAGCCGCCTCTACTTCATCCAATGGGCCGAAGATGTGGCCAAGATTGCCACGCGCCTGGTCGAAACCCTCCGCGAACGCGTCGCCACCGACCCCGCCGCGCGCGAAGCCTTCACCCGCTACTTCGCCTTCCTCCAAACCGCCGTCTATGCCACGGTGGACGAGGAGACCGCCTACACCCTGCTGGCCCAGCAGCGCATCACCGGCCCGGTCTTCGACGCCCTCTTCGGCGGCAACGCCTTTACCGCCCACAACCCCGTCTCCGAGGCCATCGACCACGCCACCGAACTCCTCGTCGGCCTCGAGAACGACGAGGACCGCCGCAAGCTCGCGCAGTTCTACAAGCTCGTGCGCCTGCGCGTGGAGGGCATCACCTCCGAAGATGGCCGCCTGGACATCATCCGCACCCTCTACGACACCTTCTTCGCCCGCGCCTTCCCGGCGATGGCCTCCAAGCTCGGCATCGTCTTCACCCCCATCGAGGTGGTGGACTTCATCCTCCGCTCGGCCGATGGCGCCCTGCGCAAATACTTTGGCCAGTGCCTCTCCGATGAAGGCGTGCATATCCTCGACCCCTTCACCGGCACCGGCACCTTCATCGCCCGCCTCCTCCAGCGCGACCTCGGCCTCATCCGCCGCGACGATCTCCTGCGCAAGTACAAGAGCGAGCTCCACGCCAACGAAATCGTCCTCCTCTCCTACTACATCGCCGCGGTCAACATCGAGAACATCTTCCACGCCCGCCAGGGCCGCAAGGAGACCTACACCGCCTTCCCCGGCATCGTCTTCGGCGACACCTTCCGGATGCAGTCGGTGACGACCCAGGACACCCTCGACGATGGCGCCTTTACCGAAAACTCCGAGCGCCTCCTCGCCCAAAACAAGGCCCCCATCTCCGTCATCCTCGGCAACCCGCCATACTCCGTCGGCCAAAAGTCTGCCAACGACAACGCCCAGAACGAGGCCTATCCCTGGCTCGACAAGCGTGTTGAAGAGACCTATGTTGCCGCAAGTCCAGCCGGAGCGAATAAATCGCTTTACGATGCCTACATCAAGGCCTTCCGCTGGTCAACCGACCGTCTCAGTCTGCAACGGGGGGGGGTAGTAGCCTATGTGAGCAACGGCGGGTGGCTTGACTCCAACTCCGGAGCCGGCTTTCGCAAGTGCCTCCAAGCCGAGTTCGACCACATCTATGTCTACAACCTCCGCGGCAACCAGAACACCCAAGGCGAGGTCTCCCGCCGAGAGGGTGGCAAGATCTTCGACTCCGGCTGCCGCTGCCCCATCACCATTCTGCTCCTTGTTCGCCTCCCCGAAGGGCAACACCACGGCAACGCCGAGATCCTCTACCGCGATATCGGCGACTACAAGAGCCGCGAAGAGAAGCTCCACACCCTCGACCTCGAGGCCTCCTTCTTCAATCCCACCTGGGAGGGCACCCCTCTCACCCCCAACGCCCACGGCGACTGGATCAACCAACGCAACGAAGCCTTCGCCGCCTTCCTCCCCATCGCCCCAGACAAGAAGTTCGTTGAAGACAAGAGTTTCTTCGTGACGAACTCGTTGGGTGTCGGAACTAACCGAGATGTTTGGACATATGCCTTTGATAAGGTGGTTTTATTGGATAAGATGACCCGCCTGATTGAAGGCTACAATGCGTGCTTGCCAACGCGCACGCCCAATTATGACCCCACGGTTGTCGCGTGGACCGATGGTGTCCTTCGGCGACTTGAGAAGGGAGAAGTCTCCCATCTCGAAAATACGGCTGTGCGCACGGCGATGTATCGCCCGTTCCAAAAGGCCTTCCTCTACTTCTCGTCTTTTTGGAATCATCGCCCCTTCCAAATCCCGAAGCTCTTCCCGACGGGGGCGAAGGGGGAGAACCTGGTTATCTGCGTCAGCGGAGGGTCGTGCCTCATCACGGACTGCACGCCAGATTTGCACTTTGTGGGTGACGCGCAGTGCTTCCCCTTATATTGGTACAGCGAGGCCGAGCAGGGGGATCTCTTCGGGGGCGGATTGGTGCGGCACGATGGGGTGAGCGACTGGATTCAGCGCGAGGCCGAAGCGAAGTATGGGCGCGCCGTGCCGAAGGAGGCGCTCTTCTACTACATCTATGGCTATCTGCACAAGGCCGATTGGCGCGAGGCCTTCGCGGCCGACCTCAAGAAGTCGCTCCCGCGCATCCCCCTGGTGGCGCGCGCGGCGGACTTTGAGGAGATTGCGCGCATCGGCCGGGAGCTCGCCAAGCTCCACCTCCACTATGAGGCGCTCGAGCCCTATCCGCTCGAGGAGGTGGGCTCGTTTGGCAACCCGCGCATCGAGAAGATGACCTTCCCGGGGAAGGATAAGACCCAGGTGAAGGTCAACGACACCCTCACCCTGCGCGGCATCCCCCCCGAAGCCCACGACTACGTGGTCAATGGCCGCTCCCCCATCGAGTGGGTGCTCGATCGCTATCAGCTCAAGCGCGATAAGGCCTCCGGTCTCCTCTCCGACCCCAACCTCTGGGCGCCGGAGAACCCCCGCTACATCCCCGAGCTCATCAAGCGCCTGGTCACCCTCTCGCTGCGCTCGCGCGAACTCATCGCCGCGCTCCCATAAGTGCGGCCTGCAGCCCGCGTAAGGTGCGCCTGCGGCGCGTGAGGTGCGCGGCAAGCCGCGCGTGAAGTGGCGGCTTACGCCGCCGTGAGGTGCGCCTTTGGCGCGTGAGAGAAGCGCGCGGGGAGGCGCGGAGCGCATCGCCGCTGCGCGTGCTGGCGTGCCACCGCCGTGCCATTAGCCGACATGCCCGCAGGGCGCGTCGGCCGGGGTGGAGCGCACTGCGCTCCCGGGGTGCAGGGCGAGTAGCCCTGCCGGGGGGTGTGGGGGCGGCGGCCCCCGGTCCGTTCACCGTTCACGCGCCGCAGGCGCTCAGAGCCCATAATTGTAGGGGGTAGTATTGTGCCGCAAAGAATCATACAATATGGCCGAAACAAAATACAATTGATTGGAATATGAGCACAACCTTGGCTTGAAGAATAGAATGGGTCATAATACAAGAGATTAAATCAGGAATAATCCTTGCATTTATAAAACAGGTCTGCTACAGTATGAACCATCAATTAGGAGCACTCGATATGACCGCTTCAATACTATTGCGCTTAATCCGAGAGGCAAGAGGCGCCTCGCAAGCCGACTTCGCAGGCTTGCTTGGGGTTCGTCAGTCTGCGCTTAGTAAGTACGAATCGGGTAGGCTTGCGCTTACGGAGAGCGTCTTCGAGAAGTTGTCTGCACTTGGATATCGCGAAGACTTCTTCTCACAAGCTTCAGGAGAACTCACATCGGGATTGGTGTTTCACCGGAAGCGGAAGACGCTACCTGTGAAACTCTGTTCTAAAATAGAGGCCCGTATGCGGTTGCGGGCACTTGATGTGCTGAACCTTGCGAAAAGGCAACCAATTACCTCGCAACTGATTGAACGTCAAGGTCGAACGCCGGAAGAGATGGCCGCTGCACTGCGCCAAGCGTGGGTAGTGCCGGAGGGGCCAATCGACAATGTTTGCGCATTACTTGAGCAACACGGCATTCCGATTATCAAAGTGTCTTTTGGAACGCCGCAACTGGATGCGTTCGTATTGCCCCTGGAGCAAGACCTCATCTGCATCGCATTGAATGCGGACTTGGATTATTCACCGGACCGGCAGCGCCACAGCTTATGCCACGAGCTGGGACATGCCTTATTGCACTTAAACGAGGCCCCCGGAGAACAATGTGAGAAAGAGGCCGATCGTTTTGCAGCCTCTCTGCTTTTCCCAGAGAAGGATTTGGCGGCCGCAATCCAAGAACCAATCACACTCAAATTGCTCTACCAGTTGAAGACACATTGGAAGGTCTCGGTGGCGAGTATTCTCCATCGGCTGATGGCCCTTGAGATGATATCCCAGGCGCGCTACCGTCAGTGGCAAATCTTTCTATCGGCCAATGGACTGCGAAAGCAAGAGCCCACTTGTGGCGTTAAGACAGAAAGCCCCACGCTTATCGCCGCACGGCTGAATGCGCTTGTGGCGCAGGGGCAAGACCTCGCCTCATCCTTGCATTTGACCCCAGAAGGTTTGTACGAACGCTATCCACAGCTAACCCCGGAGGGCGCAGTGTCATAGCGGATTGCAAGTAAACAAAAGGTGTCTGGCCCTCGGAAAGCCAGACACCTTAAGGGAGGGAGACCTCCTATGTGTAATTACACATACTTCACTGTAATTGTAGCATAGGACTTCCTTTTGTTTCAACCTCCTTCCGCCGTTGGTCTCCGGGCGGAAGATAAATGAAAGGAACGCCTATGACAGGTGCAGTACTTTACAGTCTTGTTCAAGACTTACCGTTAGAACTCAAACACCGCGGCGTTGTGTTTACAAACTCCGGATGGCCTAAACTTCCACCGGAGGCCTATCTTCGAGAAGAGGAGGCGGTCCGCATAACGCAAATGCTTCCATACACAAAGAAGAGTTGTGCCCTCAACAAAGCGACAACAACCATTTGTTTCTATGAAACAGATACGCAGCTTTGCAAACATGTGCGCAACCTTAATCGACTCATCCGGGAGGTGCAGTCATTTAGGGCCGTTTGCGGGATGGACTTTAGCGTCTGCCTAGATATGCCATCCACAGAACAAAACTTCTTTCAACTTGCCAATCGGCTCTTGGATGCGTGGATGTGGTCATCTGGGATACGGCTTATTCCCAACTTTCGATGTGGACGCGCAGCCATGACTTCCTTGCTGACACTGCCTCAGGGGTTAACCTATTCTGTCGGCGCGCTTGGCTGTGCCAAGGGATGGCGTATGGACAAGGCCTTACACCTACGCCAAAAGTTGCTTATCTTGCAACCGGCTAGACTGCTCATCTATGGACGGCCGCCGCAGGCATATCTTGACATCTTGGAAGAAGAAGGGGTCCCTTATACCCTCTTTACAGACTTTCGGACTCTGTCGTATCGTCGAAGCGCACAACAGGAGGTGGCATAATGGAGAAGGCGCGTTATTCATCTACGGCATTTGCCCGAAAACTGGAGGCCCTTCACAATGCAGCCCTGAGCCTTCAGATTTGGTATGGGCACGAACGCAAAGAGACCTTCTCTCACAACTGGGCGAAGGTTGATTTCAACGACTTCATCGCCAAGTGGGTGCCGAACGCAGAAATTACGACTCCTGACGCCAAGGTCTACTTCACTGACAAGGCAACCGGATGGATTGTTGTAGCAGATGT
>JBJEVY010000042.1:0-8626 GCA_051884775.1 Candidatus Spyradenecus sp. | reverse complement strand
CGTGTATTTCGGCGTGACAAGGCCTCCACAACCTGTGTGCTTTTTTTCACATGGCCATTTCGGCGTGCTTTTCTTTGTGCACTTTGTGTTTCTTTGTGGTTAAAACCTGCGTGTCTTTCGGCGTGCTCGGCGTGCTTCTTTGTGGTTTCCCACATGGCCTATTTCGGCGTGCTCGGCGTGTTCTGGTGAGTTCCTCCCATGAATCTCCGTGTTTCTTTGTGGTCTCCCCGCGCGGCTGTGCTATACTGTGCGGCTATGGAACTGGATTTGTTAGAGAGATTGTGCGCGTTGCATTCGACCCCGGGGGACGAGGGGGAGGTCTTTGAGGCGCTGTTGACCTGTTGGCGGGAGCAGGGGTTGGATACGCGGCAGCTGGGGGCCTATGCGGTGGTGGCCGAGCCGGGGGAGCGCAAGAAGAGTGATACGATTTTGCTGGTGGCCCACGCCGATAGTCCCGGGTTTATCGTCGAGGCGGTCCGCTCGCCCACCGAGCTCTCGGTGCTGACGCTGGGGGGCATTCATCCGGCGGGTGGCGAGCGGGTGCGCTTGAAGTGCGCGGCGGGGGAGGTGCTGGGCACGCTGCAGACGCCGCCGGAGGCGTGGTCGCGGACGATGGCCCTGACGGTGGTGCTCGATACGCCGTGCACGGCGGTGGCCAAGGGCGATCGCCTCTGCTGGGAGCGCGCGTGGAGCGTGGAGGCGGAGCGGGTCACTTCGCCCTTCCTGGATAACCGCATTGGGTGCGCCTTGGTGGCCGAGTGGTATGCGCACCACAGCGCGCTGCTGGCCGAGTGCAATGTGGTCCTGGCGGCCACGGCGATGGAAGAGGTGAATGGCTTTGGGGCCAAGGTGCTGGCGCGCGAGGTCGCGGCCGACGCGGTGATCGTGCTCGATGTCACCTATACCTCCGAGAAGATGGGCGTGGCGATGAATCAGGGCGCGGTGGTTACCCTCTCGGACAACTCGGTCCTCCTTTCGCCGGCGGTGCGCGACCGCCTCTTGGCCGCACCCGTGCCGCTGCAGACCGAGGTCTACAACTACTCCGGCACCGACGCGCGGGCCTTTCCCGAGGCGGGGTGGCGCGCGCCGGTCTGCCCGGTGCTGCTGGCCACCGAGGGGAACCACTCTCCGCGCGAGGTCGTCTCCGTGGCCGACCTCGCCGCGTGGCCCAAGGCCGTGGCGGCCGTGGCCCGCACCCTCTGCGCGCAACCTATAGTATAAGGAAGGGCTTGACGATGAATCCGCTCGATAACATTCATGTGGTGCTCGTGGGCACGCTCTACTCGGGGAACGTCGGGAGCGTCTGCCGCGCGATGGCGAATATGGGGCTGCGCCACCTGACCCTGGCCGCTCCGCGCATCCTCGATGGTTGGGAGGAGGGACGGCGCCTGGCCGTCCACGCCACCGATATTCTCGATGCCCGGCGCGAGGTGGCCACCTTCTCCGAGGCGATTGCCGACTGCGCGGCCGTCATCGGCACCACCGCCCGCGGCGGCCTCTACCGCGCCACGGTCCAGACCCCGCGCGTGATGGCCCCGGAGGTGCTGCGTCTGGCCGCGCAAGCGCCGGTGGCCATCGTCTTTGGGCGCGAGGATCAGGGGCTGCACAACGACGAGATCGCCCGCTGCACCCACCTCATCCGCATCCCCGTCGATGAGCACTACCAGAGCCTCAACCTCTCCCAGGCCCTGCTCATCGTGGCCTACGAGCTCTACACCGCCACCGGCACCTATGTCAGCCCCGTGGAGGAGGCCGTTTCGCTGGCCAGCCAGGCCACCAAGGAGGCCCTGATGCGCAAGTGGCGCCAGGCAATGCTCGACGTGGGCTTTATGGATGAGCAGAAGGCCGAGCACATGATGCAGGGCTTTCAGCGCATCTTCTCGCGCGGAGTGAAGACCGATCCCGACGCGCGCATTATGCTCGGCGTGGCCCATCAGACCAGTTGGGCCGGCAAGCACGCCACCGGCGGCCGGCAGGACTAAGCGGGAGGGCGCGGCAATGGCTTCAATTCACTTGATTGGCATTGGCGGCGTGGGGATGAGCGCCCTGGCCCAGGCCTTTCTGGATAAGGGGTGGCAGGTGAGCGGCTCGGATCGCCTCTGCGCCCAGGGCATCGACACGCCCACCTTGCAGACCCTGCGCGGCGAGGGCGTGCGCCTGACCCCGCAGGATGGCTCGGGCATCGAGGCCGCTCAGGTGGTGGTCTACTCCACGGCCATCGAGGCGGATAATCCCGACCTGGTGGCCGCCCGGCGCCTGGGTTGCCCCCTCCTGCACCGCGCCGCCGCCCTCGCCAAGCTCGCCGAGGGCCACGAGCTCATCGCCGTCACCGGCACCTGCGGTAAATCCTCGGTGACCGCCCTCTTGGGCCACCTCCTCACCGCCTGCGGACGCGATCCGGCCATCGTCAATGGCGCGGAGATTGTCGGCCTGGAGCAGGGCGGCACGCGTATTGGCTCGGTCCGCGCCTCCGCCTCGCCCGATAGCCTGATGGTGGTGGAGGCCGATGAATCCGACAAGTCCCTGATGGGCCTCTCGCCCCGCCACGTCATTGTCACCAACGCCTCCAGCGACCACTTCCCCAAGGTCGAGGCCGAGGCCCTCTTCGGTGCCTTCAAGGCCAAGGCCAGCGGCGTGGTCATCGACACCTCGGGTCTGCCGCCCGAGCCGCCCCCCGCCGGCAGCGGTTGGGAGGCGCGCTTCACCTGGCGCGGTCGCGAGTGGGTACTGCCGATGCCCGGCGCGCACAATGTGGCCAACGCCAAGGCCGCGCTCGCAATGGCCATCGCCTTGGGCTGCCCCGAAGCGGCCCTGGCCGAAGCCCTCGCCACCTTCCGCGGCATCCGCCGCCGCCTCGAGCGCCACGGCACCTGCGCCGGCGCGGATGTCATCGACGACTATGCCCACAACGTCGAGAAGCTCTCTGCCGCCTGGCAGACCCTGCAGCGGGCCTTCCCTGCGGGTGTCTTTGGTCTGTGGCGGCCCCACGGCTATGCGCCCTTGCGCAAGATGCTCGAGCCGCTCGCGGCGATGTTCAACGCCACCGTGCGCCCGTGCGATCGCCTCCTCCTCTTGCCGGTTTACGATGCCGGCGGCTCGGCCGATCGCTCCATCTCCTCGGCCGACCTCCTCTCGCGCCTGACTTGCCCGGCCGAAGCCGTGGCTGACCTCGCGGCCGCCGAGGTTCGTCTGCGCGAGCTGGCCCGCCCCGGCACCGCCTTGGTCACCTTCGGCGCGCGCGATCCGGGCTTGAGCGCCCTCGCCCGTCGCCTGGCCACGCCCCAACCGTGAGTACCCTTATGCTTGAGCTCCTCGATACCTTCCTCGATATTTGGTTGGATATGGCCCCGTGGCTCCTCGTGGGCTTCGCCGTGGCCTTCCTCTGTTCCTACGCCCTCAACGAGCACTGGATGCGCCGGCACCTCGGCGGCAGTGGCTGGTTGCCCATCGTCAAGGCTTCGCTCTTTGGGTTGCCGCTGCCGATTTGCTCGTGCGGCGTGCTCCTGGTGGGGCTGGCGATGCGCAAGAATGGCGCGCGCAAGGCCCCCGTCTGCGCCTTCCTGGCCTCCACCCCGCAGTCGGGCACCGATGCGCTGCTGGTGAGTTGGCCGCTCTTGGGGCCGGTGCTGACCCTCGGCCGCTTCCTCTGTGCGATGGCCTCGGGGCTGGCCTCCGGCGCGCTGGTGCGTTGGTTTGGCATCGCCCAGCCCCCGCCGCAGGAGACCGAGGACCTTAAGGGCGACTGCGCCGCCCTTTGCGCCTGCCACCATCACGATAGCGACCACCCCCACCACGAGGGCGAGGCCCATCACCACGAGTTTGCCGACCGCCGGACCCGCCTGCGCGAGGCTGCCCGCTACGCCTTTGTCCACCTCCCTGGCGAGGTCGCCCCCTTCCTCTTCCTGGGCGTGCTCTGCGCCGCGCTGCTCGGTCACTTCCTCCCCGAAGGCCTCCTCCAGGGCCTTCCCCGCGCCGCCGCCTACGCCCTGGCCATCCTGATTGGCATCCCCTCCTACGCCTGCTCCCTGGCCATCGTGCCGGTGGCCGCCGTCCTCATCGCCCAGGGCCTCCCCCCCGGCGCGGCCTTTATCCTGATGACCTGCGCGCCGACGGTCAACGTGGCCTCCCTCCTCATTCTCAACCGCGAGTTCGGCTGGCGCACCGTCCTCTCCTTCCTCGCCGGCATTGTCCTGGTGGCGCTCGCCTTTGGCGCGGCGATTGATTATCTGAGTCCTGCCGCCCTCGCCCTGCCCCCCTTCTCGACCACCGAGGCCCACGCCCACGCGCACAACCACGCGCCGGGCCTTTTCGCCCTCATTCCGGTGGCGCTCTTGCTCCTGCACGGCTTTGCGCGGACCCATCTGGGGCACCGCCATGGATGAGCCCACGCTTTTGCGCGCCCGGGCCTTGCTCGGGGACGAGGCGATGGCCCGCCTGGCCGCCGCGCGCATCTTGGTCGTGGGGCTCGGGGCCGTGGGCGGCGCGTGCGTCGAGGCCCTCGCCCGCAGCGGGGTCGGCCGCCTCTACCTCGTTGATGGCGACGCCTTTGAGCCCTCCAACCTCAACCGTCAGCCCTTCGCTTCCCTCCCCGCCATCGGCCGCCCCAAGAGCGAGGTGACCTGCGAGCGGCTGCGCCTCATCGCTCCAACCTGCGTGGCCGAGGCCCAGACCTGCCGCCTCACGGCCGACAACGTCGAGCAGCTCCTCGATTGGGCCGCCCCCACCGCCGTGGTCGATGCCATCGATGATGTCCCCGCCAAGGTCGCCCTCTTGGAAGCCGCCCACCTGCGCGGCCTTCCCGCCTGGTCGGCAATGGGTGCCGCCCGCAAGCTCGACCCCACCCGCCTGCGCGTCACCGACCTCGCCAAGACCCAGGTCTGCCCCCTCGCCCGCACCGTCCGCCAGGCCCTCCGCCGCCGCAACATCGCGCGCGGCATCCGCGCCGTCTGGTCCGATGAGCCCCCGCGCCCCCTTGGTCCGGAGAACACCCTCGGCTCCCTCATGCCCGTCACCGCCTCCGCCGGCCTCCTCCTCGCCGCCGACCTCCTCACCACCCTCACCCGCTAACGCTCTGCGTGGGAGCTTCTCGCCCCCGCCCCCCTCGGGAGCGCGGTGCGCTCCACCCCGCCGCGAGCGCGCTTTGCGCACTCGCTCGTAGGCATTCAAGAAACGGTTGCCGTTCGCCATTCGTTGTGCACCGTTCACGGTACTGGCACGCCGGTACGGCCTTCCCGCCTGAACCGTTGGAAAAATCCCCCAAGCCCGCCGTGCACCATTAAAATATATCGCGCATACGCGCGCGCACGTACGAGCACTCTCGCGCGATAGGGCCTACCTCGAGGTGAGTTAGGCCCTAGGTCGACCCGAGGTCGGGCCTAGTTCACCTCGAGGTAGGGGCGGATAAAAATGTAAAAGGCCAGGGGCCGATAATCGCTCTGGCTGAAGATAACTATTAAGTCTGGCTCTTATTGGAATTAAGTGGTGCTGTTAATAGTTGGAATTGGGGCGGTCTCATTTCGCACTCGCGCTGGGTTGGCTTTGTGCTTGGGGCGGAAGGGTGGGGTGCGTATGGCGGTGAAGGGATTGTGTTAAACTAGGCACCATCGCTTGGGAGAGCCAGGCGTTGCAGAAGTTGCACTTAACCCCTTCAACTGTTTTCCGGAAACGTAGGAAATTTCACGCAAAGACAGTTTGTGGCTTGGGTGTGCCGTAGTTGCACGCTCCGGCTGTTTGTCTCTTTGCACGGCTTCCTACGGCCTCCGGAAAAGACATTAGCCGGAGCGTCTTTATGCCCTCTATTTCCGACCCCCTGAGCAGGAAGTTTACAAATATGAGCTTCTGTTGTGCGTGTCTCGTCGTCTTTATCCACATCTATCCGTGTTTCGAGCCTGGGGGTTGGCAGTGGTGGATCCATCAGTTTATCGTGAATGGCATTACGCGCGTGGCAGTGCCCTATTTCTTCCTCGCCTCCGGTTTTTTCCTCGCAGGTCACGTTGGTGAACAAGCGTGGTGGCGGCGCGAAGTGGGTAAACGCGTCTTTTCGGTTCTTGTGCCCTGTTATCTCACAATCCTCTTCTGGGCCGTCCTCAAGATTGGACTAGCGTTCGTCTCACCACCGACCGCTGGATTGCCCTTCCTCGAGCTCCTTGCTCAGACCATCAACTGGAAGTCGACCACCGGACTCTATCCCTTCGCCTTTCCCGAGCTCTATTCGCTCTGGTTCCTACGCACGCTCTTCGTCTTTGTCCTCGCCTCGCCCCTTATCGTTCGCCCTCTGATTACTTCGCGCAAGGGTGGTCTCTACTTCCTCGCCGCGCTCTTTCTCCTCCACCTACTGCTCCTGCCCTATACGCATATTGTTCGCTATATCGCGCCAATCCTCTTGCGTTGGTCCCTCTTTGCGGCCTTTCCCTTCGAGCGCGTAGCCGGCTACGGCTCCTACATCTTCTCCTACGGCTTCTCGATGAGCGGCCTTTTCTACTTTTCGCTCGGTATCTTTCTACGCCACCACACGCCAGCGCACCCGCTTACCCCCCGGCAAACATGCCTGTGCGGTGCTATCGGCGTATCCTTATTGGTGCTCTCCTTTTTTGGGAAGCTCTACGCGCTGAAGCCCTGTGTCTATTTCTCCATACTCGCGCTTCCCTTCCTCCTGGCGGCGCTGTGGCGCGTGATGAGCAGCCGCGCCCTGCTGCCGCCGTGGTTCCTCGCCAGCAGTCTTCCCATCTACCTCCTCCACCTCATCTTCCTGAATCTCCTCTCTCGTGCTGAAGCGGTTGGCTGGCACATCCTACCGGCCAACCACTCCCTCTTGGGTTACGCCACGCGCGGCGGTCTTGCCATCGCGCTCAGTGTCGGCACCGCACGTGCTGTGAAAGGTCTCTGCCCACGCTTTGCCAACCTCTGGTTCGGCGGCAGATAATCCCAAGCTTCATCCCAATAGTTATTCGCCCCGCCCGACCTCAATTTGACCTAGGGCCTACCTCGCCTCGAGGTAGGCCCTAGTTTCTTTTGGGGTAGGTGTGGGTTATGGGACATTGAGCGTTTCAACAGGCATTGGCCGCCCAGGAAGCGAGAGTTGGTAGGTGTAAAGTTTCACCACGATTTCCTTCTCTTTTCCTTTGCAGATGGGGCAATGATGACGGTAGGTGTTGAGGCCACTCTCGTGCATACGCGTCCAACAACAAGCCCGGATGCCGTAAGTCATAGACCAAGCGGAGTCCCAACCGTAGATTGGAGCGCGCTCTTCCAAAGAACGTCTGTCTGAGCCTGCGCTTCCGGAAGAGAGGTCGAGCGTTCCACCACGCACATTGTAGGTGTCGTGCGAAGCGTGGTTACGTTTCTGGTAGTCCTTCGCGGCACGCACTTCCTCGGGGAAATAAATGACATATCGCTTCCCATCGCAGAATGAGCAAGGCCGTTCGCTCTTTTGGGGAACGGTAAAGGTCATTCCATCATAGGCGTGAGCGAGAAAACGCTCGGCATTGACCCGTTTGGAGCCCTTGGGGACTGAGCGAAGTTTCTTAATGCACCCCTGATCATCCCATCGCGCAATCTGAATCAATCGATTGGAAGGATCGAGTGCGTACAGGTTCTTGAGGTATTTATCGAAGAAGGCAGGCAGGGTCTCGGCTGTTAGGGGTTTTGAGACCGTTTCGGGGCCTGTGTCTTTTTCTACTTGCGCCTGTTTCCACTTTGACATTGCCAGCGCGGCCTCGTCCATTATGCGCTTTCCCTTTAATCCGGTCACGACTTTGGGCTCTTTCTGGCGTGAATAGCTGGGGGGAGCGTCGAGGTCTCCGAATGCACTTATGGACAAGGGTGTCATCCATGCCGCGACACACAGATACCATCCAATGACTAGACTGCTTTGTTTCATCTGTATTCTCCTGTTGATGGGGTTAAGACAAGGGTTCGCTCGATGCTTTTTACTCTGCTTGAGGCGGAAGCGTCAACGCCTGGGGCTTGGTTAAATCTTTAGGGTTGATTGGCTGAGCATAAAGCGCCCACGCACGAATGCCATTACGTTTTCCAGGCTCTGAGCTTAGGGGCGCTTGGATGTGCAGCCGAGAAAGTCCATTCGGATTGGCAGTAGCGAGAGACTCGAACCAGAGGTTCTTGCCGTCGGCATAGACATAGAGCCGAGGACCTTGCTTGGTTTGGCCGTAGACCAGGGTGAGGCGCAACGCGGTGGTCTCTTTTAGGTCCAGGGGCACCTTTTCAAGCAGACGGTAGTTTAAGCGTAAGACAATCCGATTCTCTTCGAACGCGACTTCCAATCGTTCCTTCCCCCAGTGGAACAGAAAGAGCGGGCCGACTTGTTTACGGTAATCGATTGCCGCATCAAAGGTCCAGCTTTGAGCCGTCAGCGATGCAAAATCGGCTGGGAATTCAATGCGTGCTCGGTGGGTAGGTTTTGGGTAGCGATCGAAAGCCAGGAGCCGTTGGGTGCCATTGCTCGGTTCGTCGTGCTCTGCCTGGGGGGCGCTTCGGTAGCGGATAACTTCCGTGCGGCAAGGAGGGATTGCGGCTGGTGGCGGCGGGGTGGGTGGGGGTTTGGCATATCCGCCTAAGAGCGCGACATCAGTGGCAAGATAGGTTGCTTCTTTTGCCATTTCCTCTGCTT
>JBJEVY010000041.1:0-8641 GCA_051884775.1 Candidatus Spyradenecus sp. | reverse complement strand
CAGACCGTTCTCATCTTGTTTAGAAGGATTGATATAAAATGGATAATAGAGATTTGGCCTGTTCCCTTTGTTAAACTTTACATTCCGGTTTCTGAGTTCCCGAAGTTCAAAACCGCCTTTATCATCTGTAAAAGGGAATTCGCTCTTCTCGTCTTTTACAAGAGATAAGCACAGTGCATCGCTTTTTCTATATACAAAAACATACTCATGCATTTTTGCGACGCCACCATAATCCCGACCACGTGGATTTGAGACTACGGATATTTGTGCAATAAAATTGGCTTCACCAAAAATCTCATCACACAACTTACGGATATTAACGGCCTCACTATCATCCAACGAGATGAGGATAACGCCATCGTCGCGGAGGAGGTTCCGCGCGAGCTTGAGGCGCGGGTACATCATCGAGCACCAGTTGGAGTGGTAGCGCGCCTCTGCGGAGTCGTTAACGGCTAAAATGCCCCCCCCCGTAGAGCCATCGTCGAGCGCGCCGCCGGCCTCCGCGATCTCTTTGGTGGTCATCGAGAAGCGGTCGCGATAGACGAAGTCGTGGCCGGTGTTGTAGGGCGGGTCGATGTAAATCATCTTCACCTGATTGGCGTAGGCGGACTGAAGGAGCTTCAAGACTTCCAGGTTATCGCCCTCAATGTAGAGGTTCTGCGAGTCGAAGCCGCCGGGCGTGCCGTCTTTGCCAACGGACTCTTCGCGGCAGGGGCGGAGGGTCTTGGTGGTGGCTGCGCTCGCGGCCGCTTTGGCGGCGCGTTTGCCCGGCCAGGTGAACTCGTAGCGCTCAACGTTGCCCTCAATCACGGAGGAGGAGAGCGCCTGGCGGAGCTTATCGAAGTCGACAGTGCCGCGTTCGCCTTCGCACTCGGGCACGATGGAGAGGATTTTCTTGACCGTCTCTTCGGCGAAGTCCGGCGTGGCGCACATTATGTGTTCAAGGGGTGACATTTCTGTATCTCCTGTTCAAGCTGTTGTCTCTCTTTCACCAAGCGGTACTTAACGTCCAGTTGGCGTTCCTTGGCAATCTTCGGCTCCAACGCTTCTCGCGCAGCCCGAAGCGAGGCAAGCGTGTAGTGCCGCACAATAAAGTCCTTCAGCGCTTCGCCGGGAATGACCTGCATCCCCGCCAAGGCCGCCGTAAACCGAATCAAAAACGCTTCAAGCGAGGTCACGCCCGCCCACGCCTCCTGCCCCCAGTCGGCCTCGAATGCGCCAAGGCCAAGCGTACAACGATAGACGGGGCTATCCCCATAAAGGCCCCCCGCCGAAAGCTTTGGGCATACCGCCACGCCCAACTCATCGCCCGCTTCTCCGTACAGGCGAAGAATGCACGGATTGGGAATCAATGCCGAGAAGAGTTCAACCACCAGAGCGCGCGCCCGGGGCGTCGAGCACGCCTCACGCAAGACCACATCGAGGACTTCAATCTCCCTGACCGCATCGCTCGCCGACAGATTGATGGTGCTCGGCGCAAGTTTATAGGCCCAGACAACGGACTTCATCCACCTGGCAAAGCGCGGCGCGGCGCCCTGCTTTCTTAGCTGCGCGAAGGAAATCTTTTTGCCAAACGCGGCCGCTGGGGGAAAGGTTATCATGCCCGAATCACGAAAAAGGCAATCAGTTCAAACGAATCCAAATGCGCGCAGTCTCCGGCGAGAGCAGAGGTTTCCGTTGCGCTAAAGAGCGACTCAACATCGCTCTCGGCCTTTTTCTCGGCAATCGTTTCAATGGCCTTGGAGAGGAGATCGGAATAAGCATCCATCTTGAAGCCGTTCTTTGTCTCGCGGTTAAACGCTTTACACAGGGCGGTAAGCGGCTCCGACTTCCCTTCGCACCCTTTGCGCAGCAACTCAATGATTTGCTTGCCCTGTGTAGCCTCTTTGGCCACCGTGCCGTCCGAGGCCAGATACACCGCATAGAACGGATGGAAATAGTTTGCCGCGTTCTTGAGGCGCTCATCACGGTTGCGCAGGAAGAACACCACGCCAGGAACAAGCCCCGCCTCTGGCTTGGCCTCAACAACGGTATGAATGCCCGGCGGCAAGGCGGAAAGGCTCGCATGTCCCTCCATGTACTGCTTGAGCGCAAGCGCGTATTCATTGAGCCCGAGGTCAGTTATGGAGACGCCCGTCTTGAGAGACTCCATATCGATGATTTCGCCATTCTTCATCTTTCCCAACGGCTCATCTCGAAAGCCCACATCATCGCCCTCGGCGAGCGGGTTATCATAGCCCGTGCCAGCAATGTTCACCGCCTGCATCCGGTTCTTGACGCGATCGGTGAGGTTGATGTATTCATTCAGGTTAATATCCGGCCAGAAGTTGACGAGCTTGACAGAGGTATTCTTCGACCCAATGCGATCCACGCGCCCAAATCGCTGGATAATGCGGACGGGATTCCAATGGATGTCGTAATTCACAACGCAGTCGCAGTCCTGAAGATTCTGGCCTTCAGAAAGGCAGTCTGTGCCAAAGAGAATATCGATGGACTCCCCTGGCGCATTAAACTCAGGGCGCTCCTTCGAGACTGGCGAGAAGCGCGACAGCACTTCCTGGAAGTCCGCTGCTTCAAGTTTAATCGTTGCCGCCGGGGCATCTTTGCCAGTAACAATACCGCACGCAAGCCCGAACGCCTCCTTCAAAACAGGGGCAAGCTCACCATAGAGATAGCTCGCCGTATCGGCGAAGGCCGAGAAGACCAGCACCTTCCGATTCCCCTCGTTGAATGGCTCCGTCGCCTTCTGTGCAATGATTGCCCTAAGCCGCCGCAACTTCGCATCGTGCACGGCATCAATGGCGGAAATCTTGGAAAGAATATCCTTGAACGCCGCAATATCCGCCTCAAGATCGCGCCGGTAGGAGGCCACATCCAGATCCTTTACATCGATCCCGCGAAGTTTGGCGGAAAGCGATAGGACTTCATCCTCATCCTCCAACCCGGCCGTTTCCTCACCAACACCAACCGTGATTTGGCCCCCGGCATTCAGCGCCTTGAGAAGCGCCTCGTTCTTGGCCAAGATGCCCGTGAGCGTCTTACGAAAGGAGAAGACCGAACTTTCAAGCCGCTTGAGCACATTGACGACCATCAAGTTCTTCAGCGTATACTCGCGCCCCTCCTGGTGGAGCGCTCCCCCGCGCCGCGTACGCGTCACCGTCTGTTCATCGTAGTATGCCTTGCGGCTGGGAAGGATATATTTCGTTGGCGTGTAAACACAAAACGATCGGGCAATAAGCGCATCATTCAATTCCCGAATGGTAACAGCGTTTGGATCCGTTGAAATGGGGCATTGCTCACTCTGCGCAGGGAGATGTTCGGGGAACTTACCAACCGCCGCGGTGTCGTAAAAGCGCTCAATGTGCTTGCGCGAGCGTGCAATCGTGACGGCATCGAGCAACTCCAGAAAGTCCAACGGCAGCGTCTTAAAAAGGGCCTCCGCCGTACGCGGCCCAGAATTGTTTTCCGTCCAGGCCTTAAAAGCGCTCTCCGCAGCACCGAATATGGCCGCCACCGTGCGCGTGCCAGTCCCCAAGGTCCTGTTCATCTCCTCCGCCCCGCCACCATAGGCAAGGCGTAGCTGGTTCTTCAGATCGTTAAAGCGATTATTGACCGGCGTTGCAGAAAGCATCAGCACCTTCGTCTTCACGCCCTCACGCATCACCTTGCGCATCAACGTCTGATAGCGCGTCTCCCGGTCAAGGTATTCGCTCTTGTCATTGCGGAAGTTGTGCGATTCATCAATCACCACCAGGTCATAGCCGCCCCAGTTGACCTTGGAGAGATCAAGCCCGTTGGACTGCCCCCGTTCGCGCTGGATGTCCGTATGGCAAAGCACATCATAGCGTAGCCTCTCGGACGCGAACGGATTGTTGCGATACATCGGCTTGTTGTAGACATTCCAGTTCGCTTCCAACTTCTTTGGACAGAGGACAAGGACATTCTTGTTTCGGAGTTCGTAATAACGGATTACCGCAAGCGCCGTAAACGTCTTTCCAAGGCCAACGGAATCTGCAAGAATACAACCAGAATAGCGCTCCAGCTTGTTAATGATGGCAATCGCTGCATCGCGCTGAAAGTCAAAGAGCTTCTTCCATACGAGCGTCTCCTCGTAGCCAATGGCGGCGTTCGGCATCGTATCTTCATTAAAGTCCTTCAACGCCTCCTCAAAGAGGCATTTCAGAACAAGAAAGTACACAAGCTCAGGTTCATTATCCCGATAGACATTGGAAATGTAGTCAGAAAGCTGCTCGGTAACATCCCTAAGATCGCCACTCCTCCAGACCTCTTCAAACCGCGTCCTGAACGGCCCGGCACAGATGCCTCCCATACGCGTCGAGATCGCCGAAGAATACTGTCCACGCTCATAACCAAGCGTATCAGCGGTAAAGCCGCTAAACGGAAGATAGACAACGCTCCCCGCCTCCGTCTCAATAATAAACATATCCTGAATCTGCCCGAACTCGGCGACAGACGCAAACTTGACATTCCCCTTCCGAATCCAGTCCCCACACCGCTTGGCAACCGCCTTCTGCATCAACCTATTGCGAAGACGGATCTCGTATTCAGTCCCCAACAGACTCATCTCGCCAACGCCAGGAATAAAGAACTCGCGCCGCTCCTTCCGAATGCGCTCCTTGACCGCGCTCTGGGGCTGAAACGCCGGGGTCGTAAACACAAAACGCACCTCCTTGACACGCTCCAGTTCCTCGGCCAAATGCTCAAATGCGGAAAGCGAAAAACCCGTAGAAGCCACATAAACCGACGCCCCAGCAACAAGATGCTCGGCAATGTCATCGCCCAACCGACAACTCACATTATCGATTGGCTTCGGATTTTCCAATGTTGAGTCACGCATACTGATTACCTTACTCGTATTCACTGCGTATTATAGCGTATTTAGGAAGCTATACTCCACCCTAATTATCTCCTCACCCTTATTCCGAGAATTCCCGGGATAAAGCCCGCGCCTCAAACTACAACTCCGCAAGGCCTAGGCCACGCAGATAGCGGTAGGTGCCGTCATAGAAAGCAGGCAAGCGTGTAGCGTCCTCGTAGAAGCCCTCGGGGGTGCGACGGTCGTTCCCCTCGGGCACACAGATAACAATCCCTTGGCGAGCGCGCGTGAGCAACACGCGGTAGGCGTTGAGCATATACTGGCGGTTTTCGCCATTGCGCTCCGGCCGCCACGCACAATGGCCATTAAAGACATAGTAGCCCCAGTTCGGCCCCGCCTCGTAACGGAAGTCGGCGTCCCACAAAATGCACGCGTAGTCGAGTTCGAGGCCCTGCACCTGGATCTCCGTGGCCGCGTCTTCCAGATAGTTCGAGGCGCGGACGTCGCCTTTATCTTCCAGGAACCAATGGACGGCAGCTTCGTCGCCCGGCGCCAGCACTTGGACGGCCTGGGGTTTGTAACGTGCGGCGACCTTGGAGATGAGGATGCCTGTGCGCGTGGAGCCTAGGGCGTGTGCCCGCAACCAGGCGCGCGCCTTGTGAATATCGCGCGTTAGGCGGACCGGATAGCCGTTGCCATCCACAGCTTGATAGAGTGCCGCGGCCGCGGGATTGAAGGTCAGCAGCGCCTGGACAAAGTCCGCCAAGCGCTCGGCGCGGAAGGAGCGCTGGCTCACGGCGAGGTGGAGCTTACTAGCATACATGACGCGCGGGTTGTCCCGAAGCAACTCAGCGACGCGCCCCTCGGCATACTCGCGCTCCACCAACTGGTCGGAGATATAGATTTGCCAATCGCGATGGTATTGGTCCAAGGCCTTCAGCCACTCCGCAATCCCCGCCTCGCCCGTGTTAATCTCCTGCCCGCCGCCCACCAGGCAGATAATCACCGCCCAATCCCGGCGCTGATCGACCGACCAGATAAGGAAGGCCGCCTCGGAGACTGGGAAATCGGCCACCTTGAGCTTGTTGCCATAGGTGCCGCCGCGCTTGAGATAGTTCGCCAGGCGCGCGTGCGTCCAGGCGCGCTGGGCTTCGTCGAAGATGACCACGTGTTCTACCTCGCCAAAGCCGGCGGTCTCGTCGTGCACCGCCTTGGCGGGGTCAATCTCCAGCCGGCCATCCACAATCGGCAAGCGCAGCTTCTGCAACATATTGTCGCGGTATCGGTGGACCATCTGGATGAACTTACTCACCTCGCGCCGCGCGTCGGAGAGGTTCTTCTTCTCCTGCCGCGCCCGGCACTTAGCGGTGTTATCCCGCGCCAGCGCCTCGGTCAACACCGCCACCAGCGGACCGTTCCCCGAGAGGTAGACCGCCTGATTATCCGCCACGCGCGCACCACCCCGGAACTGCTGCTTCACGGCCACATCCAGCCCCACCAACGTCTTCCCTGCCCCCGGCACGCCCGTCACAAAGCAAATCGCCTTACCCGCCGCGCGCCGAGTCTGCTCAATCACCTCCTGCACAAAGGCAATCGTCGCGTCGGTCGAGACCTTGTCGGCCTCGTGGCGCGTAATCTCCTCCACCGAGTGGTTCTCGTAGAGCGCGCGGGCTGCCTCGATAATCGTCGGCGTAGGCGAATACGGGCTAATCAGCCAGCGCTCACCCCACCGCTGCGGGTCGACCGGGCAACCATACTCGGCCACAAACCGCGCAATCACCTCCCCCAACGCCTCCGCGCCCACAATCACCGGATTGAAAATCTGCGCGTGATAGGGCGAGCGCTGCACCGCGTCCGCCGAACGCGCAGACGCCGTCGGCACCAACACCGGCACAATCGGCCGATCGGCGCTAAACTGATGGAAGTTCTTCAAGTCCAGCGCATAATCCAACACCTGCTCCACATCCGCCTGCGCCACCTGCCCCTTCCCCACCTTAAACTCCAAACAAAAGATCAGCCCACCCAACAGCAACACCACGTCTATTCGCTTCCCCAGCCGCGGAATGTCATACTCAAAGAAAAGATACCCATCCGCCTCGCGCCAAGGCTGCAACACCCGCTGCAACAGCGCCACCTCTCCCTCCCACGCCTCCCACGCCGTCGACCGCAACTCCCCGTGAGTCGACGACACAAGCGCATCACGAACGGCACTCTCCGCTGTCTCCAAAAACGCCCCCACCCGCGCCGCATGCATACACCGCCTCGACCGCTCGCCCATCTCGCTCGCCTCCTCTCTGCCGCGCACCCTGCGCAACGCCCCCTACTCTACCACATTCCCCCCACCCCCCGCAGCACCCTCGCACCTCGGGCGGGTTCGACAAAAAAGCCCCGGTAAAAACCGAGGCGCACGCAGCATCGCTTCTAAATACAACAAAGGTTGGATCGCGGGAAGAATCTACATGGCTACAATTGCCATTCGACCGTAATCTTCGCAGGTCACCAACCGATGTCATTCTGACAGAGAAAGTCTTCTCGTATCAGACGGCGACAATGATACAACAACCCTATCCGCTTTGCAACCCCAAAACACCGCCCCGGGATTTCCGTGATAAGGAGGTATTATCAAGGGGCGTTTTGTGTTGGCTGCACTTTCCAATACGCCTGCGCGGCGTGCTCCACCTCAACCTCCACCGCGCCTTTGACTCGCAACTGCGCCGCTAGGCGTTCGGCGCAGTAAACGGAGCGATGTTGTCCGCCCGTGCACCCAAAGGCAACCGCCAACCGCGTGCGCCCATCGGCAGCATAAACGCGCAAGCTATTCTCCACCAACGCCACCACGGGCCCCATAAAGGCTTCTACCGCCACACGATGCGCCTCCATAAAACGCGTAACTGGCGCGTCACACCCGGAACAATACCGCAAGGCTTCATCCCAAAAGGGATTTGGCAATGCCCGGCAATCAAAGACAAATCCCCCACCATCGCCGGCAGCATCGCTCGGCAATCCACGTTTGAAGGAGAATGAGCGGATTGTGACCTTCATTTTCCATATCCTTTCACTCTGGCATCTATCCACCCAATCGCACCATTCAGGAGCCACAGACCTGTTTTAGCCGTGTTGAGCGTGTCTGGAATGGCATTCTACCATATTGGAACTCGCCTTACATATTCCCGTCCATTCGCCAAACTTGCAAAAAGGAAATGAAGTGTAGTATGCTTCCTCTCGTGAGCGGAAGGAGGCCTAGGTACGCTTATGTCCCGTGGAGTAATCGCTGGCCAACGGACCTCAACGCTCTGCGACCGTCCCACGGGCACAGGCGCATTGGGAACGCGAGTTCCAAATGCACTTTTTATTGGACCCATACGGCTCCTTCCGCCAACCTGCTTGCCTACATTGGCTCCGCTTCTAGGCCCACCCACGCTCCGCCCGCTCTAACTTCCCACAAAAAAGCCTCGGCACAAACCGAGGCTCAAGCGGAATCCTCTCCAAAAACAACGAAGGCTGGCTCGCCAGAGGGGTCTACAAGGCTCCAATTGCCTTTCCACCGTAATCCTCGCAGGAATCCTCGCAGGTCGCCAACCCGAACATTCAGAAGAGATCTTACGGTCTCACATAACCTCTGACATTCTTGAGAAGGTTTCGTTTAGGATCAAACTCCAAATTCGTATCGTTCTCGGTTGGATTAAGATAATAATGAAGTTGTACAATGGAGTTCCCGGCAGAATCGCGATATACATTCTCGCCTTCTGGTGCATATAATTTCCCATAAAATGCCGCAAGTAGATTACCCGATTCATCTACTCG
>JBJEVY010000040.1:0-30508 GCA_051884775.1 Candidatus Spyradenecus sp. | reverse complement strand
CAAAAGAGCGTTGCAATCAGTCTTACAAAGTTGCAATAACTTTTTCAATCGACCTCGCGCGCGTGAACGGTGAGCGGTGGGCGGTGAGCGGTGAACGGTGATTTATCGTCGCGGGCGGCTTTAGCCGCCCTGGTGGCAGCGCGCGTGGGCGGGGCGAGGGGCCGCCGGGCTTTCCAGAACCTCCGGCTTCGCGCTTACGCAGGAAGCCCCGGGGGGCTTTAAGAGGGGCCAGCTTTGAGGACCCTCGGGCGCTTTACATTTTTATCCGCCCGAGGTGGACCCTCGACCTCGGGCGGGTGGACCTCTGACCTCGGCGTGGTGGAATAATTATCCCCGCGGGGATAATTGAATTAAGCCCGGGGGGATAATTGAATTAACCCCGTGGGGATAATTCGATTAAGTCCGGGGGTTAATAATCTGCCTTGGGGCGGGAGCATGATGAAGGGCGGGCGGTTGGGGGTAAGCGTGGTGCGCCGGCCTGCTCCGCCAGGCCACACCCGGGCGTGGGGCTATCCGCTAACGGCTAACAGCTAACGGCTCTCACTTGGCGTCTTCGGTGACGCGAACGAGCTCTTCGACGGAGGTGAAGCCGTTGAAGACCTTGCGCCAGCCATCTTGGCGGAGGGTGGCCATGCCTTCGGCCATCGCGGCTTTGCGGATGTCGGCCGAGGAGTGGCGGGCGATGATGTGCGAGCCGATGGCCTCGGAGACATTGAGAAGCTCGAAGATGGCGCCGCGGCCCTTGTAGCCGGTATGGGAGCAGGCGTCGCAGCCGCCGGGGGCGTAGACGAAGTCCTGCGGGGGCGGGCCGGGCTGATCCCACCACGAGGGCTTGAGGGGGATTTGCTGGCGGCACTTGGGGCAGAGGCGGCGGGCAAGGCGTTGGGCGAGGACGCCGGCGACGGCGGAGGCCACGAGGAAGGGTTCGGCGCCCATATCCACCAGGCGGGCGAAGGCGCCGGCGGCGTCGTTAGTATGGAGGGTGGAGAAGACGAGGTGGCCGGTGAGGGAGGCGTTGATGGCAATCTCGGCGGTTTCGCCGTCGCGGATTTCGCCGACCATAATGATGTCGGGATCTTGACGGAGGAAGGCGCGCAGGGCGCGGGCGAAGGTGAGGCCGATATCCGAGCGGACGAGGACTTGGTTGATGCCCTTCATCTCGTATTCAATGGGGTCTTCGGCCGTCATAATGCGGACGTTGACCTTGTTGATTTCGTGGAGGAAGGCGTAGAGGGAGGTGGACTTGCCCGAGCCGGTGGGGCCGGTGACGAGGATGATGCCATTGGGGCGGGTGATGAGCTTCTGGGTGAGGGCGAAGTCGCGCTCGCTCATCCCGAGGTCCTTGAGCTGGACGAAGTTGCCGGACTTTTGCAGCAAGCGCAGGGAGACGCTCTCGCCGTAGGCGGTGGGGCAGGTGGAGACGCGGATGTCGATGTCTTCGCCATTGAGGCGGATGCCGATGCGCCCGTCCATCGGGAGGCGCTTCTCGGCGATGTCGAGGTTGGCCATCACCTTGAGGCGGGAGATGATGGCGGCTTTGAGGCGGTTGAGCTGGGGGGGAACGTCGACCTTATGGAGCATGCCGTCGATGCGGTAGCGGATGCGCAGCTCGTCTTCCATGGGCTCAACGTGGATATCGGTGGCGCCCTGGCGGTCGGCTTCGGCGATAATCTGGTTGACGAACTTGACGATGGCGGCCTCCTGACCATCGGCATTCACATCGATCTTGGAGATGTTGGTGTCGTCGGAGACATCGTAGCGGTTGTCCTTGACGGCCTGGTCGATGACGTCCGCGCCCACGCCGTAGAACTTCTTGACGGCCTTCTCGAGTTCATCGGCCGGGGCGAGGCAGACGCGGATGGGGCGGCCGCAGGCCAGGCGCAGGCCGTCGGCGGCCAGGGTGTCGAGCGGATCGGAGAGGACGACCGAGAGGGTGCCGTTGTCGAGGGAGAGGGGGAGGGCGTTGTATTGGGTGACGGCGCGGACGGGGAGGGCGCGGATGGCTTCGTCGGTGGGCCGGGCCTTGGAGAGATCCACATAGGGCATGCCCAGGACCTCGGCGAACTTTTCAAGGAACTCGGCCTCTTTGGCGAGCTCGAGGCGGACGACGGCGCCGGGGAGGCCCTTGCCATCGGAGAGGTCGGCCGCGAGGAGGTGCTCGAGCTGGGGCTCGGAGAAGAGGCCGGTTTTGCGGAGGAGGTTGGCGAGGAAGGCCTGTTGCGCGGTCATAGGGAGGCTCCGGGGGGACTAGGGGGCGGGGACAAGTTCGGCGAGGAAGCGGACGAACTCGGGGTAGATGTCATCCATCATAAAGTTTTCGCGGGCGATACGGGCGCTGGCAATAGCCTCGCGGGTGAGGCGGCTGCGGCGGTGGAGGTAGCCCAAGAGGACGCGCTTGAAGTCCTCCACGTTGCCGGCAGTGTACATTGTGCCGGCGCGGTAGCGGGTGATGAGGTGCTCGGTTTCGCCCGTGAGGCAGCAGATCATCGGGAGCCCGGCGGCGGTGTAGTCGGCGAGCTTATAGGGCACGGCCACCCAGCTATCCGGGAACATCGGCACCACCGCCACATCCGAATCGGCCAGCAGCTGCTGCATGTCCTCGTTGCTGAGGTAGCCATAGAAGCGGATGGCCTCGCAGCCCTTGGCCAGGTCGCGCAAGGCATCTTCGCGCGGGCCGGTGCCGGCGAGGTCAAGGCGGATGTGTTCGCCCGCCTCGATGAGCTCGCGCACGCCGCGCACCACCGTAAAGAGGTCGTAGCTCCGGCCCATGTTGCCCACATAAATCAGCCGCAGCGGCTCGGACTCGTCCAGACTGTAACGCGAGGCCCCATTATTCATCCGCATAATGCCGTGGTAGCAGAGGTGGCGGGGGGCCTTGCAGCCGTAGCTGGACGCGAGGTCCAGATAGGTGAGCCCCACCCCGCTAACCGCGTCGGCCAAGCGGTAGGCGGCGCGCGCCGCGCGGTGGGCCCGGCGGAAGACGAGCGGCCCGAGGAGCTCCTTGACCCACGCCGGACCCGGGAGCAGGCGATAGAAGTTCTCCGGCCAGGCGTCCATAATGTCCACCACGGTGCGGCAGCCCCAACGCTTGCGGAAATCGCGCGCCACGGCCGCGGTCTCAATCGGCGGCCAGGAGGTGAGGACGAGGTCGGGCTTGGGCAGGGTGCCGGCCTCAACGAGGCTCTCGGCCAGACGCTTCCAGGTGGCGGCATAGCGGCGGTGGCTCCACGCCCGGCGCAGGCCCACGTTGTCGGAATAGGGCACCGTGGGGATGAGGCGCACCTCGAAGCCCTCGGGCGCGGTGTAGACCGGCGGGAGCTGGCGCGGGCGCTTGAGGGCGTGGGAGAAGTCGCTGCTCCAGAAGACGACGCGGTGGCCGGCCTTGGTGAGCGCGCGGCAAAGGAGGGTGTAGCGCTGGGCGCGGCGGCCCTCCTCGGGAAGGTTGTCGAAGGGGTTGTTGATCCAGACGTTCATCGGGGCTCTTCCGGGGCCTTAGGCCAGGGTGGCGATGGGGGCCGGGGTGGTGGAGCGCACGCAGTGGGTATCGCGCGCCAGGCGGCGGCGCTCGGGCCAATCGAGGGTGTAGTGCAGACCGCGGCTCTCGTGGCGGGCCATGGCTGAGGCGATGATGAGCTCGGCCACATCGGCAATATTGCGCAGCTCGAGGATGTCGGCCGTCACCAGGTAGTCGAAGTAGTACTCATTGATCTCTTCGCGCAAGTTGCGCACGCGGCGCAGGGCGCGCTGCAGGCGCTTGTTGGTGCGGACGATGCCCACGTAGTCCCACATGCAGGTGCGCAGCTCCTGCCAGTTGTGGGCCACCAGGACCGCTTCGTCGGTGGGCACGGCGTGGCCGTAGACCCAGTCGGGGATCGTGACGTGGGCGACCGAGGGGACCGGCTCGGCGCAGAGCGCTTCGGCGCAGGTGCAGCCGCAGACCAAGGCCTCCAGAAGCGAGTTGCTGGCCAGGCGGTTGGCCCCGTGTAGCCCGGTGCAGGCGCACTCGCCGATGGCGTAGAGCCCGGGCAAGGTGGTGCGGCCGGAGACCTCCGCGGCGATGCCCCCGCAGCAGTAGTGCGCCGCCGGGACAATGGGGATGAGGTCCTTGGCCATATCGATGCCGAACTCGAGGCACTTGGCGTAGATGCCCGGGAAGCGCTGCTTCAGGTAGTCGGCACCCTTGGCACGGATGTCCAGGCAGCAGTAGGCGTCGCCGCGCTTCTTCATCTCCGAGTCGATGGCGCGGGCGACGATGTCGCGCGGGGCGAGCGAGCCGCGGCGGTCGTACTTCTCCATAAAGGGCTTGCCATCGCGCGTGACGAGGATGGCGCCCTCGCCGCGCACGGCCTCGCTGATGAGGAAGCGCTTGGCCTTGGGGTGATAGAGGCAGGTGGGGTGGAACTGCACCATCTCCATATTGCGGATTTCGGCCCCGGCGCGCCAGGCCGCCGCCACGCCATCGCCGGTGGCAATATCCGGGTTGCAGGTGTATTGGTAGACCTTGCCGCAGCCGCCAGTGGCCAGGATGACCGCCCCGGTGCGCACGGCCCAGATTTCGCCAGTCTCGGTGCTCAGCAAATAGGCGCCCACCACGCGGTTCTCCCCGGGCTCGTGCAGGAAGCGCGTGGTCACCAGGTCAATCAAGAGGGTGTTTTCGCAGACATGGAGCTTGCGCGTGGCGCGCAGCCGGGCGCAGAGGGTGCGCTCCACCTCGCGGCCGGTGATGTCGCCAGCATGGAGGATGCGGCGGCGGGTGTGGCCGCCCTCGCGCGTCAAATCAAAGCCCTCGGGGCAGGCGGTCTCGGCGGACTTGGTGAAGGGCACGCCCATCTCGATGAGCTTACGCAGGCAGCGCGGACCGGCCTCGACAATCTGCCGCACCACAGCCTCGTCGCAGAGCCCGGCGCCGGCGTCGAGGGTGTCGGCCACATGCCGGTCGAAGGAGTCATCGCTGCCCATCACGCAGGAGATGCCCCCCTGGGCGTAATTGGTGTTCGCCTCGTCCAGCGTCCGCTTGGTCACCAACAACACGCGCCCGTGGCCGGCCAGGCCCATCGCCGCCATCGCGCCGGCAATCCCCGAGCCTACCACCAGATAATCGCAATCGAGCGTTCTCATTCGTCGCCTCCCTTACGCCAGGCTCACATCCAACCGGCAGGTCTGCCGCCGGCACGCCCAGCAACAATAGGCAATCGTCACAAAGAAAGAGGCCGGCAGCCGCGTCAACGCGCACGCCTTCACCCCCAGCAGCGTGGTCTGCCCGCCCAGCCCCATCGGCCCAATCCCCAGGCTATTCGCCTCGGCCAAGAGCTGCGCCTCGAGCGCGGCCAGCTCGGCCACCGGCGAAGCCTCGCCCAGCGGCCGCAGCAGCTGGCGCTTGGCCATCGCGTAGCCCTCCGCGCGGTCGCCCCCAATGCAGACCCCCAAAATCCCCGGCGCGCACCCTTGCCCCTGGATCCGCGCGACGGCGTCGAGCACGCACGCGCGCACCCCGGCCAAATCGCGCCCCGCGCCCAAGCGCGCATCCGGCAGCGAATACTGGCAGCTCATATTCTCGCTCCCCCCACCCTTCAAGAGCAGCGTCACCTCCGGCGCGGCCACCGCCGCCTCCTCGAAGTGGTGAACCGGAATGTGCTCGGCCACATTGTCATCCACCGAGCGGCCTGAGAGCGTTTCAATCGTATTCTTCCGCAGCCACCCCTGCGCCGTCGCCCGCCGCACCGCCGCGTTCGCCGCCGCCATCAGCGGCGCCTGCGCCGTCCCGGCGCTCACCCGCCAAAAGAAGGTCAAGGTGCCGGTATCCTGGCACATCGGGGTCGACTGCTCGGCCGCCAAGGCGCAATTCCGGCAAAGTGTTCCCAAAATCCCCTTGGCGCCCTCCACCGTCTCGCGCCCCTGGGCCGCCGCCAACGCCTCGGCAATATCCGCCGGCAACTCGCAGGCCGCGCGCCGAACCAGTTCCAACAACTGCTCTTCAATGTCCATAGCGCCCTTACTATACCATATCCGCGCGCCCGGGGCACAAAAAACGCCTCCTGCCTTGCGGCAGGAGGCGCAAATTAGGTTCTTTGGGAGCGGGTCTCGCGTGGGGGTACTCAGACGACCGAGCCGCTGGTGGGAATGGGGTGGAAACGGCGAGGGTCGTGCCACAACTCCCAAAGAACGGCGCATAGTGTAGCACCCCCGCCTTCAGAATGCAAGCCTTTTTTTGCTGTGCGGGCAATCTCGCGCGCCGTTAGCGAGCAAGCATGGCCTGGGCGTGCGCCAGGGCCGCAGGGCCACCGCCGAGCATCCGCGCCAATTCCGCAAGGCGCCCGGTGTCATCCAGCGGCAGAATGCGCGTGACGGTGCGCCCCTCCTCAACGCACTTGACCACCCGGTGGTGGACATCGGCAAAGAGCGCGCACTGCGCCTGATGGGTGATGCAGAGCACCTGGACGTTGGCAGCCAGCGCGTGAAGCTTTTCGCCGACCTTGCGGGCGGTCTCGCCGCCGATGTTGGCGTCAATCTCGTCAAAGACCAGCGTGGGCACGCGGTCGTGGCGGGCGAGAAGGAGCTTGACGGCGAGCATGACGCGGGCAATTTCGCCGCTGGAGGCAATGGCGGCAAGCGGACGCGGCGCCTCGCCGGGGTTGGGCGCAAAGCAGAAGCAGACGCGGTCCGCCCCGGAGGGCCCGGGCTGCGGCAGACGCTCGAGGGTGATTGGGAAGTCGCTCTGGGCAAAGCCGAGGGCGCGCAGTTCGGCAGTAATGGCCGCCGAGAGGCGTTCGGCCGCGGCGCGGCGCTTGGCTGAGAGGGCTTGCCCGGCGCGCTCGACCGCTTCGCGCGCGGCCTCACAGGCCGCCTCCGCCTGGGCGATGGCCCCCTCGGCGCCCTGGAGTTCGGCCAGGCGCGCCTCGGCCTGCGCGCGGTAGGCCAGCACATCGGCGAGGGTGGGACCGTAGCGCCGGCGCAGACGCTGGATTTGCCCCAGGCGCGTTTCCAGCTGCGCGAGGGCCTCGGGATCGGCATCGACGCGCGAAAGGCGCTCGGCCATCGTGCGCGAGAGCTCCTGAATCTGCGCCTGGATGCCGGCGAGCTCATTGGCCCAGTCGCCGGCCTCGGGGAGGAGGCGGGCGAGATTGCGCAGTTCGCGCTGGATGGCCTGGAGTTGCTCGGAGGCGGGGGCTTCGCCATCGGTGAGCGCATCGGTGAGGGCATTGCCCAGGGCCAGGATTTCGCCGGCATTGGCGGCCTGAGCGTGGCGCTCGGTGAGCTCCTCGCCATCGGCCTCGGTGGGATTGACGGCGCGGAAGTCGGCAAGCGCCTCGGCCAAACGCTCGACCTCGGCCTCGCGTTCGGCGGGGTCGCCCTGGAGCGCGGCCAACTGCGCCTGCGCGGCCGTCAAGCGTTGCCACGCTTCGGCGTAGGCGGCGACCTCGGCCGGGGCATCGGCAAAGGCGGTCAGGAGCTGCAGTTGAAAGGCCTCGTCAAGCAACGAGAGGTTGTCATTCGGGCCGTGAATATCGGCCAAGCGGGGGGCGAGTTGGCGGAGGAGCCCTGCGGTGGCCGGGCAGTTGTTCACGCGGATGCGCCCGGTGCCGGCGGCCGAGAGCGTGCGCTGAATCAGCAGCAGCCCACCCTCGCAGGGGTCGATATCCGCCTCGGCAAGCAGCGCGTCGATAGCTTGCTGCGTCTCCGGCGTGAGCACCCACTCGGCGCTCACCCGCGCCTCCTCGGCCCCCGTGCGCACCACCGTTCGGTCGGCCCGCGAGCCCAAGAGCAGATGGAGCGCCCCCATCAGGACCGACTTGCCGGCGCCGGTCTCGCCGCTGATAACATTCAGCCCGGGGCCGAAGGCGACCTCCGCCGCCTCAACCACTGCCAAGTTCCGAACAACCAGCCGCGTTAACATCGCTTAGGCGCCTCGTTCGGCACGCCAAATCGCCTGCAGGCGGCAAATGGCCGCATAGGGGTCTTGCGCCTGGCAGACCGCGCGCACCACCGAGAAGTTGATGGCCCCGGCGCGGAGGACCTCGGGCAACCGCGCCTCGTCAATGCCGCCAATGGCCACCGTCGGCCACGGGGAGGCCTGGACGATACGCCCGGCTTCGGCGGGACCGAGGGTGGGATCGGGGATCTCCTTGGTGGGCGTGGCGTAGACCGGGCCCACGCCGGCGTAGTCGGGCATCACGGCCTTGGCCGCCTCCATCTGCGCATAGGAGTGGGTGGAGAGGCCAAAGATCTTCAGCTCGGGGAAGCGCGCACGCGCCTCGGGCAGCGGCATATCGCCCTGGCCCAGGTGCACGCCATCGGCACCGACCTCGACGGCCAGCGCCGGGTCGTCATTGACGATGAAGCGCGTTTCGGTGCCGGCGGTAATCGCGCGCAGGTTGCGCCCGGTGGCCACGATGACCTCGCGCGCGGCGTGCTTCATCCGCAGTTGAATGTAGCGCAAGCGGGCCTTCACCGCCGCCTCGGCCACCGCCTCGTAGGAGGTGACCGGGTTGGTGATGACCAGGTAGAGGCCGAAGGCTTCCATGCGCCTTAGGCCCGCAGGTCGGCGGCGATGAGCTCAGCGACCTTCTTGCCGGACTTGAGCATCCCGCCGAAGATCGGCCCCATCCGGAAGCCGCCCTGCACGTTGTTCGCGGCCATGCCCGAGGCGTAGAGCCCGGGATAGAGGCGCTTGGTGTTGATGACGGTGGTGCGCTCGCCATCTTCCATCCACATCGGCTTCTCGCCCATAATCCCGCCGGTGGGAGAATCGACCTTGATGCCGGCCTTATCGACCGCCTTGTGGACAATTTCCGAGGGATGGCCGGTGCCATCGAGCACCGCGCGCGCCGTCACGACCACCGGGTCGACATGCATCTCCAGCCGCCGCACCGGGTTCCAATTCACCACCAGGCCGCAGACCTTCCCTTCGCGCACGCAGATATCCTCCACGCACATCGTGTTGAAGATGGTGGCGCCGGCCTTACGCGCGCCGAAGATGAGGCCCGAGGCCATCTCCACCGAGTCGAGGGTGTGGTAGCCGTTGCCCAGATTCACGGTGGTAATGCCGAAGTCGTGGAGGATCGGCGCGGCATCATCCTGCACCACCACCTCATTAAAGAGCATCCCGCCGCCCCAAGTGCCGCCGCCGGGCGCAAGCTTGCTCTCGAACATCGCCACCTTCAGCCCCATATCGGCCAGATACTTCGCTGCCACCAGCCCCGAGGGACCCGCCCCCACAATACCCACATCCACGGCCAAGTGGCTCTCGAACTTCTTGAAAAACGAGCGCACAATCGCGCCGGAAATCGTCTCTTCCATCACTGTACTCACGGCTTGTCCTTTCTGTATGGAAAACAGTGGGCGAAAGTATACCACAATGCGCGATGATAGATGAGAGCGGATGGAAGACGGCGGACCGGGAACGGCGGGCGGCCTGCTACTTGAGCGGGCGGGCGAGAGCGAGCAAATAGACCTCCGCGCCGGCGGCGACAAGGGCCTCCGCGCACGCTTGGGCCGTGGCGCCAGTGGTCATGACATCATCCACCAACAGGAGGCGCTGCCCGGTGAGGGCGGGCGCACGCGGGGAGAGGGCGTAGGCCTCGCGAGCGTTGGCGAGGCGCTCGGCACGGTGGAGGCGCGTCTGGGAGAAGACCCCCGTCTCGCGGCGGATGAGCAGGCGACGGCGGCAGGGAAGCCCCAGGCGCCGCGCGAGGGCACGCGCCAAAAGTTCGGCCTGATTGTAACCGCGCGCACGCAGTTTGGCGCGGGTAATGGGAACGGGGACAACGGCGGAGAAGGTCACCCCCGGCAGCTCGCGGCGCAGCTTGGCGCGCAGGAGGCGGACAAAGTCAGCCGTTAGGTGGACGCCGCGGGAATACTTGAAGGCGTGGATGAGGGCGCGGGCATTGTCATCATAGCGCAGGACAATGAGCGCGCGGCGGAAGGCCGGCGGATGCTGGCGGCACGCCGCGCAGGGCGTGGCGGGGGCATCGAGTCCGGGAAACTCTTCGCCACAGCGCGGACAACGCGTATGGATGGGCGATTCGCGCAAGCGCTTGCGGCAGGCCGGGCAGAGGTGCCCGGTGGGGACATAGCCCTGGCAGAGGGCGCAATCGCGCGGGAAGAACAGGTCGAGCACCGCCTCAAGCAGACGCTGCACGCGGCAACGCCAACGGAGCAGACGGCGGCGCGCAGCGGTCACGGTTGCAGACCCAACACGCCAAAGCAGAGCACCCCCAAGGCCGCCCCAAGCAGGATGAGCCAGACAGCCCCGATCTTGGTCTTGAAGGAGAGCACGAGGAGCCCGGCGGCGAGGGCGGTGGAGAGGGGCTTGAAGCCGCCTTCCAGGAGGGTGTGGCGCAGGAGGGTGTAGCCGGCCGCGCCGATGAGGCCAACGACGACGGGTTTGGCGCCCTGCAGCGCGGCGCGCGCGGCCCAGTGGCGCATGGCGTAGTGGAAAAGTCCGGCGATGAGCAGGATGATGACGACCGAGGGCAGGACGACTCCGCCGGTGGTGCAGAGACTGCCGAGCAGCCCGCTGCCGCCGGCATCTTGGGCCACATGCACGCCGGTGAAGGTGGCGATGTTGATGGCGAAGGGCCCGGGCGTGCTCTCGGCAATGCCGACAAACTCGGTGAATTGGTCGGCCGTCATCCACCCGTGGCGCTCGATGACCTCCTGCTGAATGAGCGGGATCATCGCGTAGCCACCACCGATGGTAAAGAGCCCCACCTTGATAAAGGTCCACAGAAGCAGCAGGTAGATCATAGGCAGGCTCCGCAGATAGCCGACAGCCGACAGCGGACAGCGGACAGCGCTGGCGCTCGATGTGGGGCGCCCGTCTGAGCCGTTAGAGGATGTTCGTGGTGAAGCATCGGTTACTCCGTCGCGTGAGCGTGCTGTCAGCTGTCCGCTGTCGGCTGTCCGCTCCGCTTCGCGTTCGCGAAGCGGGGGCGCAGCCCATACCACGCCACGCCGAAGCAGAGGCTGCCGACAACGGCCCAGACGGCGTTCATCCCCGCAAAGGCGACGAGCGCAAAGGCCAGCGCCATGCAGATGAAGTTCAGGCGCGTGCGCGGGACGCCCTTGGCCATTCGGAAGAAGGCGCGCACAATGAGCACCACCGCCGCCACGCGGATCCCCGCCAGTGCCGAGGCCACCCACACATTCTCCCGCAGCACCAGGTAGCACCCCGAGAGGAGCACAATCACCAACCACGCCGGAAAGACCAGCGCAAAGGTGGCCACCACGCCCCCCAGCACGCCGGCCAGGCGGTAGCCCACGAAGGTGGCGGTGTTAACGGCAATGGCTCCGGGCGTGCTTTCGCCCACGGTGATGATGTCCAGCAGCTCCTCGCTGCTCAACCACCCGCGCCGCCGGACCAGCTCCTCCTCGAGCAGCGCAATAATCGCGTAGCCGCCGCCAAAGGTAATCCCCCCGAACTTGCCGAAGGTAAGCACCAGCGCGAGCAAGGCTTGCGCTTTGCTCCGCTGGACGGAAGCGGGGGGGCGAACTTCGGCCATCGCCGAGACAACCGCGTTAGCGGGCAATCCCGGCTTGCAGCTTCGCCTTCACGGCCGCGAGGTCGGTATCGGCCGGGGCGGCGCCGGACTTGACGGCGGCTTCGGCCACGGCGTAGGAGACCACTTCGTAGAGGCGGCGGTCGAAGGCCTTGGGGATGATGTACTGCGGGCCGAAGGTGAGCGCTTCGCCGGGGTAGAGGGCCTGGACATCTGCGGGGACCGGCTCGCGGGCGAGCATCGCCAGCGCGGTGGAGGCAGCCACCTTCATCTCGGTGTTGATGGTGCGGGCGTGGACATCGAGCGCGCCGCGGAAGAGGAAGGGGAAGCCGAGGACGTTGTTGATCTGGTTGGGATAGTCCGAGCGGCCGGTGGCCATCACATAGGGCTTGCCGGCCATCGCCGCGGCCACTTCGCTGGGCTCGATCTCGGGATCGGGATTGGCCATCGCGAAGATCGCCGGGAAGTCGGCCATCTGCTTGACGTCCTCGCCGGTGAGGACATGGGCGGCCGAGACGCCGATGAAGACATTGGCGCCCACGAGGGCCTCCTTGAGGGTGCGCTTGTCGGTGGTGACGGCGTGGCGGAGCTTGTGCTCGGTGAGGTCGGTGCGGTCGGTGCGGATGATGCCCTTGGAGTCGCACATCGTCAGATCCTGGACGCCAGCGGCCTTGCACATATCGGCGATGCGGATGCCGGCGGCCCCGGCGCCATTCATCACCACCTTCACATCCTTGAGGGCCAGACCGGCAATGTGGGCGTAGTTGATGAGCCCGGCCACGGTGATGACCGCAGTGCCCCACTGGTCATCGTGGAAGACGGGAATGTCGAGCTCGGCATCGAGCACGCGCTCAATCTCAAAGCAGGCGGGGGCGGCGATGTCTTCAAGGTTGATGCCGCCATACATCGGCGCAAGGGCGCGCACGGCCTCAATGACGCGCTGGGGATCGGTCTTGCCCGTATCGGCCCCACCCTGGCGGCAGTGCGCCAGCGGCACCGGCCAGGCATCGACATCGGCGAAGGTCTTGAAGAGCGCAGCCTTGCCCTCCATCACCGGGATGGAAGCCAGCGCCCCGAGGTCGCCCAGACCCAAGATCGCCGTGCCATCGGAGACCACGGCCACCAGGTTGCGCTTGCTCGTCAGCGAGAAGGCCGTCTCGGGCTTGGCGGCAATTTCCTTGACCGCCTGCGCCACGCCCGGCGTATAGGCCAAGCACAAATCCTTCTGGGTTGCCAGCGGCTTGGAGAGCGCCACGCGCACCTTCCCGCCCTCGTGAAACGCAAACACTTCTTCCTTCGTAATCTCAACGGCCATTGCAAAACTCCTTCTCTAGGAAACGGAAAATTGCCGAGAGTATAACATACGCTCGCCTCACTCGCTAGCCGGGAAAACGCGTCGCGGCCGGGCGCAGGCCGTCATTGCCCCCCGCGCTGTCAGCCGCCACCTATGCTATACTACAGCGCAATGGGTGCCAATCAGCATACACTTGAGACCTTTCGCGCGCACAGCCGGGTGCTGGAAGATGCGCAGGTCGGCGCCTTTGTGGCGTGGTTGCGCGGGGTAAGGCGCGCAAGCCGGCATACCGAAGCGAATTACGTGCGCGATGTCGGGCAATTCTGCACCTTCTTCTGGGGGAAAGCGCCGCCCCCCTTCCATTGGGGCGAGGTGGTGCGCGCCGATGCCAAACAGTTTCTGAACCACTACGCGCGCACCGAGGCCAAGGCCGCCTCAACCGCACGAAAGCTGGCCGCCTTGCGCGCCTTCTTCCACTTCCTCGTGGTGGAGGGCGAGTTGCCCAATTCGCCCTTTGCCGGACTCAAACCGCCGAAACGCGAAAAGGCCCTGCCGCGCATCTTAAGCGAAGCGGAGGTGGAGCGTCTGCTGGCCGCACCGCGCGAGGCGCTCCAGGCCGAGACTGCCGCCGGCGGCCCCACCGATGCGCTTGCGCACTACGCCCTCTTGCGCGATCGCGCCCTCTTTGAGGTGCTCTACTGCACCGGGATGCGCGTGGCGGAGATTGCCGCGTTGGAAAATCGCCAAGTGGATGCCGCCGGCGCCTCGGTCCGCGTGATTGGCAAGGGAAACAAGGAGCGGCTCTGCCTGCTCGGCCGCCCGGCCCTTCTGGCCTTGGGCGAGATGCTGATGGCCGCACGCGCCTTGTGGCCCGACGCGCTCTCACCGCAGGGCCGCCTCTTTCGCAACCAACAGGGGGGCGGCCTGACCACGCGCTCAATTCAGCGCTTTATGAAGCATTGGCTGGCCGTGGCGGGCTTGCCGGCCGATCTCTCGCCACACAAACTGCGCCACGCCTTTGCCACCCACCTCCTCTCCCATGGGGCCGACCTGCGGGCAGTGCAGGAGCTCCTGGGCCACGTCTCCCCGGAGACCACGCAAATCTACACCCATCTCGCCCCCGAGCGCCTCATCGAAACCTATCACGCGGCACACCCCCGCGGCTGAAGCCGCGGGGGTGTGGACAGCCGACAGCCGACAGCGGACAGCGCTGGCGCTCGATGAGGAAGGCCCGTCTGATCCGTTAAAGTTGCTTTTCTAATGCCATTGGCCGGTCCGTCGCGGAACGCGGCTGTCCGCTGTCCGCTGTCGGCTGTCGGCTAAAGTCGCGGAACGCGACTGTCGACTATCCGCTCGCCGAGCGTAGCGAGGGCGCGGTCGATGTCCGCGAGGGTGTGCAGCTCAAAGAGGTGGCCGCGGAGGGTGTTGGCGCCGGGCAGACCCTTGAAGTAGCGGAAGAGGTGGCGGCGGAAGGTGAGGACGGTGGCCGCTTCGGGGTCAATCCGCGAGAAGGTCATGGCGCGGCGGCGGTAGTCGAGTTCGAGGGCCAGGTGACGGCGGGCCAGGGCAATGGGATCGGGCACCGGGCCGGGCGCGAGGGTGAAGACAGCCGGATACTCGAGGGCCGCACGGGCGATGAGCAGGGCTTTGACGCCGGTGGCGGCCATCGCCTCAGCGCTGGCGCGGTCAACAATCGAGCCGTTGCCGTAGAGCGGGAGCGAGGTGCTGGCGGCGGCCTCGGCCAGGAGGTCGAGGTGGGTCTGGCCGGCGTGGCCTTGGCTGGTGAAGCGGGCGTGGAAGGAGACCGCCGCCACGCCGCAATCCTCGGCGATGCGCAGCGTCTCGCGCCAGGTGGGCAGATTCGGGTTGGGCCCCAGGCGCGTCTTGAAGGTGACGGGGAGGCTGGTGGCGCGGACGAGGGCGCGGAGGATGCGCGCCAAGCGCGGCAGGTCGCGCAAGAGGGCCGAACCGGCGCCTTGGGCGGTGATGCGGGGAACCGGGCAGCCGGCGTTGAGGTCGATGCCCTCAAAGCGGCCGAGGGCTTCAACGCGGCGGGCGGCCTCGGCGAGGCGCTCGGGGTCGTTGCCATAGAGGTGGGCCCAGACGTGGCGCTCGGCGGGGAAGGTTTCCAGGAGGAAGGCGGTTTTGGGATTGCCGCGGCAGAGGCCCTCGGCATTGACCATCTCGGTGTAGGTGCGCGCGGCGCCATGCTCCTGGCAGAGCAGGCGCATCGGCGGGGAGGTAAACTCCGCCATCGGCGCTAGGAAGCAGGGGAGCGGGAAGGAGCCGACAGCTGACAGCTGACAGCTGACAGCGCTGGCGCTTGAGGTGGAAAGCCCGTCTGAGCCGTGGCAGCCTGTCACGCTGTGTCCCTTCGTTCGTCCGTCGCGATACGCGGCTGTCCGCTGTCGGCTGTCTGCTGTCCGCTTGCCATGTTATGCGCTCGGTCTTCCACGGTTCCTCGGCGACTTCACCGCGAGGGCTCAATGGCGCTTGAGCCAGCCGAAGGAGGGGCGCTGGGGCTCGGCGGCGAGGGTGGGCTCGGGCGCAGGGAGGTCGCGGGCCGAGGGAAGCAGGCGCTCGAGCTCCTCAATGCGGCGAAGCAGTTGGGCCTGGATGTGGGCGTTCTCGCGGTGCTCCTCCTCGCGGGCGGCGCGCTCGCGGCCGAGGGCCTGCACCGTCTCGCGGAGCTTTTCATCGAGCTTGAGCGAATCGAGGGTCTGGCGCTGGGCTTGGCCAATCTGGGCGCGCAGCTCGGTTTCGCGGCCTTCGCCGGAGACAAGCTGACGCTGGAGGGCGCTTTCGCGTTCGCGCGCTTCGGCCAGGGCCTTCTCCAACTCGGCAATGCGCGAAGGCGCTTCGCGGCGGGGCTGCGGAACGCTCGCACGCAGATTCGGGGGCAGCGAGACGCGGGCATTGGCGCGCATCTGCTCGGGCGAATCGCCGGCCAAGCGGCGGATTTCGAGCAGCCGCTCGGAGAGCTGGACGAGGCGGCGGTGCGCCAGGTCGCGCAAGGCTTCGAGGAAGCGGTTCTCCTCCTCCTGGGATTGACGGAGCCACTCGGTCTCGCGCGTGAGGATGGCGAAGAGCGCCTCATCGGGCGGGAGCTCGGCATGGGCCCTCTGGGCCGCGGCCTGGGCCGTCTCCAAGGCCGTTTCGAGGGTGTGAAGGCGCTGACGGAGCTCGCGTTCGCGGCCGGCGGCGGCCTCGGCGGCCTCCTCGGCAGCGTGCTTGAGGTGTTCGCGCTCTAGGCGCAGTTGCTCGAGCTCGGCGGCGAGGGTCTTGGCATCGGGTTCGGCCCCCTCAATGGCCAGTTCGCTCTGGCGCGCGGTGGCCTCCTGACGGAGGTCGGCGATGCGGCGATCTTTCATGCGCACCTCCCGCTCCAGGAGGGCGAGCTTCTGCCGGGTCTCCTCGAGCTCTTGCGAGAGGGGGTTGGGCGGGGGCAGCTCCAGCGGCAGGGGCAACTCCTCCACCGGCTGCTGTTCGCCGGGATCCTGCGCCAGGCGGGCGTCGGGCCCAAAACGGCCCTCGGCAATAAAGGCCTGGCCGGCCGTTTGCGTCACGGGCCCATAGGGCGGGTGACCGCTCGAGAGGATGAACCAGCGCATCCCCAACTCGGCAAAGCTCGCCGCGGCCACCCACGTTTCGCCATCGGCGGAGACTTCGCAGCCGGGCTTGATGATGCCGCGCTCGGCCCACTGCACCAACGTGGCCGTGGGAATATTGTTGTTGCTGATGCCGCTCTGCGGATTGCGCAAGGCCCAGCGGCGCGTGTCGGGCTCGGCCATCGACTTACTTCTCCAACGCGCTCTTAACGGCCTGGGCGGCCTCGTCGCGCACGTTGAAGGCCTCATCCTCGGCCTCGATGGTGCGCAGCAGGGAGGCGCGCAGGTGCTCCTTGACCGCGTCGAGCTCCTCCTGGACGGTCATCAGGTTGGCCTTGGCAATGAGCAGCTCGCGCTCCCAACGATCCTTGACGGCCACGAGTTCGGCCTTGAGGCGGGCATTTTCGGCCTTGAGTTCAGCGAGGGTGGGTTCCTGTTCCATAGCGGACTCCTTTCGAGTGGGGGCGCGTCACGGGGCGCGCAGTTCGGCTTCGTAGCGTTCGGCCAGGCGTTCGGCCTGCGGATCACCGGTCTCTTCGGCGCAACGGCGGGCCTCACGGGCAGCGCCGGCCAGGTCGCCGGCTTCATAAAGGCCATTGATGGCCAGGCGCCAACGGGCCACCGTGTCATCGCGCAAGGCGCTCTGACCCTGTTGCAGGCGGCTCATCAAGAGATTGTAACGGGTGCGCTGAGCATCGGGCCAGGTGGCGGGATCCTCCTCGCGCAAGAAATCGCGGGCAAAAACGGGGTCGAGCGTCTCGGCGAGGGCGAGGGCGGCCTCGGCGCGCTCGGCCGTGCTCCAATCGCTGCGCTGTTCGCCCCAGGCCACAAAGAGCCGCCGAATCTCCCCCTGCGCGGAGCCCTCGGCCAACGCCAGACGCAACTCCAAGGTGCGCCGCCAGAGCTCGGCTTGGGGGACGTAGCAGCGATCGGCCTGGGCAATGAGGCTACGGACCCGAGCGTAGCGGCCCTGGTCGAAGGCTTGCTGGGCCAGGACATGGATTTGCGCATCGCGGGCGACATCCTGCTTCTGCACGCAGGCGGTGCACAGGGCAAGCGCGGCGAGGGGCAGAGTTAAACGGAGAGCACGAAACATCACGGACCTCACTTTCTCAAGGCCAGGCGGATGAGTTCCTGAACGGTGGCCTTGGGATACTTCTCGAAGGCGGCCTGAACCATTGTGCGGGCGTCATCGGGTTTATTGCCCAGGGCCACGAGCGAGAGGATGGCATCGCGCAACGCAGGCGGGGCCTCGGCCTCGCCGCGCTCCTGGCCGCGCAGGGCCATCGCCTCCAAGGGGTCAATCTTGTCCTTGAGCTCGACGATGATGCGCTCGGCGGTCTTCTTCCCCACCCCGGAGATGGAGGAGAGGCGCCGGACATCGCCCTCGGCAATCGCGGCGGCCAATTCCCCGGGCGTAAGCCCCGAGAGGACGGCGAGGGCGAGCTTAGGGCCAATCCCGGTGATGCCTAGCAGCGCGCGGAAGAAGGTGCGCTCGCGCGCCGTGGCAAAGCCAAAGAGGAGCTGATCATCCTCGCGAACCAGGTGGTGGATTTCTAGGCTGGCCTCTTGGCCGGTGGCCGGCAGACGATCGAAGGTCGAGAGCGGAACCGTGAGGGCATAGCCCACGCCACCACACTCGAGCACAATCCCCGCCGGCGTCTTCTCCAGCACCAAGCCCCGCAAATGGCAAATGTAACCCATCGTCCGCGCCCTTCCTTACGCTTCGCCCCCGCGCATCCCATACTTGCGGATGAGCCGCTGAAGATAGGCCCGCTCAATCCCGGCGCTCCGGGCCGACTGCGAAACATTCTGCGCATTGCGGGCCAAAAGATCGCTCAAATACTGCCGCTCAAAGGCCTCAATGACGGCCACCTTCACATCCTTGAAGGGCCGGTCGGCCGCCACGCTCGCGTTCAACGGCTGAGCCACCTCGGCCGCCTCCGGCGTCTGCGCGCTCTGCAAAAAGGCGCCGAGGTCCGCCGGAATGCGCCCCAAGGCGTGCAACCGCTCGACCATCGTGCGCAGCTCGCGGATATTCCCCGGCCAATCGTAGCGCCGCAGGAAGGCGAGCGTCGAGGGCTGCTCTTCCCACGCCAGCAACGCCTCGCCCACCTTCAGCCGCTCGGAGAGCGAACGCAGCAACAGCGGAATGTCATCGCGCCGCCGCCGCAACGGCGGCATCTCGATAACCACCACCGCCAAGGCCAGGAAGAGCGCACTGGAGAACTCCCCGCTTCGCGCCAACTCGGGCAACGGGGCCTTGCTCGCGGCGATAAAGCGCACATCTCGGCGCGTCTCCACCGCCCGCAGAAGCAGGGGCTGCGCTTCGGCCGGTAGACGGTTGAGCGAATCGATAAAGAGCGTTCCGCCGCTGGCAAGGTCGAGCGCGCTACGCGCCTCCCCATCGCCAAAGAGCTCCCGGCGCGCCCGCTCAAAGGAGTCAAAGCCATTGCAATCGAGCACGATGAAGGGCTCGTTGGCGCGGGCGCTCTCCAGGTGAATATCGCGCGCCAGTTCCTCCTTGCCGGTCCCGCTCTCCCCCAAGAGGAGCACGGGCTTGTCGCACGCCGCGGCTTGTTCGGCCAGCAGGAAGACGTGGCGAATCTGCGGCGAGCGCCCCACGCTGTGCCCAAACTGCTCGCGCGGACTCACCGTCAGCTCCGCGCGTTCCTGCACCAGCGGCACCACCAGCCGCGTCCGCCCCAAATGCACCTCGGTATTCGGCGCTAGGCGCGCAGAGGAGACCTTGACGCCCTCAATCCCCGTGCCGTTGGTGGAGCCCAAATCGCGAATCAGCAGCCCGCCGTGTCCATCGGAATCAATCTCGCAATGGTGGCGCGAGACGGTGGAGTCGGCGATGGAGAGGTCGTTCGAGAGCCCCGAGCCAATCTTGTAAGGCAGGCGCGTGAGCACATACTCTCGCCCTTCCAGCGGCCCGGCGGTCACCAACAAACGCGGTCGCTCCCCCGTGGTCACGCTCGGGACCACAGTCGGTAACACAATCGTCTGCTCTTCGTGATGCATACTTGGGAGTATAGCATAACGGCATGCGCGGCGCGAATGCCTAGTCGACAGGGCGCGTTCCGCGACGGGCCAGGCTATTGACCTTTTGCGCCAGCACGGTTGACTGTCGACTGCGAGCCCTGCGGGCACAGGTGCCCAATCGGGCAGCCTGCGCACTTCGGGCCGATGGGCTTGCAGCGCGTCTGGCCAAAGGAGACAAAGATGGCATTCCAATCCATCCAGAGGCGCTCGGGCAGAAGCTTGCGCAGGGCCATCTCCGTCTCCAGCGGGGTCTTGGTCTTCACCAACCCCAGGCGATTGTTGATGCGGTGGACGTGGGTGTCCACGCAAATCGCCGGCAGATGAAAGGCGAGGGCAACGACGAGGTTCGCCGTCTTGCGCCCCACGCCCGGCAGCTCCACGAGCTCCTCGACGGTATGGGGGATGACCCCGCCAAAGCGCTCGCGCAAGACCTTCGGCAGCGCCTTGAGGTGCTGAGCCTTGGCGTGATAGAAGCCCACCGGAAAGATGAGCTTTTCAATCTCCTCAATCGAAAGGCGCTCAAGGGCCTCGGGGTTGGGGGCCACCGGAAAGAGGCGCCCGATGGCCGCCGCGGTCGTCTGGTCCTTCGTTCGCGCCGAGAGCAGGGTCCCCACCAGAATGCGATAGGGATCCTGCGTCTGGGCGGCCACCAAGTCCATAATCGGCGCCTGGACTTCACCAAAGGCGCGCTTGAGGGCCTGGTGGATTTCGTCGAGAAGCGCCTCGGAGGGGCGCTTAGAAGCCCGCTTCGTTGCAGAGGGCCGAGACATAGAGCGCCTTGATCGTGTGCATGCGGTTCTCGGCCTCGTCAAAGACCTTGGAGAAGGGCGCCTCAAAGACCTCGTCGGTCACTTCCAGCGCGCCGGTATCCTTGGAGACCTCGGTGTTGCGGTCGTGGAAGGCAGGCAGGCAGTGCAAGAAGATGAGCTCGCCGCCGAGGTTGCCGGTGGCTTCGCAGAGGGACTGATTGATCTGGTAGGGGCGCAGGAGCGCCAGGCGCTCGGCCTTCTTATCCTCTTCGCCCATCGAAACCCACACATCGGTGTAGAGCACATTCGCACCCTTGACGCCGGCCTTGGGATTGGTCTCCACCTGAATGGTGCAGCCATTCTTGGCGGCAATGGCGCGCGCCTCGTCCACCAGCTCATCGGCCGGGAAGAGTTCGCGCGGGGTGACGTTCACAAAGTTAATCCCCGCCTTGGCGCAGCCCATCATCAGCGAGTTGGCCACATTGTTGCGCCCGTCGCCCACATAGGCCATCGTCTTGCCGCGCACCTCGCCAAAGGCTTCGCGCATCGTCATCATATCGGCCAGGAACTGCGTGGGGTGGCTCTCATCGGTCAGACCATTCCACACCGGCACGCCCGAACGCGCCGCCAACGTCTCCACCGTGCTCTGCGCAAACCCGCGGAAAAGAATGCCATCAAAGAGCCGCCCGAGCACGCGCGCGGAGTCGGCCACCGATTCCTTCACGCCAAAGTGCGTATCGTGCCCCGTGAGGAACTCGGCGTTGCCCCCCTCGTCGCGGACCGCAATGGCCGCCGAGTTGCGGGTGCGCGTGGAGCTCTTCTCGAAGATAAGGGCAATGTTCCGCCGGCGCAGCAACTCCCCGCGAATCCCTGCACGGCGGCGCGCCTTCAGCGCCATCGCCAGATCCACCATATAATGAAGCTCCGCATCGGAGAGCGAACGGATATTGAGCAGCGACCGCCCCAGCAGGGCGTGATTCAGTTCGAACATCGTCGGATTCCTTTCAGAAAACGCGCAGTATAGCACAACTTGCTGCGCGCTGCGCGCGAGCGCCTGACGGCGTGTGAGCGGCTCGCTATGCTCGCGTGAGGTGCGCCTGACGGCGCGAGAGGGGGCCCCTTGGGCCGCGAGGTGCGGCTCCGCCGCGTGAGGAGACGCACGGCCGCCGGGGCTACCTTGCGAATGGCGCCGCAACTAAGCGTCTTGCCCCTATGCCCCCTGGACGATGCTGCGGAGAAACAGAAAGGCCCCCGAAGCTCCTCGGGGGCCTTTCCGTTGCGGCACGCGTGCTAACAGCTAACCGCTAGCCGCTAACAGCTGGGGCCTTGCAGCACAAGGCCCCGAGCGCGCTACTCCTCGCAGACCAGGCGAATGCCCACGTTGGCCACGCGCTGCCAGCGGGGATAGTGGACGCGCAGGGAGACGCGCGAGAAGCGCGGCAGGAGGTCCCACGCGCCGCCACGGCAGACGGCCTCGTCGGTGCCTTCGTAGGTGGAGGCGGTCCACTCGGCGGCGTTACCGATCATATCCTTGAGGCCGAAGGCGTTGGGCTTGTGCTTGCCCACGATGCCCAGGACCTGCTGGCCGTCGTTGTAGCGCATGTCGCGGTGGTAGTAGTTGAGGGTCTGGCGCTGGTTGGGAATGCCGTCGAGGGACTTATCGGCGAGGTTGGCGTAGGGGCCGAAGTCATCCTCCACGCCGCCCCAGTAGAAGGGGGTGTCGGTGCCGGCGCGGGCGGCCCACTCCCACTCTTCTTCGGTGGGCAGGCGGAACTTCTTGCCGGTCTTCTCGGAGAGCCACTTGCAGTAGGCGTTGGCCTCTTCCCAGGAGACGCGGACGGCGGGGTACCACGGGTTGTCCATCACGTTGCAGCCGGGGGTGGTGTGGTCCTTGCCGAGCTGATCGATGTAGCCATTGTAGTGGGTGGGCTTCCAGCGCAGGAAGTTGCGCAGAGGCACCTCGATGTCGGCCATCAGGAAGGGCTTGTCGATGGTGACCACGCGGGGGGTCTCGTCGTGGTAGCCATTGGGGTCGCCCATCACGAAGGTGCCGGCGGGGATGCGCAGGAAGGTGAGCGAGCCGCCGGGCATATCCACCTGCACCGGCTGGGCCTTGACATTCTCCATCGGCCAGCCCTCGACTTCGGGCGGCTCGGGCTTTTCGTGACGCTTCTTGGCGCGCTCCTTGGGCTGGATCTTGGCAATATCGGCGGCGCACTTGGCGAAGTCGTAGGCCTCGGCCTCGATGGCGGCGTCGATATTGGAGACCTGGTAGAGGGCGTTCCACTTTTCGCGGCGGGCGCGCGATTCGTTCATCCGCTCGAGCTGCTGCTGGGCGCCGCGAATGCCGATCCAGTTGCGGTGGAACTCGTTGGCCCAGTTGAGGGCGAAGTCGGTCCAGGTGCCCCAGAAGGGCGCATTGAGGTCAATCCAGGTGTAGAGCAAGCGCCACTCTTCGTCGGTGAGCTGCACGCCCTTGTGGCCGCGCTTGAGCATCTGGATGAGCACGGAGGTGTTGGCGGCATATTCGCCGGGGTTGAAGATGTGGTTGTCGCTCTCGGGGCCGGGACGGCGGACGTAGGGGTTGAGGTCGTGATAGGAGCGGGTGAAGGCGCCGGCGCCACCGGGGCGCAGCCCATCGCGATAGGGCAGGATCACCGGCTTGATGCTCGCCAGGTTCGGGCGGCGGCCGATGAGCGACTGCTTGCCGTAGGGGCCATCCATCGTCATGTCGGTGTCGGTGGTGTCATCGTTGTGGCAGCGGGCGCAGTTGCGCGTGAGGATGGGCTGAATGTCGCGCATAAAGCTCCAGGTGAGCCCGCCGCAGATCGAGGGCTCAAGGGCGTCGGGCTTGGTCAGCAGCGGCGGCACATTGTAGATGGAGTTGGCCGACTCGTGGCAGCCGGTGCAGGCCACCTTCTCGCCGGGCATCCCCACGAACCACGAGCGCATCAGCTGGATGGCCTGACCGCTGGCATCCAGCGGCTGCAGTGCAATGGGCGTATGGGCCGGGGCCACGAAGTAGACCGAGCCATCCTCGCGCACCGGCGCGGTGCCCAGGACGTACTTCATATCCCAGCTCGATTCGGTGCCCACGCCTTCGTGCGAGCCGGCCTTATTATAGGCATAGTGATAGGCAAAGACGCGCACCTGCTTGACCGTCCCGCGCGGCACGCCGCGCAGCCCCGGGCCGTTGTAGATGTCGGCCACGTGCACGGTGCAGGTCTTCTCGCCGGGGATAATGCTATCGGGGTAGACCGGCGGCGGGGTGGACTGCTCAAAGCGGATCGGCTCGGTGAGCGAGGAGCCCTCGATTTCGCACAGGAGCGTAAGGTTGTCGAAGACGTCCACCAGGTAGATGCCCCAGAGGTCCTCGCCACTGGCGCGCATGGCGGTGAGGAAGTACTTGCCGGCGCCATCCTTGCGCGGATTGTGGCCGAGCGGGAAGGGGGTGAGGAACTTGGGCCAATCGCCGGCGTAGAGGTAATCCTCGACGCGCTCGGGGATGGGCTTCTTCCAACCGGGGATCATCTGCTCGCAGCCGGCGGCCTCGGCACGGCCCTTGGAGACATCGAAGAGCGCCAGGCGCCCGGCCTTGGAGGCGTGGTGACCGGTGGCCACGCAGATGAACTTGCCGTTCGCGCCGGGGATGGGCTTGGGGTCGCCATAGTGGTTGGGCCAGAAGCCGTTGGAGCCGAAGTAGGCCAGCTGGCGGGTGCCGTCCGGGCGCATCGTCATCAGAATGCGGCTGAAGAAGTGGGTCTGGTCGCAGTACTCCCAGCGGACGAACATCACGCGCCCGTCATCGAGCATCGTGGGCGACCAATTGGAGTCCTGGTCGAAGGTCAGGCGCTCCATCTTGCCGGTGGCCGGGTCGTAGCGATAGGTGTTGGTCATCGCCATCCGGCCCGATTCGCAGGGGAGCCCCTGCTCGGAGGCGGTGGCCGTCACGATAAACTTGCCATCGGGCAGATAGCAGCCATCGCCGATGTCGTAATCCACGCCCTTGGGGGTGATGGGCTGGGCCTCGCCCTCGCCAAAGCGGTACTCCCAGAGCTTGAGGCGGTTGCCGTCCGCGGGGTCCTTCTTGACAAAGCAGACGCGCTGGGCGTCCCAGTTGAGGTCCACGCAGGTCACCGACGCGCGCGGGGAGTTGTAGAGCACCTCCACCTTCGGCGTCTCAGCCGCCAGGTCGGTAATCTTCACCAGCTGCGAGTTAATCCCGTGGTTGGCCTCCACCACGTTGTAGCAGGCCATACTCGGCTGCGCCGGCGCATTCTGCCGCCGCGCATTCGGCCCGAAGTCATACTTCATCGCCAGCACTTCCATCCCGGCAACCATCGGCTGAGCGAGCACCGCGCGCTTGACTTCCAGCGTCAACGCCTTCGCCAGCGCCTCGTTGCCCTGCTCACGCAAGGCCTTGAGCGCCGCTGTCTTCCGCGCCGGCACCTCGCCAATGAGCGCGCGTAGCGCCTCGAGCTCCGCGCTCTTGCCGTAGGTGACCTCCCAATCCTCAGCCATGCGCCCCAACGCCTCGGGATTGATTCGCTCGACCGCGCGCACCAAGCACTTCTGCTGAACCGTCAAATTCGCCGCCGACACCCATGCCGCCAGCCCAACCAAGAGTACACTCAAGCAAACCTTCATTGCTCACGCTCCTTCTGCTTACGCCACATAGTGTATCATACCCAAGCACAAAAGCAAACGCCTTTGACGGCCTCCCAGTATTTCGCGCAAATGCGGACGCGCGGAGCGCCGCTGAAAGGTGCGCGCTTGAGCGGTGCCTTTCAGGCGGCGGGGATAATTCCTTCTGCGCACGCGGGCGGTTTTTGCTACAATGGCGGGCATGAGAGTATTCCTGTGCACTTTGGCGATGATGGTTGCGGCGTGGTTGGGCGCGGCGCCGGTGATTGATGTGGATGTGACGGGCGTGGCAAAGCAGTCGCTCTCGCTGAGCGGGGTGACGGCTTCGGGAGCCGGGGCGGAGACCTTTCTTAAGACCTTGCAGAATGACCTCCTGCGCTGCGGGTGGTACCGCCTGGCCGCGAATGGGCAGGTGAAGGTGACCGGGCAGCTGACGGGCTCGGCCGGAGTGAATGAACAGCTGACGGTGGCTTGGCCGGGGAAGCGCTTTGCGTGGCCGCGGCAGGCGATGTCGGCCGCCGAAGGGCGCAAGCACGCGCACGAGCTGGCCGATACGATTGTCAATGCCACCACGGGCGAAACGGGAATTGCGCAGAGTCAATTTGCAATGGTGGCCAAGACGGGGACCTCGCGCACCGGGCAGGCGATTGAGGACCTCTACGTCTGCGATTACGATGGCCATAACATCACTCGCCTGACGCGCGATGGCGCGCCGATTATCGGCCCGCGGTGGGCCCCGGGCGGCAAGCAAATCTACTTCACCAGCTACCGCCTCGGCTTCCCGGCGGTCTTTGTGGCCGATGTGCAGACCAAGCGCGTGACGCGGCTGGCGGAGTTTCGCGGGCTGAGCACGGGGGCGGTGCCTTCGCCGGCCGATCCCAACAAGCTCGCCATCATCCTCTCGCACCAGGGCAATCCCGAGCTTTATATGATGGATGCGCGCACGCGGCACCTCACGCGCCTGACGGAGACGAAGTTGGCGGCGGAGGCGAGCCCGTGCTGGTCGCCCGATGGGCGGAAGATTTGCTATGTCTCGGACGTGGCCGGCTCGCCGCAGCTCTACATTGTAGATGTGGCCACCAAGCAGTCGCGGCGGCTGACCTTCAAGGGCGGGGAATCGGTGCAGCCGGATTGGGGCAAGCGGGGGATTGTCTTTGCCACCAAGCGCGGGGCGCCCTATCGCGTGGCGGTGATTGACCCGGAGAAGGGCGAGCGCTCGCTGCGCTACCTCACGCCCCAGAACGAGATTTACGAATCGCCCTCTTGGGCGCCGGATGGGCGGCACGTGGTGGCCGCGCGCACCCAGGGCCGTCAGCACACGCTCTGGGTGTTGGATGCCGAAGAGAAGGGCGAGAAGCCCTATCAACCCTTTTCAGGCGGGAGCACGCAGTGGCTCAATCCCGCTTGGTCCAAGTAAACTCGAGCCACAAAAGGAAGCAACGTTATGCGGATGTCCTTGATGATTGCCCTGTTGGCCGCCTCGGCGATGGTCTTTACGGGGTGCGAACTGAAGAATGGCGCGGCCGGGGATAACTCGGAGGCGATGGGCGCCGGGATGGGCGGCGAGGCCGGAGACGATGTGGCGATCGACCCCAATGGCGCGGGCTATGACCCCAACGACCCCAACGTGGGCGCCTTCGGCTCCGACCGCTTTGAGGACACCCGCGAGCGCGTGCTCGATGCCGACCTCGCCCCGCTCTACTTCACCTTCGATTCCTACACGTTGCCCACCGACGAGCTCTCCAAGGCCGAGGCCGCCGCCGAGTATCTCATTGAGAATCCCACCCATGTGATGATCGTGGAGGGCCACTGCGACGAGCGCGGCTCGAACGAGTATAACCTCTCCCTCTCCGAGAACCGCGCCGGCGGCGTGCGCGATTATCTCGTCTCCTTCGGCATCGACCCGGCCCGCCTGCAGACCCGCGCCTTCGGCGAGGAGAAGCCCGCCGTGGTCGGCCAGACCGAAGAGGCCTTCCGCAAGAACCGCCGCGCCGAGTTCGTCCCCTACAAGTAAGTGTTGCTGACTGCGTGAATGCCCCGGCAGCGCGATGCGCCGGGGCTTGCGCGATGCACACACCAGCCGAACACAACGGCAATGTCCTTCCTCGAAACCCTCGTCATCCTGCTCGTGGCCGTGGTGGTCCTGGGCCCCAAGCGCTTGCCCGAAGCCGCCCGCAAGGTCGGCCACTGGATGGGCGTGCTCCGCCGCGCCTCCGATGAGTTCAAGCAGCAGTTGATGACGATGGACCAGACCCTCGAAAAGCAGGTGAACGCGGCCGTCAACACCTCCACCGGCGAGCTCGACAACCTCCTGCCCACCGACGAGGAACTGGCCCAGGCGATGGACTTTGCCCCGCCGCCACTCTCGCCCGACGACGTCCTGGCCACCGCCCCGGTCCCGGGTGGCCTGGCCCCGACCCCGCCGCCGGCCGAAGAGCAACCGGCCGCCGAAGCGCCGGCCGAGGCGCCTGTTGAACCGGCCGCCGAAGCGCCTGTTGAAGCGACCGCCGAAGCGCCGGCCGCCGAGCCCCAATCGAAAGCGAACGCCTAATGGCCAAGACCCCGCCGCCGAGCCTGCGCCTGCAGGCGCGTTTCCGCCGCCTCTTCTCCGAGACGGCCGAAGACCGCGCACAGGAGGAGGCGATGGACCCCCCGCGGCCCTTCATCGAGCACTTCATCGACCTGCGCAACTGCATTGTCCGCTGCGCGCTGGCGTGGGTGCTGGGGATGCTCGTCATCGCGCCCTTCTCCCCGTGGGTCATCAAGGCGTTGCAGTGGCCGCTGCGCACATCGGGTCTGGCCGAGGCAGGGGTCCAGATGCAGGGGCTCGAGGTGGGCGTGGGCTTCTCGCTCTTTATGACCACGATGCTCTGGGGCGGGACCATCCTCGCGCTCCCGGCGATGCTCTACTTCATCTTCCAATTCGTCTTCCCCGGGTTGCGCCGCCACGAGCGCAACCTCATCCGCTTTACCCTCGGGGTCGGCGTCTTCCTCTTCCTGGGGGGCGTCTCGCTCTGCTTCGGCTTCACGCTCAAACTGGCCCTGCGCGCGCTGATGGCCATCAACGCCTGGATGAATGTGCCGGTGGAGTTCTTACAGGCCGAGCCCTATATCGGCTTTGTGCTCAAGGTGCTGCTGGCCTTCGGGCTGGCCTTTCAGTTCCCCTTGGTGCTGCTGGCGCTGGGCTGGCTGGGACTGATTTCGGCCGAGAGTCTGCGCGCGCGGCGCGGCCTGGCCATCGTGGGCATCTTCACCCTGGCCATGTTCCTGACGCCGCCCGACCCCCTTTCGCAAATTGTGATGGCAGTGCCGATGTGCCTGCTCTATGAGATGACCATCTGGCTGGTGCGCCTCCGCGAAAAGGTGGCGGCCGAGGCCGAGGAGTAACCCTATGGGCTTTGAATCCGGTTCCTTTTCCTTCCACGCCTTCTACCTCTCGCGCGGCTTCGAGCCCACCGAGATGGAGGCCTTTGCCAAGCGCGCCCTGCCCCCCATCAAGACCCTGACCGGCGATGCGCCCCTCCACGGCTGGGCCGGCCCCGCCCACGCCCTCGATCTTGAACTCACCGAGGAGCACTGCTGGCGCGGCGACTGGCTTTGGTTCTCCCATGTGACCGCCCAGAAGAAGGTCCCGCCGAGCCTCCTGCGCGCCACACTCCTTGCCGAGCTCGAGATTGAGCGCAAGGCCCGCCAGGTGGAGGTGCTCCCGCGTGCGGCCAAGACCGAGGTCCGCGAGCGCGTCCAAGAGGCCCTGCTGGCCGACGCGCAGCCCTCCTTCGGCTCGATGGAGTGCGCCATTGACCTGCGCCACCAGCGTCTGCTCGCCTCGGCGATGACCGATGCCGCCGCCCAGGTCCTCTGCCCCTTCTTCCGCGAGAGCACCGGCGTGATGCCCGTGATGCTCTGCCCCGAAAGCGCCGCCTACCGCCTCTGCGGTATCGATTGCAACAGCCTCGAACTGGTCAATATGACCCCGAACGAGGCCATCGGCGTGCCCCCGGAAATCACCCTCGGCACCGAGTTCCTCACCTGGCTCTTCTACCGCTGGGAGAAGGAAGAGGCCACCTTCGACCTCGAGGGCGAACAATGCGGCCTGATGTTCGAGGGCCCGCTCATGTTCTCCGGCGACAAGGCCCCCGGCTGCCACGAGACCGTCCTGCGCAACGGCACCCCCCTCGACACCCCCGAGTTCGGCATCGCCCTCTGGAACGGCAAGAAGCTCCGCCGCGCGCGCCTCACCCTCACCAAGGGCGACTGGATCTGCTCGGCCACCGTCGACGGCTACGACTTCGCCTTCCGCTCGATGAAGGTCGACCCGCCCAAGAAGGCCAAGTCCGCCACCCCCGATGCCGTCGACGAAATGCCCTCGCTCAACGCCCCCGGCGCCAAGAAGCCCGCCGCCGAGAGCACCGGCAACGACAAGCTCGCCGTCGATGAGCGCCTCGACCGCGCCGCCTTCTACGTCGATGCCTTCCTCCATCTCTATAAGCAGTTCCTGACCCTGCGCGAAGACCCCATCGCCTGGAAGGGCGTCCTCGCCAAGATCGGTCCCTGGATTGAAGCGCGCGCCAAGTAAGGCCGCAGATGGCCTCTGGCGACTTCCCCTACGCCCTCGACGAACCCGCCGCCTGGCGCGGGCTCACCCCCGAGTCCCTGCGCGCGCTCCCCTGCCCCCGCGCCCCCGCCGGCACCCACGCTTGCCGCTTCGCCCCGGAGAGCAAGGTCGCCCTCTTCCGCCAAGTGGCCGCCCTCGGTGGCCGCAGCGAAGTCCGCTGCCTGCTCCTGGCCGAACCCGAGCGCGCACCCGCCGCAGGCGACCTCGCTGTTACGGCCGAAGACCTCCGCCGTTGGCTCGCCGCCCTCCCCACACCCCTCCCCCGCCCCATCGGCCTCCTCTGCTCCGGCGCCCCCTACCCCTGCGGCCCCAAGCCCCTCTGCGAAACCACCCCCGAAGGCCGCCGCCAGGACGAAACGGAGGCCATGCAGACCCTCTTTACCCGCAGCGAAAGCCTCGCCGAAGCCATCGAAATGGCCTTCGGCTCCCTCCCGCCCCAAGAGCGCGAGTTCGTCCACGCCTGGGCCCACCGGCCCGACCCCAACCACCCTTCGCGCCCCATCGCAATCTACCTCCTGGCCGAGCAATTCCACTTCTCCCGCCGCAAAGGCTTCAAGATCCTCGCCGCCGCCAAGGCCCTCAACCCCACCGTCTACGCCCGCCTCGATGCCCTGCGCAAGCAGCGCCTGCGCAAAACCGGCGCCTGGCAAGTCCGCGGCTAACCCCACAGCACCAGAGGCCGCCGCTCGATGTGAGGGCTACTCGCCCCCACCCCCCTCGGGAGCGTGGGACGCTCCACCCCGGCGCGGGCACCCTCCGGGCACCCCCGCAAAAGGCCCCCAAAGGCCTGCAGAGCAGGCCCTGCAAATCCTCACGCGCCGAAGGCGCACCTCTCGGCGGCAACGCCGCCCCCTCACGCGGGCGACTGCCCGCCCCTCGCGGCCCGGAGGGCCCGCAAGGGGCCACCCGTGAGCCGCCAGTTCTTCGTTTCTGCGTGCCGCCGTCCCCGGCGGCAAGGGTTTGTTTTCCAGGCTTGGGGCACCTGCGCTTCAGCCTTGCGCAACTTCCCGCACGCCGGGTGAAAACTGCTTCCCGGGGCGGAAGGAATAATT
>JBJEVY010000039.1:0-8776 GCA_051884775.1 Candidatus Spyradenecus sp. | reverse complement strand
ATCGCGTCGTTGCCCGAGAGTTCAAAGCGCTGGCTTTGCGTGTTGACGAGCGAGACGGCGTAGAGGAAGGGGTTGAGGCGGTGCGTGCCTTCCTTGAGGATCTTTTGCTGGACGCCCTTGGAGCCCTCGGCCACGAGGAAGCCGCGTTCCTTGAGTTGCGGCTTGATCTCGGCAAAGATGTCCGCGCCCACCAGCGCCGTCACCACGCCCACATAGCCCGGGCGGATGCGAATGTCATCGTAGAGCCGCAGGTCGTAGGCATAGGGATTGATGCGGTGGCGCCCGGTGCCGAGCACCTCCGGGACAATGCCCTTGCTGCCGGCATCACGCGCGATAATCTCCCCGGGCGGCAAGGGTTTACCATCCTTGCGGATCAGCACGCCAAAACGGCCGGCGGCAATGTCCGTGGCGCGGAAATACTTCCAGTCCCAGACGAAGGGGTTGCGGAAGTAACGGCCTTCGGGGAGGACCGCCTCCTGGATGCCCTTATACTCGGGCCCAGGCGCGAGAATGCAATCGCTAGGCAAGTTCTTGCCGGTCTTGCGCATCAGCACGGCGAACTCGCCGGCCTCCGGCTCAATGCGCCACCCAAACCACACCCACAGTCCCCCGATGAGCGCCACCAGCGCCCCGGCCACCACGCCGAACCCTTTCAGCGGCACCTTCGGCGTTGTTGTTAGATTTGCCATCGCCAACTCCTTTCCTACGCCCTACTCTTTGTGCTCAATGGTAAACTTGCCGGCCGAGTTCCCGCCGCCATCGCCCGACGCCTTCACGCGCAGGGTGTAGTCGGCCAGGTTCGTGCGGTATTTCGGCAGCTTGAGGGTGTAGACATTGCCCTGCTTGCGAATCCCGGCATAACCGGCGTGCCGATCGGCCGCCACGCACTGATCGGCCTCAAAGAGTTCCACCTGCTCAATCTTGAGCGCGTGACCGCCGTGCGTCCACTCAAAGGTGACCTCAAAGGTGCCGGCCTGCTTGATGTATTCGGTCACATCGAAGCTCATCTCCACGGTGCCCTTGCGCCCCTCGAGGTTCCACGCCACGCCGGTATCAAAGCGGAAGGCCTTGGGCCAAGTGGTGTAGGCCTTCTTCAGCAACGCCTCGGCCCGGCGCAAGGTCGGAATCAGCGTCTTTAGGTCAGGCTCCGCCTGCGGATAGCCATTTTCCAGGAAGTCGCGGTCAATCGCCTCGAGCTGCGCATCGAGGTTGCCAGTGCCGGCGAAGAAGGCCTCCCAGCGGCGCAGATAGTAGCCCTTAAAGAGCCCCGAGAGCTGACGGTTGGCGTAGTCGTTGAGCGACCCTCGCCGCCCGCTCCAAGTGGTAATCATGCGGCGATAGGCCTTGGCGCCAGCCTCGCCCGCCACCTTGCGCGTGCGCGCCTCGCACCAATCCAATCGCCAACGCGGCTCAAAGGCCATCAGCTCATCGGAGAGGCGAATCGCTTCCAGAAAGGCTTCACGCGCCTGGGCATCGGTGCGCGCCAGCCCCAACAGCGGCCGCCCAAGGTCCGCCAGCGCCTGGCGCATCACATCAATGAGGTCATAGCGGAAGGTTTCAATCTTCGTGAGGGCCGGCGAGCGCTTGGCCACGGCCGAGAAGAGCTCCGCGGCCCGGCGCGTCTCCGCCGGCGGATAGTACTGTTCGCCGCTCGACCACGTGGAGGCCTTGCGCGCGCCCCACGAGGGCCGGGCACAGTAGACGCTCTCGGTGCAGCCCTCCTGCTCGCGCGCCGGGGAGTAGACCGAATCGGCCAAAAGGTGCAGCGCGCGGACCAGGGTGGTATTGGCCAGGCCGTAGCGGCGCAGGGCGTAATCTGCCAGCCAGGCATCCAGGCCATGCTCGCCGAGCTTCGCCGTGCGGGGCATAAAGAAGCGGCAGGTAAAGAGGTCGTAGAAGAGCGGGTTCGTCTCCAACCCCTCCGAAAGGAGGCCGAAACCGGCGAAGGTGTCGGCATTGGGCTGCTCGACCAACTCGCCGAGATTTGCCAGCGGGCGAACGCCGCCATAGAAGCCGTGGTTGCCGCCGAAGTTCAGCAGCTCGCACCACAGCCAAGGGATGTTCTGGAAGCGGCGGCTGTAGTGGTGGCCATCAGCCTGATTGTAGACCAGCGCCTCGACCATCGCGTAGCGCGGGTCAAGCCCCTGCAAGAGCGCCTCGCGCGGGTTGCCGTGCCAAGCCTGAATCATCCAAATCGCGCCCGGAGAGGCCTTCTGCTGAGCGCCCTGCACGGCCCGCGCACAGGCCGTCACGTCCAGATTGGCCACCTGGCCGCCCTCGTGGAAGAGGTCGCCGCCAAAGGCGTCGGCCGCCGTCACGCCATAGACCTTAAAGAGGTTGCGATACCAGATCTCCGCGATCTTCGAGAAGGCCTCGGTCGAGGGCACCAGAAGCGTCGGCCGCACAAAGCCATCGACCCACTGGCCCTGGTTGACCCACTGCGCGTCCGGGAAGTCCTCCTTGGAGAGGTAGTCCGGCAAATCGTGCGGGAGCAGACCGGTAAAGCCCTGGAGGATGGGCTTGAGTCCCAAGGCCTTGGCGTGGGCCACAATCTCGCGCCCGAGCTCGGCATTCTCGGCCACGCGCTTGGCGCTGAGCGGGCCGCCCAGCCCCTCCAAGTTGCCCATGTTCCACCACGCGGCGGCCGCTTCGTCGGGGATGAACGCGGCAATGCGCTCCTCGGGATAGCCCAGTTCGCGCAAGGTCTCGGCCCACACCTGCGGCAGACCGGCCTGCACCAGAAAGTACTCAAAGCCATAGAGCGCCAGGTGGTCCAGCTCCTTGCGCCACGCCGCAGCATCCCAGAAGGCCATCGTATAGGAGAGCGTGCAGTAGTTATAGGCCAGCGAATGGGGCGCAGCCGGACGGAAGGTGTAGACGCGGTTGGGCGCGGGCATCTCGCCAGTCAGCCGGTCGCCACACCACGACCAGTGGGCCTTGGCCACCGTCCGCAGATAGCACCCCAGCCCCGCCGCCGCCAGGCGTTTGTTGGGCGCAGCAATCGCAATCTTGTCCTGACCGCTCGGCGCCACCGAAATATCCTTGCGCGCCGGTTCAATGCGGAAGATGACCCGCCCCTCAAGCTTGGGCGAAACGCGTTTGGCCAGCGCCTCCAACTCCCCGCCATGCACCATTGCCGCCATCGTTGCCACCGCACACCAGGCAACCGCCCGCTTCACAAACTGCATCAAAGCCATAACAATCCTTTCTGACATTGCTTCTTACTATAGCACATTCCGCGCCCGGGCAACCGCCCGGCGCTTAACCCAAATGATAGGTCTGGTTGATTCCCTGCAACACCATCCCCACCGCCAAACTCGTCAGCAGCAGCCCCATCAGCGATTCGAGCGCGTTCAGGCCCCGCTTGCCCAGCACCCGCGAGAGCGCCCGCCCGCAGAGCATAATCGCCGTCTGGATCACCCACGCCACCCCCAGCGCCAACAGGCAATTCGGCAGCGTCGCCTGCGGCACGCTCCCGCGCAAGGTCGACAGGATTGCAATCAGCCCCGGACCGCAAATCAGCGGAATCGCCAGCGGCACAATGAACGGCTCGCCCTGCTGCGCCGGCGCATCCTCGGCCAGCGACGAGAAGACCATCTTAATCCCCGTCAGAAAGAGGATAATGCCCCCCGCAATCGCCAGCGTCCCCGCCTCGATATGCAGCAACCCAAAGAAGGCCTGCCCCGCCACTAGCGAAAGCACCATCGCCACCAATGCAAAGCACAGCTCCCGGAAAATCACCCACGTCAGCCGCTCCTGCCGCACGTGCTTGAGGGTCGACATAAACACCGGCAGATTGCCGAACGGATCCATCAACATCAGGAACAACATCGCCGTTGTCCAGACAAAGGAAAAGTCAAACAGTCTCATACCGCCCAGTATACCACAACACGCCGTTGACCGCAGAGGCACCACAACTTTTAGCCCGCGACGGAAATTACCCCCTCCAGCCTTCCTTTAGCACCAACTCACGCCACCGCCGCAAAGGCCCGGCGGATACCCTAAAAAAGGTAGGGCCTACCTCGAGGTGACCTAGGGCCTACCTCGAGGTGACTTAGGCCCTAGGTCGCTTTGAGCTAGGCCCTAGGTCGCTTTGAGCTAGGCCCTAGGTCTCCACGCCCCACCCCAGGCGATAACCGCCTTCGCCAGGCGCAGAGACCTGCCCAAAGCGCTCGGCGGATGAGGTCGACTGCTAGACAGAGGGTAAAGGCCATCGCCGTCTCGGTCAAGAGGATGCCCCAGGGGGTCAGCCAGGCCGCGTGCGACACGAGGAAGCGCTCGCATAGCGGTAGACAAACGCGGCGGCCTGTCAGGTTTGCATTGTGCAGAATATAGATGGCAAAGAGAGAAGGGCCGATAAAACTCGCCGTCCGCGCCAACCTCGCAGGCATGTGCAATCGTGTAAAGAGCAGCAGACTCGCCGCCGCGCAGAAGACTACCGGCAGGGCGTTATAGCCCAGCAAACCAGAGAAGGCGTAGCAGGTGTAGGCGCCTTTCTTCTGCCACAGTAAAAACATTCCGCTCACCGAGCAAACCGCAAAGAGACCGCCAAAGAGACCAAAAAGCAGCCAGACCTGCCGCTTCGAGAGTCGCTCCCCCAGGCCGCTCAAGCGCAGCACGCGTAGCGTGACGTAGACAAAGAGTGCCTGGCCAAACATATGCGACCCCCAACCACGCACGCTAAAGCCCAAGTATACGCCCACCTTCGGTAGCCACGAGAGTGCCATCAGTACCATAAACGGCAGATAGGCCCCCCACAGTGCGCGCCGACCCTGCCGCGTTAAGGCCTCGAGACCGCTGTTAATCAGAGGGGCAAAAGTCATTAGCGCCAGGTAGACTGGGATGAACCAACTCGATCCAAGGCTCAGACTTACCCGCGCATCATAGCCCAGCCACGCAAGCACTGCCAAGGCCAGCATATAGAGCACGCCATAGAAGACATGCAGTCCCCACAGCGCGCCCGCCTTTCGCCAGTTGAAGCGCAGACCATACCACCCCGAAATCGCCAAAAACCCATCCACGGCCAACACCGTCGGCACAAACAACACCTCTGCCGCGAAGGTCTCCTTGAAGAGTCCCTCGCCACATGCATGGTGAAGCACCACCAAGATCATCATCAGGCAGCGGAAAACTTCAACGCCGCCATCTCTTTGCCGGGCCATAAAAACACGCCTTTCTCAACGCACCTTATGCGAGGCCCTGAGAAAGCCTAAACCCGGATACGTCAAGAAAGGCGCGCCATTACGGCACACCTCCGCCTGAACACTGCCCGGGTTGGAAATTTCTCAGGTTTCGCATAAGGCAATGTGTCACGCGTAAAGCGTCACAATCAAAAGCGGCAATCACTCTCCAACTGCCACCGTGTAGTATACCTGCCCCCCACTCCGCCTGTCAACTTGCCCCAAGGGCCGGCTCTCCCTCGGGGAACCGTTAGTGATTAGCCGCTAGCAGCTATTACCCCCTCCACCCTTCCTCTAGCACCAATTCGCGCCACCGCCGCAAAGGCCCGGCGGATACCCTAAAAAAGGTAGGGCCTACCTCGAGGTGACCTAGGGCCTACCTCAAGGCGAGGTAGGCCCTAGGTCGCTTTGAGGTAGGCGCTAGGTCACCACGCCCCCACCCCAGGCAATGATCGCCGGGCTATTGCCAAATGAAGTAGGAAGTGGTATCGTCCCTGACGATGAAAGCGCGTGAACGAGAACATCTGAAGGACTGGCGATGGGCGTTGGGGCTGCTGGCGGTAGGAATCGTGGGGGTGGAGGTCGCACTCTGCTGCTCCGAGACGTTGCTCTTTGGCAAACTAGGCACAGCCGTAATGGTCTCGGTCTTCCCCCTGTTGATGCTCTTTAAGCACTTCGGCGATGGACTGCGGGGGCTGGAACTCGGGATGTGGTTGCTTGCGTTGGGAGCGGCGTGGGGGCTTATCTGCACGGTCGTGCGGCGTTTTACCGGCCGCCCGTGGCGCCTCTGCGCCGCAATAACGCTGCTGCTCTGGCACGCGGCCTTCTCCATCTACACCGCCATTATCCTCATCAGCGCAAGCATTTGACTTGCCCTCCAGGCGATGTGCCAACAGCCGAAGTGCCCGCAGGGCGCTTCGGCCGGGGTGGAGCGTCCCACGCTCCCGAGGGGTGCGGGGGCGAGCAGCCCCCGCGTCACAGCACCGCGTCACGGCCCCGTAGCGCGTCGTTAGCGCAAACTGTTCTCGATAACGCCGGGAAGCAGCGTGTAGAGGGATGCGCCGATGAAGCGCTCAAAGTAGGCCTTGAGTTCGAGGGTCTTCTGCCAGCGCGCAAGGGTAAAGGGGTGCGTGCCGTAGCGGAGGGCCACATCGACAAAGCGCTTCTCCAGCAGGCAGAAGCCCGACGGCAGGGCCAGCGCGTCGCAAAGCTGCACCAGGCGGTCGTCATCATCGTAGACCGCACGCGTCACGAAGTCGGCCATAAAGGCCTTGTCCTCCGGCGGCATATCAAAGCGGCCGATGGAGGTGGCGATGTCCTGAATCATATAGGCGTGGGAAATACAGATTCGTGCGGCCTTCGTCCAGCCCCTCGCCGCACAGTAACGGTAGCCCTCGAGCAGGTGGCGCTCCGAGGAGGGACCCGCGTGGCGGCCAATGTCGTGCAATAGACCAAAGGTATAACTCGCCACCGGATCAAGATGCGGACAGTACCGGGCAATCGCCTCGCACGCCTGCGCCACATAGCGACTATGCGCCACCCACGGCCCCGGATTTGACCGCTCCGCGTCCCGCAACGCCTCCTCTGCCTCTCCTCTCGTCGGTTCCATCTCCGAGCCTCCTTCGGTCGCAGTATAGCACATCCCGCCCCCCCCCACTCACGCCAGGAGCGCCTCAAGTGAAGGACGGCCCCCTGGCAACTTCTCGTCCGGGCTGCCACCGCGGAAGTCGCGGATAGACCTTCTTCTTGGAGGGGAAGAGTGTCTTATACAGCAGGAGGTGCTTGTCAGGATGGTGGCGGATGACCAACACATAGCGCGTGCCCTCAAAGGTCTTAGTGAGGACCAGCGCATCGCCGCCATTTCGGCGGTCTTGAATAACCTCTTCGGGCCTTTCAAGGATCTCCTCGATGCGGCGGTAGATGGCATCGGGGACCTCGGGGTGATGGTTGAGACAGTGGTCGATAAAGTAGGCCTCGCCGGCGACAATCTTGCGCGTCTGGGGAGGCGTCTCAAAGGCCGGGATGAGCGCTTCCGGCAGCGTAAAGAGGACCACGTTCCGCGCCGGAAAGGTGGCATAGCACGCTTCGCGCGTGGCCGTCGTCAGGGTCGCTTTGTCGGCAAACCAGCTCTCTGGAATGGCCGCACGCGCGACCGCCGCCAAGCAGAGCAGCGCGCAAAGGAAAAGACGCAAGAAATGCTCAGACCGTGGTTGGCGTAGAAGCAGTCGCCAAAGAAAATCCGCACTCCATAGCCGCCCCAAGGCCGGAGTGTCATGCAACTCACCAACTTCCCGCCGCTCGCACGCTCTCATCACCAATCCTCCTTCGCCCCCAATCTACCACATCCCCTACTCCCCCTCAACCACCCCGGGCACCTTTGACCGAAGCGTCTACTTGGTCATTGCGCAATTTCCGAGTCTCCTTAGAATCGTGCGCGTCTTCTTATGCTATTACGCGTTTGCTTATCTAGAGAACGGCAACCCTCAAACGCCTTTTTGCCTATAGAGATCACGCTAGCAGGAATCGTCACCGAACGCAAAGTACGGCAACCCTCGAACGCAGAGTCGCCGATGGAGGTCACTCCCTCGGGAATCACCACCGAGCGCAAAGAACTGCAACCCTCGAATGCGCAGTTATCAATTGCGGTCACGCTTGATGGAATCGTCACCGAGGTCAGCGAACTGCAACCAGAGAACGCAGCAAGGCTAATGAAGGTCACTCCCTCGCAAATCGTCACCGATCGTAGAGAATTGCAATCTCGAAACACGCAGTAGCCTATGGATTTCACGCTAGAGGGAATGGTCACCGAGGTCAGGGAACTACAACCGTAGAACGCGAAGCCGTCGATGGATTTCACGCCGGAGGGTATATTTACTGAGGTCAGAGAACTGCACTCTCGGAAGGCAAATGATCCAATGACGGTCACGCTAGATGGAATCGTTACCGAGGTTAGAGAACTGCAATGAGAGAATGTCTCTTCGCCGATGAAGGTCACTCCCTCGGGGAGCGTCACCGAGCGTAATGAACTGCAACCGCAGAATGTAGCGCCGCCGATGACGGTCACGCTGGATGGAATTGTCACCGAGCGCAGTGCTCTGCAACAAAAGAACACCCATCCGGAGATGTGGGTCACACTAGAAGGAATCGCTACCGAAGTCAGAGAACTACAATCCTCGAATGCCCTAGAGCCAATGGAAGTTACGGGGTAACCGCCGAGGGTGGAAGGGATGATAAGAGCGCCAGAGTAGGCGGAGGGGAAGTCTCTAATAGTGGCTTTGCCGTTGGAGACCTCGTAGGTAAAGTTGCCACTAGTAAGGGCAGGGATTGGAGTGGTGAGGAGAAAGACGGTGAGGAGGAAAATATGGCGACGAAGTGCAGGCAAAACGACATTGCGGAAGAAGTTGTTCATTGAGGACTCACTTTCTAGGGGGCTAAGACTCATTTCCGACGGCAAATGTTCTACCGAGCCCCTGTCTTAAAGGTCAAGACGGTCTAGTTGACACCCTTATCCCGAAGCTCCGGGATAAGGGTGATAAAGAGGATAAGCCAAGACATAGCGGTAGTCCTGTTCTTATGTGACATACAACAAGACTGTC
>JBJEVY010000038.1:0-30584 GCA_051884775.1 Candidatus Spyradenecus sp. | reverse complement strand
GGAGGCGGCGGGGAGGCCAAAGAGGAGGCCGAGGACGAAGAGGGCGGGGAGGTGGTAGGAGAGGCGGCGAGAGTTGAGGCCGATGCGGCGGGCGAAGTAGCCGCGGTGGAGGGCATAGCGGCCGACTTGGCGAAGGTGGGGGCCGAAGAGGGGGCGGCGGTGGTGGTAGACGACGACGCGGGGGTCGTACCAGAGGCTGTAGCCGTGGCGTTGGAGGTCGGCGCAGAGGAGGGTGTCTTCGCCGGGCCAGAAGTTTTCGCGGAAGCCGCCGATGGCATCGAAGGCGGCGCGGCGGATGAAGAGGTTGCAGCTGGGGAAGTCTTCCACGCGGCGGAGGGTGCCTTGAATGAAGTAGCGGTAGCGGAAGTTGCCGGAGACGAGGGGGGAGGCGAAGACGGTGCCGGAGAGTTGGGCGGGGGGGGGATCTTCGGGCGGGGTGAGGCCGGGGCCGCCGAGGGCATGGATGGCGGGGTCGGCGAGGCGGGCGGCAGCGTTGGCGAGCCAGTCGGCGCGGGGGTAGGCATCGTCGTCGATGAAGACGAGGATGTCGCCAGAGGCGGCATTGGCGCCCATATTGCGTTTGCGGGCGGGGCGGACGCTGCCGGTGGCGAGGATGCGGAAGCGGTAGTTGGTTTCGGGGCGAACGAGGAGGTGGTCGGGGAGGAAGAGGACTTCGAAGTTGCGGTAGGTTTGCGCGCGCAGGGCGTCGATGAGGCGGCGGAGGACGGCACTGTCGCCAGGACAGGCGACGATGAGGCTGAAGCGGGGGCCTTGTTCGGGGGCGGCTTCGGGGGCACGTGTGGGGGGCGGGGTGAGGGAGGCGTAGTAGTGGAGGACGCGCTCGCGGTAGAGGATGGCGAGGGTGTCGACGAGGGTGCGCCAGAGCATGCGCGCGGAGATGCAGCCCCAGCGGTGGCCAAAGTGGGCGATGCGGACGGGGGCTTCGGCCACGCGGTAGCCGCCGCCGAGGGCCACGACGAGGAGTTCGAGGTCGAAGGCGAAGGCTTTGACGAGCATCCGCTCGGCGGCGTAGCGGAGGACTTCGGGGCGGACGAGCTTCATCCCGCTCTGGGTGTCGCTGATAGGCAGGTGGAGGGCGCGGCGGGTGAGGGCGTGGTAGCAGGCGCTGAGGAGGCGGCGGCGGAGGGGATAGCGGACCTCGGCGCGGGGGTGGCGTTTGCTGCCGACAACGATGTCCGCGCCGGTGCGCTCGGCTTCGGCGAAGAAGTGCGGGAGCATCGCGGGGTCGAGGTCGAAGTCGCCATCGAGGAGGAGGACCCAGTCGCCCTCGACCTCTGCGAGGCCGGCGAGGAGGGCAGCGCCTTTGCCGCGGTTCTCGGGGAGGAGGATGGGGCGGCAGGTGCTGTGGCTTTCGGCGAAGGCACGCAGGGCCTGGGCCGTGCCATCGGTGGAGCCGTCATCAACGGGGATGAGGCGGAAGTCGAGACCTTGTTCGGAAAGGTATGCCGCAAGCGCGCCGAGATTGCGCTCGGCGCGCTCAGGCCCTTCGTTGTGGAACGGCAGGATGACCGAAAGCACGGCGGGGGACCGGCTCGGTTAGGGATCGAGGTTGACGAGGGTGGAGCCGTCGTCGAGGTTGACCGCGCGGTAGTAGCAGTTGCGCGGGTGGCCGGCGCTGTTCTTGGTGTGGCAGATGTTGCCGCGGCGCGGGCGGACGATGTAGAGCAGGGAGTTCTGCTCGCAATTGACGCGCGCTTCAAGGACCTCAAAGCTCTCGCCGGAGGTCTTGCCCTTTTCCCAGAGAACGTTGCGGGAGGTGGACCAGAGGGTGAGGGTGCGGGTCTTGAAGGTGAGTTCCATCGCCTGACGGTTGGTGTAGGCCACGAGGATGACCTCCTTGGTGTCGGCGTGCTGGACGGCCACGGGGATGACGTTATCCTTCTCTTCCTTGATGTTGGCAGCGACCTTGGCAATCTTGGTGAAGTCGAGCTGCAGCGTCAGGCCTTCTTCGAGTTCGTGGGACATGGGGTGTTCCTTAGGGTAGGGGTTACTTGATGGGAAGGGAATCTTCGAGCGTGGCGGCGGGCTTGAGCTCGTCGGCGCCCTTGGAGGTGTCCTTGGGCTCGGGCTTGCCGCCGCAGAGGATGATGATCAGGTCGGTGATGTCGCGCTCGGGGGTGACATAGGGGACCATATTCTTATAGAGCACCACCTGGAAGCCCTTCTCCTTGGAGTAGGCGGCGATGTGGGCCTGGATTTCCTTGGTGGTGCGCTTGAGCAGGCGGTCCTCGAGGTCGGAGAGTTCGCGGGAGCGGCTGGCCATCTTCTGCTCGGCGGCATCGGTATCGCGCTGGATTTCGCGGAACTTGGCCTCGCAGGCCTTGCGCAACTCTTCGGCCTTGGCGGGGGCAATCATCGGGTTCTGCGCCTCCTGGACTTGCTTTTCCAGGTCGGCCTGCTTGGCCTTGATGGCCGCGCGCAGGGCATCGCGCTCCTGGGAGAATTCGGCGAGGGTATCCTCAAGCAACTTCTTGTCGTTGGGGGTGTTGGGGTGATGGGCGATGATGGCCTCCATATCCACCACCACGATGGAGGGGACCGAGGCGGCCTTCAGGTTGAAGGCACAGAGGAGCGTACAAGCGCAAAGCAGGGTTTTCATAAGCATCCTTTCTAGGTTGGAAATCAATCGGTGTAGCCCAAGGAGAAGGAGAAGACCTCTTCCTCGGTATCGTCATCGTTAGTGATGGGCTTGGCCACGTCAAGGCGGATCGGGAACTTGGCCAGGTCGAGGCGCAGACCGCAGCCGACCGACCAGAGCAGGTCGCCGCCCAGGTCGCAGAAGTCCTCGCCCACCGCGCCGATGTCGGAGAAGACGGCGAAACGGAGCACGCTGTTGATGGGAATGTTGTATTCCAGCGTGGCGCACCAGAGGGTCTGGCCGCCAATCGAGACATGGTCGCCGCGCCGGCCGGGGCGCTGGTAGGCCTTCGGGCCGCCATCGCGGAACTCAAAGCCGCGGATGGTGCGCAAGCCGCCGATAAAGTGGCGGTCGAAGATCGGCACCTCGCCGCTGTAGGCCTCCACTGTGTCAAAGCGCAGGCGCGCCTGGAGGACGTGGTCCCACCACAAGGGCGTGTACTTGTTGAAGACGAAGCCGAAGCCGTAGTCCTTTGCATCCCCGCCAGCTCCGAGCTCGGCATAGACTTGGCTATTCCAGCCATCGGTGGGGAAGAGGGGCCGATTGCGGTGCTCTTCGTTCCAGAAGAAGCGGAACTTGCTGTTGATGCTGTCATCAAGGTCGGTGAAGCGGAAGGGCTTATCACCGTTGGCGGTGTACCAGGTGCCAGACTCCTCGTCATCGTAGGAGACCTGTTCAAGGGTGTAGCGCACGCCAATGCGGTCGAGCTGGATATCGCCGAAGGGCGTGGGGATGGGCTGGGGCTTCCAGGAGAGGGTGAAGGCTGCACCCATGCGAATCTCGTCATACTCGTCGAACCAGCGCATCTTGCGGTAGGGGTTGACGGTGAAGGAGAGGGGCATATCGAAGAGCCAGGGCTGGGTCCAGCTCAGGTCGATGGTCTGGCGGCGCGAGCCGATTTCGGCGCGGGCGCTAGCGCGCTGGCCGCCGCCGCGGAAGCCGTTGCCGGGGTTAAAGAGGTCAAAGTTCGGCTGCGAAACACCCGCGTGGAGGAAGACGCTGTCGACCGTGCTTACGCTCACGCCCACCATCGTCTCCATCGTGGGCACTTCGCGCACCTCAAAGACCAGGTCGCGCTCTTGCTCATTGGGCGTCTTGACGGTGTAGGCGGTCACTCCGCTCTCTTCGGCGAAGTAGCCCAGGTTGCGAATGCGCGTCTGCGAGAGGTTGACCAAGCGCTGGTCGTAGCCTTCGCCCGGCTGGGTCACCAACTCGCGGCGGATGACCTTATCCTGGGTGACGGCGTTGCCGCGGATTTCGATGTTGCGGATGTTGACTTGCACGCCTTCGGTGAGCTTGTAGGTAATATCGATGACCGGCTCATCGATGTGCGGCACCACGGTGGGCACGGCGTAGGTATCCACATACCCGCGCGAGCCGTAGTAGAGCTCGATGGCTTCGCGCAAGGCCGCGCGGGTGGCGGCCGTGGCGGCCCGCCCACGTTCGGTGAGCACCTGCTCGGCGGCGGCCTCAAGCGCAGCAGTGGGGTAGATGGTTGCGCCTTCGACCTTCACGGAGCCCACGGTGTAGCGCTCGCCCTCGGTGACTTGGAAGACGGCATCCACGCGCCCGGGGTCCTTGCCCGGGATTTGCCGCAAATCGGGCGTGGCCACTTCGGCATCCAGATAACCGGCGTCGGTGTAGACGCCCAGGACGGCGGCGCGGGCATCATCGAGCTTCTCGTCGGTGAGCGGCATATCCATGAACCAGCTGAGGGGATTCCAGAGGGGAAGCCAGCCGAAGGAGGAGGCAAGCGTGTCGTGGTCGAAGGCCGTATTGCCCTCAAAGGCGTAGTCGCGGATCTGGCGTTCAATGCCGGGCTCAACATAGAAGGTGAGGAAGGCGTAGCCGGGCTTATCGGCATAGCGCAGCTCAAAGGTCACCTTGGCATCGACAAAGCCCTCCGTGGCCAACTTGTCGCGCAAGCGCCCGGCGGCGGCAGCGGCAATCGACTCATCGATACGGTCGTGCCACGTGAGCTTGACGGCATCCTCGGCCTTGCCCATTCGAATGGCGCCATCGAGCCCCTCGATGATGGGATTCTCGGCCAAGAGCGGGCGGCGCTCGACGGTATAGATAATCACCCAGCGGCCCTGTTCGTCCTGGCCAATGGCCACATCCACGCGCGCATAGAGCGGGTTGGCCAAGAGCGCCTTGACATCTGCGCTCATTGCGGCCTGAATATCGGCCTGCTCGGCGGTCCACCCGGGCTTGATGGAGCAAATCTGGCGCACATCGGCCGAGGGATCCACCCCAAAGTTGTCATTCGCGCGCACCTGCACATCCTGCACGGTCACGCGCTCGGCCCAAAGCGCCCCAGTCAGCAGGGCCACGGCCAAAAATGAAGCAATGCGTTTCATTCGCTGTCCTTCTCTTTTCCAAAGGGTTAAGGCGTATCCACCGGTTCCATATCCGAGCCCATCATCTCGGGGTTCGTCTCAATGCGGTCCTTGAAGCGCGTGATACTACCATCAAAGTTCAAGCGCACTTCGCCGGTGGCGCCGTTACGGTTCTTCGAAACATCGACAATCGCCAGCAGGCGGTCGTCGTGCTCGGGCACCTTCGAGCCCATATAGCTCGGCCGGCGCAGGAGCCAAATCATATCGGCATCTTGCTCAATGGCGCCCGAGTCGCGCAGGTCCGAGTTTCTCGGCCGCTCATCGCCATTGCGGTTTTCACTGTTACGCGAGAGCTGCGAGAGCACGAGCACCGGCACATTCAGCTCCTTGGCCATTGCCTTAATCTCGCCAGAAATCTTTGAGACCATGACCTGCTGACCTTGCGCGGAATACTCACGGTAGCCCAGCAACTGCAGGTAGTCAATGACAATGAGGTCGACAGGCGTCTTCTTGTGGATATGCCGCGCGCGCGCCCGCAGTTCCAACACATCCAACCCGCCCTGGTCATCGCAGAGAATTGGCGTTTCGGCCAGCTCGCGCGCCGCTGCATTGAGCCGCGGCAGCACCACTTCTTTCTTGATGAACTGCCCGCGCTCCACCTCGCGCGCCGAGACCTCCGCCATGCCGCAGAGCATACGCGTGGTCAACTGCACCTGCGGCATTTCCAGCGAAAAGACCAAGACCGTGTGCTTGTGGCGCAGCCCATCGGAGCTTTTAATCGGCCGACCCATAATATCCAACCCGCGCGCCACACACTCGGCCACATTCATCGCCAGCGAGGTCTTGCCCATGGCCGGGCGCGCCGCCAATACAATCATCGCCCCCTTATGCAACCCGCGCGTCTTCTCATCGAGCGCCTTGAAGCCCGTTGCAAGCCCCGAAAGCTGCCCCGGCGACTCCAACTGCCGCGTCAGCATTGCCAGCGTCTCGCCCACCGAGGTCTTCCAATCCACCGTCGACCCCGTCTGTGCCCGCCCCTCGCCAATCGCCAAAATCGACTGCTCCGCCTCGCCCAGCACATAGTCCGCTCCCTGTGCCGGATCGTAGACCCGCTCCTCGATTTCCCGCACCGCGCCCAAAATCTGCCGGCGCAGATACTGCTCCATCACCACCCCAATATAATACCCCGCGTGCGCGCTCGTCGGCGTGGAAATCACTAACTCCGAGAGCATCTCCAGCCCCACCGCGCTCGCAGCCTCCTCCTGCATCCCCCGCAGGCACTCCCCGAGCGTCACCGCATCCACCGGCATCCCACGCGAAGAGAGTTGCATCATCGCCGTGTAGATGCACCGATGGGCCGGCTCGACAAAGGCCTCGGGCACCACCCGCTTGGCCGCGCACAACTCCAGCACGCGCGAACTATCGATTAAAATTGCCCCCAGGAGCGCCCGTTCCGCCTCAATCGACTGCGGCACCTGCCGTGCCAAAGGCGCTTCCAGTGCACGATCCGCTCCAGTTGTTGCTGCATTCCGCTTCGGTTTCCGTTGTCCCGCTGCCATATCACCTGCTCCAAAAAAGAGAACACATTATAGCACATCCCCTTGCTCGATGTGCACACGCCCGCACTCGCCCGAGGTTGACCTCGCCCCACGGCGTGGTTGACCTCGGACCTCGGGCGGGTTGACCTCGGACCTCGGGCGGGTTGACCTCGGACCTCGGGCGGGTTGACCTCGGACCTCGGGCGGGTTCATTTTGGGGCATGGAATCGCCTGTGGCAGGATGTGGGCCGAAAACCCGTGAGCCTATCCATCGCGGCACGCGCGCTGTCAGCTGTCGGCTGTCAGCTGTCAGCTGGGCGCGCAGCGCCCCACGGCGTGGTTGACCTTGGACCTCGGGCGGGTTCATTTTGGGGCATGGAATCGCCTGTGGCAGGATGTGGGCCGAAAACCCGTGAGCCTATCCGTCGCGGCACGCGCGCTGTCGGCTGTCGGCTGTCAGCTGTCGGCTGTTGACTGGGCAAGGGTGGGGGGTGTTGCAGCCCTGAGCGGCTTTTGTTAGGCTACTGCGTATGAGAAGGTTTCTCGTTTATCGGTTTGTCCTGATGATGGTTTGCGTTTTGCTGGGGGCGGCGCTTTTGGAAGCGCGCAGTGACCGGCGGAATGTGCGGCGAACAGAGCGTACGACGCGCACCTCTGGGCGCATGTCGGCGGCGGATACGCAATCGGCCAAGCGCTCGGGGGCATCATCGAAAGGGGCGGAGGAGCGGTTGGCGGATGTTTATCGGCCGAAGAATGAGCATCTGCCGCCCGAACAGCAGCAACACCTCAAGAAGGTAGAGGTGAAGGCAGATGCCTTTGACAAGGCCGTTACGCGCCGTTCGCCGCGGTTCAAGGGGGAGTTTACGGTGGGGATCGTCTTCGTGAACTTTCCGGATTGCGAAGAGGTGGATGTCAAGGCGTGTTTGGCGCGGCAGAGCGAGGGGGTGGCCGACTACTACAAGCGCTACACCTTGGGGCAGTGTTGGCCGCGGTTGGTGGTGATGGGGGTCTACAACTGCCCCAATCCGTTGGGCTATTATGTGAAGCGGGGTTATCCCAGCAATCTCCTTGGGGGCTCGGAGATGGAGGTGGAAGCGCGCGTGAATGCGCTTTGGAAGGAGGCCTTTGCGCGGTATCGGGGCGCCTCCCAGCGGGCTGACAAGGTGGATGTGCGCGTACTGGCCTACGCCACGAAGATTCTGCCGGTCACCAGCAAGGATTCAACCCATCCGCGCTCGCTGGAGCAGTTGCCGGAGTTGCGCAAGCTTTATCCCGTCATGCACTACGCCCAGAGTGAGGATGAACGGCGGGCCGTCGGCTTCCGCGAGGATCGCGACATCGATCCGCTCAAGGATTACAACCCCAACTTCAAAATTGGCTGGGGGGACCCTTTGTGGCCGAACTCGCGCATTATTGTCAAAGCCGAGGGGGGTGCCAGCACGATGATTCACGAGCTGGGGCATGTGCTGGGTGCCCCGGACACCTATCACGCCCCGCAGAAGGATGATGGTATCCCCGGCCATCCCGTCATCGCCGGCGGCGGTCCCACCGCGCCGCTCTACTGCCGCTACCGCTATTGCGGTCTGTTGCCAGCGGCCGCCTATCCCACGCTGCACCAAAGCACCACCGTGAAGTTGGCCCCGCGTTGGGGCGAGTTTGATGGCAAGACGCCCCTGGGCATCTTTATCCCCACCGAGCACCCTAACTACCTCCTGCACTTGGAATATGAGCCCGATGAGGTGCAGACCTTTGACAACGGCCCCACAGAGAACACCATCGGGAAGGTTACAGATTCGTACTCTCCGCGCGGCGGCATCCTTATCTACTATATTAATGTGCCACAGTCTGATCCCTATCACGGCACACCCGACCTCGTTTACTCCTACCGCAAGCGCGATCCCTACTTCCGCGGCCTCTCGGCCCCGGACCCCAACGCCAAGGGCGGGTATCAACGGGTGCAGGTCGCGCCCGGGCGCTTCCGCTATGAGCGTATCAAGCCCGAGAGTCCCCTGGCTGTCTTCCGCGAGGGCGACGACTTCTCGGCCGAGAGTGACCCGGCTAACCGCCTCCCCAACTGTCTGCCCACGGGCGTTGAGATCACCTTTGGGCCCCAGGATGAAACGGGCGCAGAGGTGACGGTGACCGTCCCCACAAGCCGTCTCTCCGGGCAAGCGCTCAAGCGCTCGATGTTGCCTGTGGTTCACCTGGAAGAGCCCAGCGAGCTCTTGCCCACCAGCCTGCGTGCCACCCTCACCGTCCACTTCCGCGGAGAAGAGCCCTACACCGACTACGGCTTCTGCTACGCGCCCACCCCCAACCCCACCATCAAGCAGGGGCTTTGGCCGCTTTGGGGCTTTTCGGATTGGCGCGACACCACGCGCATTACCGGCCTCAAGCCAGGCTCCACGCTGTATGTGCGCGCTTATGCCAAGAATGCCTATGGCGTGGCGTACTCTCCTGAGTGCCATCAGGTTACGCTGCCGAAAGAGGTGGACGAAGTGCCGGCGTTGTTACTAGATGGTTACACCGTCCCGCCGCGCGATTCGCACTACGACTCCGAAGGCTACCTTTATAATAAGAGTGGCGCGTGTGCCTTGGTGAAGTTGATGGCCCTCTTCCATCACCCCGTTGGGAAGACCAGCAAGAAGCCCGATTTCAACTGTCAACGCCTTCATCTGCAGCCCAACAACGTCCTCCCCGGTTGCCCCTATGCGCGCTACAGCCCCACCATCCGCGACCTCGCCTATGCCTATGCCTGGGCCATTTCGCTTGCCGAGGAGGCCGGACTCTATGCCGGGGCCTTCCCCGAGGACTTTGATGCGCGCTGCACCCGCGCCCTGCAACTCAAGCCGGGCCCCACGCGGATCCCGCCCGACTTCGCCACGGAAGCGCGCGCAGTGGGGCTCACGCCAGAGCAGACGAGAGCCCTCCTTGGGCCCATCGTTACCCTGGATGAGGTCACCCTGCCGCTCCTGCTCCCGCGCATCAAGGCTTCGCTCGTGGCTGGCAAACCCGTGCTGTGCGTCCGCACGCCCACCTATGATTCTCGCGCGCTCTATGGGGTGACCACCACCTTGATTGACGGCTATCGTCCCAATGCCGAGGATCCCTCCGCCCCACAACTTCACTTGAACTTTGCGCTCCACAGCACCAACGATTGTCACCACTCGCTCCGGCCAGATTGGTTCCCGCTGGAAGCCCTCTTCAAGAATAGTAAGGGCGGCAAACTCGTCTTCCTGCCGTAGTCATTGTGCGCGCGCGGGGTGGGATTATGGTATACTGGGCGCGTTTTTCTGGTTTCCACAATCCGATTAAGAGGAGTATAGAAAAGCAATGAGTACGATTGCGATTGGTTGCGATCACGCGGGCGTTGCCCTGAAGGCGAAGTTGGCTGCGGTGCTGGAAGCGCGCGGCGAGACGGTGGTGGATGTGGGTTCATTCAATGCCGAAGCCGCCGATGATTATCCAGACTTTGCGGTGGCGGTCTGCGAGGCGGTTTTGGAGAAGAAGGCTGATCGCGGGGTGCTGTTGTGCTCGACGGGGATTGGGATGAGCATCACGGCCAACCGGTTCACTGGCATCCGCGCGGCGATTGTCACCGATGAAGCGGTGGCGAAGCTTTCGCGCGAGCATAATGACGCGAATGTGTTGATTCTTTCGGCCCGTGCGTTGAGCGAGGCTGCGGCCGAGCGCGCCCTGGGCGTGTGGTTGGATACGCCCTTCTCCGGCGCTGAGCGTCACGCCCGGCGCCTGGTGAAGTGCGACCGCGCGGGCCGTCTGGCCGAGTCCTCGCTGTTGGCGTGGGCCGACCCAGAGGTGCACGCGGCGATTGTCGCGCAGGTTAAGCAGGAGGATGAGACGGTCAACCTGATTGCCTCGGAGAACTACACCTCCGCGGCCGTGCGCGAGGCGCAGGGCTCGGTGCTGAACAACAAGTACGCCGAGGGCTATCCGGGCAAGCGCTGGTATAGCGGGTGCTTGCCGGTGGACGCGGTGGAGCAGCTGGCCATCGAGCGCGCCAAGAAGCTCTTCGGGGCCGAGGCGGCGAATGTCCAGCCGCATTGCGGCAGCGCGGCGAATATGGCCGTCTTCTTTGCGATGCTCAAGCCGGGGGACACGATTCTCTCGATGAGCCTGGACCAGGGCGGGCACTTGAGCCACGGCTCGCCGGTGAACTTCTCGGGCAAGCTCTACAACATCGTCCCCTATGTGGTGAACAAGGAGACCGAGCAGCTCGATTATGACGCGATTGAGGCCCAGGCGATGGAGGTCAAGCCCCAGCTTATCTTGGCGGGTGCTTCGGCCTATCCGCGCGTGATTGACTTTGCTCGCTTCCGGGCGATTGCCGACAAGGTGGGTGCCTACCTGATGGTGGATATGGCCCACATCGCCGGTCTGATTGCTGGCGGCGTGCACCCCTCGCCGGTGCCTTATGCCGACTTCGTGACCACCACCACGCACAAGACCCTGCGCGGTCCGCGCTCGGGCCTGATTCTCTGCAAGGAGAAGTACATCGGCGCCATCAACAAGACGGTCTTCCCGGGCATTCAGGGCGGTCCGCTGGAGAATGTTATCGCGGCCAAGGCGGTCTGCTTCAATGAGTGGCTCCACCGCGATGCGCACGCCTATGCCGCGCAGATTGTCGCCAACACGCAGGCGCTGGCGAAGGTGTTGCAGGAGGCCGGCTTCCGGCTCGTCTCCGGCGGCACGGATAACCACCTCTTCCTGGTGGACGTGAAGGCCTCGGGCTTGACCGGCAAGTTGGCCGCCGCAGCGTTGGATGCTGCCGGCATCATCTGCAACAAGAACACCATCCCCTACGACACCGAGAGCCCCTTCGTCACCTCCGGCATCCGCATCGGCACCGCTGCGGTCACCACGCGCGGGATGAAGGAGCCCGAGATGGTCAAGCTCGGCGGCTGGATTGTCGAGATCCTCAAGTCGCCCGAAGACACCGCGCTCCAGCAGCGCGTGCGTGAAGAGGTGCGCGCGCTCGTGGCGCACTTCCCGGTGCCGTAATGGCACATTCTCGGCGCAGACGCCCCCGCTCCAAAGCCTCTCCCCAGCGCCCTTCTCAGGCGAAGAGCCGGGTGCCGGAGAGGCGTTTGGTGCGCCAGAAACAGGCGCGTGCCGCCCGTTTCTCAGGGCCGGTCTGTGCCGTGATTGCGGCCATTACCATCGGCGTGGGCATCGGCATTTGCTATGGAAACCTCGGGCGGGCAGTCAAGGCCCCGGGCGAGGCCTATCAAACAGACGATGCGTCAGGCTCGTGGTATCGCTATGTGATGCCCGGGGTTGAGGCCCGGCGGATGACGCTCCAGCGCTTGCGGCAAATCCGGGCGGCACTCTTGGAGTATTCGCTGGCCTATGGGGGAAGCGCGCCGGCGCAGTTGGAGGATCTGGTTAGCGAGGGATTGCTGCGCCAAGCGGCCTTGGAGGATGGGTGGGAGGAGCCTTTCCTGTACGACCCCGCGGCCCAGGGCGAAGCGCGTGTGCGTTCGCAGCACTTGGAGCAAGCGGCCGAGCAGGAGGCACCGTGAAGAAGCTGCTCATCCTCTCAGTGGCGGCCTTGGGCGCGGACCTGCTGACCAAGCACCGCGTCACGCGTTTGGCCGGGTTGCCCATTCGGGCAATGGCGCCGGCCTTTCCGGCCGTCACGTGCACCGCGCAGGCCACCTTGCGGACCGCGCTGGCGCCGGAAACCCACGGGATGCCGGCCAATGGGCGCTACTTCCGCGAGACGATGGCACCGGCCTTCTGGAATCAGTCGGCCAAGTTGGTGCACGGGGCGCGGATTTGGGAAGCGGCTCGGCAGCAAGGCGCGCGGGTGGGGCTCTACTTCTTTCAGCAGTCACTGGGCGAAGCGGCCGATGAGATTGTCTCGCCCGCGCCGATTCACACCCACGGCGGCGGGCTGATTATGGCCACCTACCAAAAGCCAACGCGCGTCCTGGGCGTGGAGAACCCGGTCCCGCTCTGGCGTTATTGGGGGCCGCTGGCTTCGCCAAAGGTGGGGTGGGGGATTGCTCAGGCGCTGATTGGCCGCCTGCAACGCGGCGATGCGCCCGAGGTGATGTTGGCCTATCTGCCCACCTTGGATTACGACCTGCAGCGCCACGGGCCGGATCATCCGCGCGCGGTCGCGTCGCTCCAACACGCCTTGCGGCAGATTGAGGCGGTGGCCGAGGCCGCCCGGCGCGAGGGTTATGCGCTGGTCATCGCCGGCGACTACGCCATCACCCCCACCTTGCCCGGCGCCTCCGGCGTGGCCTTCCCCAATCGGGCCCTGCGCGAGAGCGGCCTTTTCGCCACGCGCACCATTCGCCAGATGGCCTATCCCGATTTCTACCGGAGCCGCGCGGTGGCGATTTGCGACCACCAGGTGGCCTTGCTCTATGTGCAGGAGGCCGCCGCCTCCGAGGCCGCCCGCGCGGTCCTGGCCGCCCTGCCGCAAGTGGAAAGTGTCCGCCCCGGGCCCGGTGGTGAGGGGCCGGATTGGGTTGCCGAGGCCAAGCCGGGCTGTTGGTTTGCCTGGCCGTGGTGGCAGGATTCGCGCGAGGCGCCGGACTACGCCACGCACGTGGATATTCACAGTAAGCCGGGGTTCGACCCCTGCGAGCTCTTCTTTGGGCGCGTGCCGTGGCACGTCTCGCAAGCGGTCGAGCGCATTCGCGGCACGCATGGGCGCGCCACAGGCCCCGGGACGGCCGTGGCCTATGCCTCCGAAGTGGAATTGGGTCTGCCGCCGGATGCCGAGGCCTTTGCCCGCGCCCTGCAAACAGCAATGATTTAAGGATAACGATTGATGACGATGAGCGAAGAGACTGGAGACTTCCGGAGCTTGGGATTGCCCGAGCCGTTGCTGCGGGCCGTTGAGGGGCTGGGCTTTAAGGCCCCGATGCCGATTCAGGCTGCCGCCATTCCGCCCCTGTTGGCTGCCGAGGCGCCCGACTGCGTGGCCCTGGCCGCCACGGGCACCGGCAAGACCTGCGCCTACGGTCTGCCGCTCTTGGCCCGGGTTCAGGGCGAAGCGGCCGCCGTGCAGGGGCTGATCCTGGCCCCAACGCGCGAACTCTGCCTGCAGATTGGCGAGGAGTTGGCCCGCTTTGCCAAGCACCTGGCGCAGGTGCGCGTGGTGGCTTGCTACGGCGGCGCGCCCATCGGCCAGCAGATTGCCAAGCTCGAACGCGGGGCGCAGGTGGTCGTGGCCACCCCTGGGCGACTCTGCGACCTGCTCCGGCGCGAGGCCATCGCCCTGGAAACGGTGCGTACCTGCGTCCTCGACGAGGCCGACGAGATGCTAGACCTGGGCTTTCGCGAGGAGCTCGACTTCATCCTCGAGCGCGTGCCGGCTTCTGCCGCGAAGTGGCTCTTCTCGGCCACGATGCCGCCGGAAGTCGAGGCCATCGCCGGGCGCTACATTCACCAGCCCTTGGAGATTACCGTTGGCACGCGCAATGTGGCCCAGGCCAACATCGAGCACCACGCCTACGCCGTGGCCGAGAAGAATCGCTACGGCGCCCTGCGGCGGATTATCGACTTCGTTCCCGAAATGTATGGCCTGGTCTTCTGCCGCACGCGGGCTGACACCCAGAAGTTGAGCGAAGCGTTGATGCACGATGGCGTCTACGCCGAAGCCCTCCATGGCGACCTCTCCCAGGCCCAACGCGACGCGGTGATGCGCAAGTTTCGCGACAAGGCCGTTCGCATTCTCGTGGCCACCGATGTCGCCGCGCGCGGCCTGGACGTTGAGGATATCACCCACGTCATCCATTACCATCTGCCCGACGATGCGGCTGTCTATACTCACCGCTCCGGCCGCACCGCCCGCGCCGGCAAGGCGGGCATCTCCATTGCCCTCGTCACCCCGCGCGACCGCCAGAAGCTCCGCCTCATCGAGCGCATCTGCGGCCTGCGCTTTGAGCAGCGCGCCATCCCGAGTGCCGACGATGTCCGCCAAAAGCACGTCTTCTGGCTGGCCGAACAGGTCCGCCAGGTCCAGACGATCAACCCGGCGATCCAGGAACTCTTGCCGGCCGTGGCCCCGCTGATGGGGGAACTCTCCGCCACCGAGGTCCTGGCGCGCATTCTCCAGCTGCGCCTGAGCTCGCTGATGGAGGCCTACGAGGACGCGCGCGACCTCAACCCCGTGGCCGCCCCCTCCCGTGCCGAGCGCGACGCGGCCTTCGGCGAGCGCAAGCGCCTGATGCTTCATGTGGGGCGGCTGGACCACCTGCGCGAGGGCGCCGTTGTCCGTCTGGCTTGCGAGTTGGCCGGCATCCAAGCTTCCGACATCGGGGCCATCGCCATCAAGCGCGAGTTTGCCTTCTTCGACGTGCGCGCCGAACTCGGCGAGCGCGTCCTGGAAGCCTTGCGCGAGGCTGACTTCGATGGTCGGCCGCTCAACCCCAAGTTTGTGGAGGCCACCCCCGAGCCGCCGCGCGCCAAGGGCCACCCCAAGGGCCGCAAGGGCCCCTTCAAGGGCGGCTTTAAGGGGCGTGCACCCGGCAAGGGCCATCCCGGCAAGCGGCGGGAGGCTCGCCAATGAGGGGTACGGTCTTTGCGCATCTCCACCCGGCCTTGCAGCAGGCCATCGCGGCAATGGGGTATCAACGCCCCACGCCCATCCAGGAGGCGGCCATCAAGCCCATTCTCGCCGGCAAGCACCTGATGGGGTGCGCGCAGACCGGCACCGGCAAGACCGCCGCCTTCGCCTTGCCGCTCCTGCACCGGCTCGCCCAGGCGCACGCCACGCTCCGCCCCAAGCGGCCGTTGGTGCTCATCTTGGCCCCCACGCGCGAACTGGCCGCGCAGATTGAAGCGAACTGCTCTGCCTACGCCAAGGGGCTGAACCTGCCTTGTGTGGTGGTCTTTGGCGGCGTGAACATCAAGCCGCAAGTGGCGGCCTTGGCCAAGGGCGTGGCCGTGCTCGTGGCCACGCCCGGGCGCCTCTTGGACCTGGAAGGGCAGGGCGCGCTCTCGCTCGAGAGCGTCCAAGCTGTGGTGCTCGACGAAGCTGACCGGATGCTCGACATGGGCTTCTTGCCCGACATCCGCAAGGTCCTCGCCAAGTTGCCGCACAAGCGCCAATCGCTCTTCTTCTCGGCCACCCTCTCGCCGGATGTCACGGCCCTGGCCAAGCAGTTCATCCAGGGCCACGCCGTCTCTATCCGCATCAACCCCGAGGCGCCGACCGTTGACAAAATCCGTCAGCGCGTCCTCTTTGTCGACAAGGAGAAGAAATACACCCTCCTTAAGTGGGTCCTCGATACGCCCAAGTGCTTCCGCGTCATCGTCTTTCCGCGGATGAAACACGGGGCCGACCGCCTCTGCAAACAACTCACGCGCGATGGCTTCCCCGCCGCGGCCCTTCACGGCGACAAGAGTCAAGCCGCCCGCCTGCGCGCCCTCGAAGGCTTCCGCTCGGGCAAGGTCCAAGTCCTCGTGGCCACCGACATTGCCGCCCGCGGCATTGATGTCGATGAGGTTACGCACGTCATCAACTACGACCTGCCCGACGAACCCGAGACCTACGTCCACCGCATTGGCCGCACCGCCCGCGCCGGGGCTGAAGGCGAAGCCATCAGCCTCGTCTGCCCGCACGACCGCCAGGCCTTGCGCGATATCGAGAAGTTTATCGGCCGCCCCATCCCCCAAGATGCCGAGCAGCCCTTCCACTCCGAGGCCGCCCGCAACGCGATGGGCGCCGAGGCCGTCCGCCCCAAGCGCGTCCCCCAACCCCGTCTGCCGCGCCCGGCCAAGCCCGTAGCCCCAAGCGCGCGCTCAAAACCCTTCTTCGCCGCCGTCAAACGCCCCCGCCCGTGAGGTCCGCTATGCTCATCGTCACCAAGACTGTCTCCTTTGATGCCGCCCACCTGCTCACCGGCCACGCCGGCCAGTGCCGCAACCTCCACGGCCACACCTACCAACTCACCGTCGAACTCGGCAATGTTCCCCCCATCCCCGGCCAGCCGGAGGATATGGTGATGGACTTCAAGGAGGTCAAGACCGTCCTTCAAGAGGAAATCGTCTCCTGCTGCGACCACGCCTTCCTCTACAACACCACCTCCGCCGTCGAGACCGATATCGCCGCCGTTCTCCAAAAGCACGGCCTGCGCGTCTATCCCCTCCCGCACCGCACCACCTCCGAACTCCTGGCCAAACACTTCTTCGCCAAAATCGCCGCCCGCGGCCTCCCCGTCACCGCCGTCTCTCTCCGCGAGACCCCCGAATCCTGCGCCACCTACCGCCCCTAATGCGCCGATGGTGAGGTTTACTCACCTTGAAGTTCTGCTTCGGTAGGCTCAAGGCCCCAATCAGTAAAGGCGTTGGCAATGGTTTGCGTTAGTTGCGTTTGTGTAGGGAGGACGCGGTCGGGGGCTTCAAGACCGTAGCAGAGGAGGGCGATTTCGCGGGCGAGTATGGCTGGCGTGGGGATGACCATTGCGCGGTCGATCGCAAAATGCACGCCCGAGACGGTGGCAATATCCACCAGGCGCTTTTCTGAGAAGGTGGGGTTGGCGTAAAAGAGCGGATTATTGAGAACGCGCGCAAGGCTGCTCTCTCCCATCGCGTAGGATTGTCCGTAGGCGGAGGCGAGGAAGTCGCTTGTGCCACGGGGGAAGAGGGTGTGGAAGAGTATGCGCTTGGCTTGGAGGGTTGGAAGCGCCGGAATGCCGAGATCGACGATGAGGTGGTGCAAGACATCGCACCATGGCCAAAGGCGTTTGTGCGTGCAGGGTTCGGCAAGATAGTCGACAAGCGGAGCCGCCAGCGAGCGTGAGGGGTCGATGATGTGGCGCATAGGGCAATAGTACTCGACCTCATAGTAACTGGTGAAGGGCTCATCGCCACAGCGGATGATGGGTTCGCGGGTGTTATCCAGCTCAGGCACCAGCGTCTCATCGGGCTCAACGAGACCACTCATGTCTCTATCGTACCATCGATCGCGAAGAATACGCATCGGTTAGTGACTCCCCTTTTGGCTAACAGATTCGTGCACAATTTCCTCCCAAAGGTCCCGTAAGTCGGGCCAATGGGCCAAGCATTCTTCAAGAGCGTCAAAAAGCGCTTCGCCCGTGTTGGGATTTTTAGTCTGAAACCAGCAACTCCGAAGACCATCTTTTGCCGTCTCAATGACGAAGGGCGAGTCCGTGATGAGCTCAGGTTCTAAAAGCGGATCGACGGAGCGCACCGCCGGCGGCAATAATTGGGGATAGAGCTCTTCGATTTCGCTCCAGAGAATACGCGGCAGACTTTCGGCCCGTAGCGGAATGGCCACGGTGCCATGTTCGGCGATGTTATGCCATAGGAACGGTTTCATACGCGGGAACCTGAGAAACCCTTAGCCATATCTAGTAGGGATGTTAGCATAACAAGGGTCTCTTCACAACCCAGAGGGAGCATTCAACCAAGGCTGTGCCGTACATTATTCGCCTCTGGCCCGAGTCATTCTTGCTCGGGTCGAGGGAAGAGGGGGGGGGCGGAGATCTGAGGCGCTTAGCGTTGTATGCGGACGCGGAAGCAGGTGAGCCCCTCGGGGGGCGTGAGGGTAAAGCGGCGAGTGCGCGCATCTACCTCCGTGACGGCGGAGGCCTCGACGAGCGTCTCCGTGTCCGTACGCCAATCGGTTAGGACGAAGGTAATGCCCTCGGCGAAGGCAATATCACACCCCTCCAAGGGCGAGGAGAGGGCGACGGTGACGGTTAGCGTGTCCTCGGCGAGGGTGAGGTCGGTCACCTCGAAGCGGTAGTCGAGCGCCAGGCCGTCGCCTTCGGGAACCAGTGCGCCCGAGAGGCAAGCGAGCGCCTCGCTGATGGCCTGGGCGGAGAGGGCCTCGGTACGGCCATCGGTGGCGCGAAGTGAGGCGGGGACGCAGCCGCCGGCAGCCTGGTAGAGGGCGCGTTGTGCGGCGGGGGTGTAGGCGGTGTCATCGCCTGCAAGGGGCTTGGGGAAGGCGGGCAGGTCGGCGGACGAGGCGGCCGAGAGGGTCGCCGAGAGGGCGTAGGGGCCGATGGAGCCATAGGCCTCGCGGTCGTTGAAGAACCACGGGGTCTCGGCCGAGGCCGAGCCATCGGGTGAAAGGGTGGTGCTGGAGACGGGGTGGACGGCGCCCGAGACGCGCAGGACGTAGCGCCCGGCCGCCGGCACAAGCACCCGAAGCCCCGCCTCGCGAACGCGCGAGAAGGTCGCCTCCTCCGCAATACCCAGGGGCAGATCAGCCCGGACCAGCAGTTCGCCCTCGGGGGAGAGGAGTTCGAGGCAGGCATCGAGCGAAGCGCCTTCGGTCAGGCCCTCAAAGCCGGGCACCACCGCCGCCTCCAACCAGCCGCCCTGCGCCACCTCGATGGCGTAGCAATCCATGTCCTCGGCCACCGTGTTCGCCGCCGTGACATGCTTGCCAATCACCCCCTGCGCGGTGCAACTTCCGCCTACCGCCAGTGCGCCAAGCTCCGCCGCCTGGGCAGGGGCGTCCCCGGCATCGTCCGCAGCCAGCGTCAAGTTCCGCACGGCGGCAGGATAATCCACCACCCCAACAAATTGCGTGCCGGAGCCCTCGGCCAACCCGAGCAGGATGGCAAAGTCGTCCTCCTGGTTCGTGGCCGAGGAGTAGCTGCCGCGGCTCCACTGGTTGATGAAGTCACCGGCGTCGTAGTAGTAGCGCTCGCCGGCGGAGGTGGTGGCGCTTTGAACCGTTGGGGCTGCGCCCATCACCGGGTACCACGTGATATTGCTCTCCCAGGTGGTGCTCGTGTTCACCTCGCCGCTACGGGTGAGCTCCACACCCTGGTAGTAGGTCTGCGAACCAAGAAAGTCGCCAAACCAAACATTGCCGCTATCGTGCGAAAGGCCGAGGGTGTGCGAGACCTCGTGCGTGACCTGCGCGGCGATGTTCTGGCGCGATTGGACGCTAAAGATGAAGACCGGCCGGTCGACTCGTTCGCCGAAACACCCGCCGCCGGCGAAGGCCCCGCCGCCCGGATACCACGGGCTCGAGGTCCCTTGCGCGTAGCCAATGACCACTCGCTTGCCGTAGGCCTCGTCCTCAGCCGACTCCTTCACCAGCGCCTCATACGCGGGCGCCTCAGTGGTAATGTCCACATCGAAGGCGGCGAAGTCCTCGGCCACCATCCGCCAAATGTCGTAGATGGCCGAAGCCGTGGGGTAGACCTGCGAGCGATCGCCAAAGCGCCCGGCATATGCAAAAGGCGCCGTGGCAATATAGGTCATCGCCGGCGCCGAGAGGCCCTCGCGGGCGGCGGCGACCAGCGCAGCGGAGTCCTCCACATAGCCCGTGAAGTCCAGGTAGATACACCGCGTGGCCTCAGGGCGCGAATGATAGGCCGGCACGGCCGTAGCAGCCGGGGTCTCGACCCGCACCGGATTGCACCGGACCGGCTCCTGCCCCGCCACGAGGATGGTGAGGCGATAGTAGGCCGCGCTCCCCGGTTCGGCCGCGACAAAGCGCGCACTCGTCCACCCCGCAATCGTATCCGCGCGCCCCGTCCCCGGCGAGCACCAGAGCGTCTGCTCCGAAATATCCTCCCACGGACCCGCCTCGGAGGCCGCGCGCTCAAGGGTGTAGTCCTGTGCCCGCGGAATAGCGCTCCAGCCCAAGTAAACCTGGCGCGGACCCGACGGCAGCGCCACCAAGTCCGCCGGCGGCTCCACAGTCACGCTCTCCTGGACCTCGACCGCGCCCAGATCCGCCGCCGCGCCACTCACTCGCGGTTGCCCGAGCGCGTCAAACGTTAGCTCGCTCGCCGCCGTCGCCCCATCGATGGCCGAGTCTGAGGCCTGCGGCTCGCAATGGGGCAACTCTGCGCCCTGCGTCACCTCCGCCGCCGACTCAGGCATCCAGCAGTTCAGAGTGGTGGCATTAGAACCACTGCGCGTGACGGCCGTCACCGTTGCCCCGGAGGCATTCGTGTTCCCGGAGAGCGTGCAGTGCGTCAGGGTCACCGTGGCACTTGTCGTGGTGACCGCTCCATACAAAGCCGTGCGCGTATTGGCAATGGTCGTGTTGTAAAGCGAGACCGTTGAGAGCATTGCGTTAACGCCCCCCGCGTAAATCGTCCCGGAGGTCGCTCCGCAGTCAACGATTGACAACGCACTCCCGATTACCGTGCCAGCCCCCACAAAGTTCAATGCACAGCAAGTGATGGTCGAACTTTGCTGTGTCTTGGCCTCGACAATGGCGAAGTTGGCCAGACGCAGAGGCGCACTACTTGACGGGGTGGCGGCAAAGCCAAAGCCCTTGAAGGTGACTGGCGTAGCGAAGTCGCCCGTCTCGGGATTTTGGGAGACCACGGTGATGCCACCATTGGCCATCGCCACGGTCACCGAAGCCGTACCCTCCCAAGTCGCTGTGGTCCGGCCATCCAAGAGAATCAGGTCTTCCCCCGCCTCGGCCACCGCCGCCGTCAAGGCCGTCTGAAGCGTGGTCCGATCCGTCGCCACGCGCACCGTCGGCACCACGCCCTCGGTCATCCCCAATTCCGGGAAGCGCTCCCGAACTTTGCTCCAAAGTGTTGCGCCTGCCAACATCTCCGCCGCCGCTAGCGCCGGGAACAGAAGCCACACCAAGAACCAGGCCGCAGCCTTCACGTGCGCGCACATCCAATGCATCGTCTCATCCTTTCGCTCATCTCATCCGCGCCCTTTTAGACGCAAAAACGAGCGGCATTATACACGAAAAGCGCCCCGCTCAAAACAGAAAAAACGCCGCACCCTAACGCTCCCTATACCGAAAGCGAACCTTTAAGAGGTGCATTAATGATTTTGGCACGCCGTGGGGCGAATTGGCCTAGGGGCGAAGCGGGGTGTTAGGGGCGCGAAGTCAGAAGGAGCCCAGCGAGGGCGGCGAGGAGGCCGAGGCCGTTTTGGAGGGCAAAGTTGAGGAGCGCCTTGGCGAGGTGACCTTGGAGGGCGAGGTTCGCAGTCTCGAGGGTATAGGTGGAGAAGGTGGTGAAGGCGCCGAGGAAGCCCAGGAAGAGGACTTGGGCCAGGAGGGGATGGTGGGCGCGCAAAGGCGCGTAGAGGAGACCGGCGAGGAAGCTGCCGAGGAGGTTGACCGCCAGGGTGCCCCAGGGCGCGCCGGCTCCGAGGGCGGTCAGCGCGCGAACGCAACCCCAGCGGCACAGCGCGCCGAAGGCCCCGGAGAGCGGGATGAGGAGGTAAAGGGCCATTGAGGGCTAGTCTTTGAGGGCGGCGAGGAAGACGGCCTCGATGGCCTCGCGGGTGGGGACGCCCTCGTGCATCTTTTGGTCGCCCACGAAGAAGGTGGGGACGTAGTAGTAATCGAGCGTTTCGGCGAAGTCGGGTTCTTTGGTCTCATCGACGATGCGCAGGGGGACATCGGCGTAGATGGGATGCTCCTTGAAGAGCTGCTCCATCAGTTCCCGGGCGTGGCGGCAGTGCGGGCAGCCGGCCATGACCATCATTAAGATAGGCTTCATAGGGTCACTCCTTGCTTGTGGGTTAACGCATCAGTTCAACAAGCGCGTCGTCGTCGCCCTCGGCAATGGCTTTGCGGAAGGCGGCGAGGTGCGCGGAAAAGGCATCGATGGCCGTGAGGAGGGCCTCGCGGTTCTGGCGGAAGATGGGCTGCCACATGGTGATGGGCGAGTGGGCGATGCGCGTCATCGAGGCGAGGCCGCCGCCGGCGAAGCGGGCGTTGAGGGCCTGGTTGCGTTCGGCCTCCTTGATGGTTCGCGCCAGGGCGTAGGCCAGGACGTGGGGCATGTGCGAAAGGAGGGCGGCGGTGCGGTCGTGCGCCTCGGCCGAGAGGGTGGCGAGGACCGCGCCGACGCGCTGCCACATGGCGCTGACGCGCGCGAGGGCCTCGGGGTCGCTGGCTTCCGGGTCGATGAGGAGGGTGAAGCGGTTGCGGAAGAGGTTGTCGATGGCGGCATCTGGGCCGCTCTTCTCGGTGCCGGCCATTGGGTGACAGGCCACGAACTGGCGGCGGTTGGGGTGGTTGGCGACGGACTGCGCGATGGCCTGCTTGGTGGAGCCCACGTCGATGAGCACCTGGCCGGGGCGGAGGGTGGAGAGGAGCCCGGGCAGTAGGCGCACGAGCACGTCCACCGGCATTGCCAGGACGGTCAGGTCGCACGCGGCCACCAGCGCTTCGAGCGAAGGCGCCAGGTCGTCAACCAGCCCAAGTTCAAGGGCGCGCTCGGCGTGCGCGGCGGTGCGGTTCCAGCCAACCAAGCGGTTGGTGAGCCCGAAGGTCCGCAGGTCCTTGGCCAGCGAGCCGCCGATGAGGCCAATGCCCGCAATGCCCACGGTAGGAAAGAGGACTTCATCCATTTGCTTTATGCCTCCGATTGTTGCGGCAGGTTGTTACGAGCGCAGCCAAGATTGGCCAGACCGTAAATGGCGGCCGTTTCAACGCGCAAAATGAGTGGGCCCAGGGTGACCGGCGTGGCGCCGCACGCGAGGATCGTCTCCATCTCGCCGGGGGTGAAGTCCCCCTCCGGGCCGCACCACCAGCCCCACGTCTGGCCCGGGTGCACCGGGTCGAGCGCGTCGAGCACCGGTTTGAGGGGCTTTGCTTGGGGGATAAGGGCTGCGACGATGAGGGTCGAGCACGCGCGCATCATCGCTTCGGTCTCCTTAAAGGGCACGGGCAGGGTCACCTCCGGCACGCGCGTGGCCCCACATTGGCGCGAGGCCGCCTCGACAATTCGCTGCCAGCGCGCGCGTTTGGCCTCCGCCTGGGCCCCGGCCAGACGCACCACCGTCCGCTCGCTCATCACCGGCACGATCCGCCCCACACCCAGCTCGGTGGCCTTCTCGAGCAACCAATCCATCCGCTCGCCCTTGGGAATGCAGGCAAAGAGCACCAACTCCACCGGCGGCTCGGCGCAGTCGAAGACCGGCTGCTTGGCCTGCAAGGTCAGTTCGGCCTCCCCGCGTTCAAGCACATGATAGAGCCGTGTGCGCCCGGCCCCATCAAAGCACCCAATCTCCGCCCCGGGCTTGACCCGAAGCACATGTAAGAGGTGATGCGCCGCTTCGCCAGAGAGCACCAGCCCCTCGCGCGCAATTTCCTCAGTTGATACTTTCTGCCTAATCATACCGTGATTGTAGCACTTTTCACTGGACTTCCCAACCCCTTTTTGCTATCCTCCGCCCCGTTTTCCCGATTTTCGGGGGTGACCAGGTCTCGACAGGGCATGTCGGAACTTCGGTTGCGTGCCGGGGATGATCGTTGGCCCCGTAAAACATCGATCAAAAACCTAACTGCGAACGATAACTTCGCCTACGCGGCCTAACCTTTTGGCCCGTCGCTGAACCCCTGACACCTGCTAAGGGCGGACGCGTCAACCCGCAGGTCTCTGCGTGAACCGGCCCCTCGGGAACACGTAACCGTACCATCATGAAGGGTGGCTCAAGGTCTGGCCCGCCGGTTGGCTTGCCTTGCGCGACACAAAGATCCGGCTACGCACGTAGACATCGCTGTGAAGCTGCTTTGGACGCGGGTTCAATTCCCGCCACCTCCACCAAGTTTGAGCTCGCGCTCGCCAAGAGAGATGCTTGGCGAGCGCGTCTTTTTATATGCTATGCAGGTGGTTCCTCTTGTCGCAGTGTTTGTTAGGAGAGGTGAGGCGACGGAGGGGAATGGGGTGGCAGATGTGGTTGTCGGGAATATGATGGCTGTGAGAAGTTTTCCTTTGCGAGGCGATGGATGGTGTGTGAATGCGTGCAACGTGATGTGCTTGGCGGGTGCGGGTCGCGCGGGGCAGTGAGCGTCAGCGAGCGCCCTGGCTCCAATTCCCTTGCAACGCCTTCTCACCCAGTCATACGCTCGACCCCAGCCTCTGTGCTATCCGTTAGCCACGAATGGCTAACCGCTAGGCGATTTGCGCCTCGGCCTTGTGCAACTGCTCTCACGCCGGGTTGAAACTGCTTCCCGGGGCGGATGAGATAATTAAGCCTAAGGGATAATTGAATTAACCCTAAGGGATAATTGAATTAACCCTGGGGCTTAATAATTTCGCCTCGGGCGGAATGCAATAGCATGGGGGCATTGTTGAAATGATTGTCGGGGTTAAGCCAGGATGATTGGGCGGGGCTCATTCGGGCCGCAAGGTGCGCCTTCGGTTTTCTGGAAGTTTCGGAGTTTCCGGGGGGCGCGGAATGAGGGTACAGGTGGCGCAAATGCTTGCCTTTTAGGTGGTGGTTTGGTATAGTTCGGGCCGTTTTGAGGGCGATGAAGCCTCGAGATCAGGAGTTATCAATGAAGAAGCAAGTGTTGTTTTCCCTTTGTTTAACGGCGTGTTCCGCTGTGGTGCTGACTGGTTGCGCCACGAAGCAGGAGGCTGCGGCCAGCCAGGCGCAGCAGGAAGCCATTGAAGTTAATCGCCAGGAGGCCGAACAGGTCGAAGCTGAGGTGAGCGCTGAGCCGACGGTTACGCCGAACGAAGCCGAAGTGGCGCCCGGGACGGTTGAAGCTGAGACCAAGCCCGCCGCGCAGCCTGAAACGAAGCCTGAAGCGAAGCCCGAGACCAAGCCGGCCGCGGTTCATCCTCAGCCGGTGAGCTACACGGTGACGGCGGGAGATTCGGTGAGCGCGCTCGCGACCCGCTTCAAGGTCCGTCAGCCTGATATTTTGGCCCTCAACCCCTCGCTGCGCGGGAATCCGAACAACTTGCGCATTGGGCAGAAGGTGCTCTTGCCGGCCGGAACGGATGTGACGGTTAAGGCTAAGCCGCGTGCGGCGAAGTCGGCTCCTGCGGCGGGTTCGACGACCTACACGGTCAAGTCCGGCGATGTGCTCGGCACGGTTGCGCGCAAGCACGGGGTGAAGGTGGAAGCTATCAAGAAGGCCAACAACCTGAAGGGCGACACGATTTGGGTGGGCCAGAAGCTCACCATCCCGGGTGCGACGAAGAAGCCTGCCGCAAAGCCGGCCGAGAAGAAGCCCGCCGCGAAGCCGGTGGAGCAGAAGCCTGTTGAGCAGAAGCCCGTGGTCGAGCAGCCGGCTCCGGTGGTTGAAGAGCAGACGGTGATTGTTACGCCGGTTGACGCCCAGCAGGGTGAAGAGGCTTTGCCGCCGCCCCCGGTGGCGCCCGTGGAGGAGGCTGCGCCCCAGCCTCCGGTGCTCCAGCAACAGCCGGCGGCGCCTGCTGAAGAGTTCACCACCTATGTGGTGGGTGAGAAGGAGGACCTGGTGAGCATCTCGTTGAAGTTCAACGTGCTTCTGACGGACCTTCGTGCGGCGAATAACCTTGAGGATACCACGAATAACGCGGTGGCTCCTGGCACCACGCTTCGTATTCCCAAGCACTAAGTCCAGCGCCTGGCGCTGATAGATGGCGGATTGCACCCTGGCCCGCGCCACTTGCAATCCGCCCCTTTTTTCCCTGGTTAGGCCCTTGCTATGCTTAAACTTGCCCTTCGCACGATTATGATTGTCACATTTGCGCTCTCGGTGTTTGGCGTGATGGTGATTTCGTATGCCAGCAAGTCGCAGGGGTTGGGGCCTTACCACTATTGTATTATGCAGAGCGCCTTCTTGGTGATGGGGATTGTGTTGGCCACGCTCTTCTACTTCATCGACTATCGCTTCTATCGGCGCCCGGCGGTGATGTGGACGCTTTTCGCGCTGATGGTGTGCGCGTTGGTGGCGGTCTTTGTGCCAGGATTGGGGCGTGCGGCCAAGGGTGCGCACCGCTGGATCAATCTGGGGCCGTTCAGCTTACAACCGATTGAGTTCGTTAAGCTCTTCATCATCGTGGTGCTCTCGGCCTATCTGGAGGTGCAGGGGGGGCTGATTCGGCGCTTTGGGCGCGGCTTTGTTGTGCCGATGGCAATGGTGGCCATGCCGCTGATGTTGACCTTGGCGCAGCCGGACTTTGGGGGCTCATTCGTCTATTGTGCGCTGTGCGGGTTGACCTTGTTGCTGGGGGGGATTTCCATCCGGCGCTGTCTGCTGTTGGGGGTGATTGGGGTTGCCGCGATTGGTGTTCTGGTGGCCCTCAACCCGAACCGAATGGCGCGGTTGCGCAAAGAGGCCAATGACGAGAACGATCAGGCGCTGCAGTCGGAGATCGCCTTCCGCAATGGCGGGTTGCGTGGGGTGGGCATTGGACAGGGGATGCAGAAGGAGTACTATCTGCCCGAGTGCCATACGGATTTCATCTTTGCGGTGGTGGCCGAAGATATGGGATTGGTGGCCACCGGTGGGGTGTGGTTGGCTTATCTGTTGCTTTTGAGTGGTGGGACAATGATTGCCTTCCGCGCCAAGGATAAGCAGGGGACGCTCCTGGCCTTTGGGGCTACGATGCTGCTCTGCGCACAGGGGGCGGCCAATATGGCCGTGGTTACCCACCTCTTCCCAACCAAGGGTTTGGCCTTGCCCTTCCTCTCCTATGGCGGCTCTTGCCTCCTGGCCTCTTTTTCCGCTGTCGGCATCCTTTTGGGCGTCGGCCGCGTTACGCTCAACCGAGAAATCGACCCTGAAGCCAATACACTCAAGCCAGTCTCCTTTACCGCATGATTCCGCCCTCGACCTCCCCCGTAACTGTCATTTGGGACTTTAATGGTACGTTGATTGACGATTTGCAGGCGTGCCTGGATGCCCTTAATGCTATTCTGCGCGCTCATCACCTCTCGCCCCTTTCGCGCGAGGACTACCGTCGGCGCTTTGACTTTCCCGTAGCGGCCTTCTATCACTCCTTGGGGATGGCACCGGCCACGCCCTTCGATTGGGAGGCGCTTTCTGAGAGTTTTCATCTGCGCTACCTCTTCTCCAAGCACTTGCGTCTCCAGCCGGGCGCACGCGAGTGCGTGGGAGCCTTTCGCGAGGGGCAGATGCGTCAGGGGGTCCTCTCCGCGCTTGAGCAAGGGCTGCTTGAAATGCAGTTGCAGCAGTTTGGTTTGGCTGCGGAGATGGACTTCGTGCTGGGGAGTAGCAACTACGAGGGAGCCTCAAAGGCGCAGGCTGCTGAGCGGTTGGCTTTGCACGGGCCGGTAGTGCTGATTGGCGATACGCTGCACGATGCCGAGGTGGCGCGTGCGCAGGGGTGGCAGTGCCTTCTGTGTGCGGCGGGCCATCAGACGCCCGAGCGCTTGGCGCGTGCCGGCTATCCGGTGGTGGAGAGCCTGCGCGAGGTGACGGTGGAGAAGGTCCAGGCGCTCTGCGCCGGCATGGAGGGCGTTTAGGCGATGACAGCGCAACTGCAAGCGCGTGGGGGAATGCGGAGTTGCCTGATGGTGGCGTGGCCCCTGGTGTTGGCAATGGCCGCCCAGGCGGTGATGATGTTCATTGACCGCCTCTTTCTAGCGCGGTATAGCGCGGTGAGCATTCAGGCGGCGATGCCGGCGGGATTGATGAGCTTTATCATCCTTGCCTTCCTGCAGAATGTGGTGGCCTATTCGGGGACCTTCGTGGCGCAGTATGCTGGTGCGGGGGCGCGGGCGGCTTGTGCGCGGGCGATGGGGCAGGGGGTCTGGCTGGCGGTGCTGTGCGTGCCGGTGCTGCTCTTGACGCTGCCGCTGGGAAATTGGCTCTTTGCGCTGGTGGGCCATGCGCCGGAGGTGGTGGCCGAAGAGGTAAGTTACTACCGGATGCTTGTCTTCGGCAGCTTGGCGATTCCCTTTGTGGCGGCGCTCTCGGGCTTCTTTACCGGACAGGGCTTCACGCGGTTGGTGATGGTGGCTAATGTGGTGGGGAATGTCTTTAATGTGGTGCTTGATCCCTTTCTGATTTGGGGGTGGTGGGGGTTGCCGGAGCTGGGGATCGCTGGGGCCGGGTTGGCGACGGCGCTGGCGCAGTATCTCGTCTTGGCGATTTTGGTGGTGGCACTTTGCCGCGAAACGCACTTTGCCACGCGTCGCCGCCGGCGTGTGGCCTTTGCTTGGCAGACGCAGGGGCTCTTGAAGGTGATGCGTTTTGGTCTGCCTAGCGGGAGCCATGTCTTGCTGGATGTTGGCACCTTTACGGTCTTTGTCTTCCTGACCGGGCGGTTGGACGCGCTTTCGTTTGCGGCGAGCAATATCGCCTTCTCGATTAACCATCTGGTCTTTGCCCCGCTAATGGGGTTGGGGATGGCGGCGAACATTCTCACGGGGCAATGTATGGGCGATCGGGATGTGGCGGGGGCTCGGCGCGTTGGCCGTAATTGCGTGCTCTTGGGGTGGGGCTACTTGGTCTTGTGCGCGGTCATTATCTTGAGCTTTTGCGGACCTATCTTGCGGGCCTTCTATCCGGCACACGCGCCCTTCTCCTACGCTGACTTCCTCCCGTTGGGTCAGACGTTGATTATCATCTTCCTGGCTTGGGCGCTCTTTGACACCTGGAACATTGTTTTGGGCGGCGCATTGAAGGGCGCGGGCGATACGCACTTCGTGATGGGGTGGGTCTGTTCGATTGCTGTCTTCCTGTGGATGCCGGCGCTCTTCGGACTCTATTTGGCCGGGTTCGGCATTGTCGCCTTGTGGCTCTCGATTGTCTTTTATGTCACGCTCGCCGGTTGCGGTCTCCTGATTCGCTTCTTGCGCGGGCGTTGGGAAACCATTCGAATGATTGAATAGGAGGCTTATGAAACACCCTGCCGATGTCTATTTTACTGATCTTCACACGGTCGCGATGGGCGACGGGTTGCAGAAGAAGCTCGAGAAGCTCATATTGAAAGCCGGCATTGAGCAGATTGACTTTGCCGGACGCTTCGTGGCGGTGAAGACGCACTTTGGCGAGCCGGGGAACCTTGCCTTCCTTCGCCCGAACTATGCGCGTACGCTCTGCGACCTCATTAAGCGCCTCGGTGGCCGCCCCTTTTTGACCGACTGCAACACCCTCTATGTGGGTGGGCGCAAACAGGCCCTCGACCACCTCGATTCTGCCTATGCTAATGGCTATAATCCCCTGGTTACCGGCGTGCATACGATTATCGCCGACGGCCTCAAGGGCACTGACGAAGTGCAGGTTCCGGTTCCTGGAGGCACCTACGTTAAGCAAGCCAAGATTGGCCGAGCGATAATGGATGCCGATATTGTCATTTCCCTTAACCACTTCAAGGGCCACGAGCTGACCGGCTTTGGCGGCGCGCTCAAGAACTTGGGGATGGGCTGCGGCTCGCGCGCCGGCAAGATGGAGATGCACGCGGCCGGCAAGCCGGTCGTTTCCACTGAAGCCTGTGTGGGCTGTGGCCGTTGCCGCGCCATCTGCGCCCACGATGCGCCCATTCTCACCAATGGCAAGGCTGCCATCGACCACGCCCGCTGCGTGGGCTGCGGCCGCTGCATTGGCGTCTGCCCGCGCGATGCTATCGAGCCGCAGTACGACGAGGCGAATGATGTCCTCAATTGCAAGATTGCCGAATACGCCCTTGCTGTTGTTCATGATCGCCCTCATTTCCATATCTCTTTGGCCATCGATGTCTCCCCCTTCTGTGACTGCCACGCGGAGAATGATGTGCCCATCGTGCCGGATGTCGGCTTCTTCGCTTCCTTCGACCCGGTGGCGCTCGATCGTGCTTGCGCTGATGCCGTCAATGCCCAGCCTGCGACCTCCGGTTCGCTCCTAGATAAGAATGCCCACGACCATCCCGAGCGTGATGCCTTCGGCCGTGTCTCTCCCGAGACCGACTGGCGCTCCTGCCTTGTCCACGCTGAACAACTCGGTCTGGGCACTCAAGCCTACCGCCTCCATCGCTGCTAATACAGCGCGCTGAGGGTGGGTGCCTACAGTTGTATGCAGACATTCCTGGAGGTATGCACACATATCCCGGATTTTCGGAATGCATTCACCCGAACAGGGACGAGGCCAAAGGAGTAGAGGAAAATCAATCGGGAGCGAAGGTTGACGCGGCGGGAACCCTTCCATTTTCCGCCGAACCGCCGCACGCTTTCCCCCCGCACGTCTTTTGGACCGCGGCGGGGGTATTTGGAGGTACGGCGTGGTTGAGGTCGAGGTACGGCGTGGTTGAGGTCGAGGTACGGCGTGCTTCGGGGTCAACCACGCCGTGTTTCGACACGGCGGAGGCGCTTGTGTGTTGTTGGCGGCTCGCGTAAAGATGTTCGGCAAGTGCACACCTT
>JBJEVY010000037.1:0-2410 GCA_051884775.1 Candidatus Spyradenecus sp. | reverse complement strand
AGAGCCAGACCACGGCGCTGTCGATTTTCCCGCCAAAGTAGCCGCCGAGGCAGCCCAAGAGCACGCCCAGGGGGATGGCGATGAGCGAGGTCATAATGCCCACATGGAAGGCAATGCGCGCGCCTTGGATGAGGCGTTGGAGCACATCGCGCCCGAGGTTATCCGAGCCCAACCAGTAGCGGTGCGTGCGCGGCGGCAGGCGCGTGCCATCGGGGAGGGTGCTCTCGGGCCAGGTGACGCGGGTGAGCGGCGGCACGTAGCGGCTTTCCATGTGCAGCTCGTTGTAGGGCGCCTGGCGTTCGGGGGCCCAGGTGAGGGCCGGGCAGCCGGGCAGGAGCGTGCCGCGGTAGTAGCGGTAGACCCCCTCGCCCCAGAGCGCGGCCAGGGTGTAGAGGAGGATTGCTAGCAGGCAGCAGCGCGAGAAGACGTTGCTCCACAGGCGTTGCCAGGGACTCGGGGCGCGGAGGGCGACGCTTTCGGCGGCAGGTTTCATGAGGCGATGCGCACGCGCGGATCGAGCCAGCCGTAGGCCAGGTCGGTCAGCAGGTTGACGAGTTGGTAGATGAGCGCGCCGAAGATGACCACCGCGCGGACCACGGAGAGGTCGGCGGAGTTGATGGCGTTGATCGAGACGCTGCCCAGGCCCGGGATGCCGAAGAAGCTTTCGAGCAGCAGCGAGCCGGTGAAGAGATAGGGGATGGAGAGGGAGATGTAGGTGACCACGGGGATGAGCGAATTGCGCAGCACGTGACCAAAGAGGATGCGCCGGCGGCTGATGCCCTTGGCCAGGGCCGTGCGCACATAGGGCTTGTAGATCTCATCGAGCATCACCGCGCGATAGAAGCGCACGTCCGAGCCCAGGGAACTGATTACGCCGATAATCACCGGCAGCACCAGGTAGTAGGCGCTCTCGTAGCCCCACAGCGGGAAGAGCGGCCAGCGGAAGCCCAACAAAAACTGCCCTAGCAGAATCCAAACCACGTAGTTGATGCTCATCAGGAGCGTCGAGAAGCCGAGCACGCCGCGGTCCCACACGCCCCCTTGCTTGGCCGCGCACAGCAGCCCCAAGAGCACCCCGCTCGCCGCCCCAAAGAGCAAAATCGGCACCGAGAGCGACAGCGTCGGCAGCAGCCCCTGCGCCAGCACCTGCGCGACTGGCTGCTTCGTCTCGATCGACATCCCCAAATCCAACCGCGCCAACGAGCGCAAGTAGCGCACGAACTGCGACTCGAAGGGATGGCGCAGCTTCCGCCGCACCGCTTCCACCCCGCGCGCCGAGACCGCTTGCCACCCCTCGGGCACCTCCACCTCCGTGCGCCCGGTCACGCGCCGCAGCGCCGAGCCCTCCACCTGCCGCAGCTCCACCACCGTCGCCCCCGGCAGCGCATAGGTGCCCGCGTGCAACGCAAAGGCCAACTCCGTGCCCCCGTCGCTCGCACGCTGCACGCCATCAACCTTCGCCCAGCGCCCAAAGAAGAGCGGCAAGTCGTAACCATTGGCCTCGTCGAAGGCCGCAATCGCCTGCTGCGTGGCGTGCTGACCGAGCACCGTCTGCGCCGGCGATCCGCCCACCACATAGAAGAGAATAAAGGAGAGCACCAACACCCCGAAGGTGGTTGGCAACATCTCCAATAGGCGGCGGAGAATATAGCGGCGCATGGTGTACTCGCGAAGCTCGCGTGAGGGGGCGGCGGTCGCCGCCGTGAGGTGCGCCTAGGGCGCGAGAGGGGCCCCTACGGGCCGAAAGATGCTCGCTGCGCGCACGGAACAAAGGCTTCGCCCATCGCGTTAGCGCCCTGCCACCTGTCGACTGTTCACGGTCGACCGCTCTCCAAAAGCAAAGAACGAAACACGGCGTAGCGCGTACGCACAGCGTTTCGTTCTTCGGCAGGCTAACGCGCGCGGAAAACGCGGTTAGGCAAGCTTCGCAACGGCGAGCGTGGAGCGGGACTTCTTGCGGTCGGCCGTGTTGTGCTTGATAACGCCCTTCTTGACGGCCTTATCCAGCTTCGAAGCGTACACAGAGGCGAGCGCGGTCGCGGCAGCCTTGTCGCCAGAGGCAATGGCCTCTTCCACCTTGCGGCGATAGGTCAGCAATTCGCTGCGCACGGAACGGTTGCGCAGGTTAGCCTTGGCGGCGGTCTTCACGCGCTTAGCGGCACTCTTGATGTTCGGCATGGTCAATATCCTTCGCGTTTGTCTGACAAAATGGAGGGGAAACCTTCTGCTTTCCCTTCGGTGAGCGCACACAATAGCACACTACGCCCCCAAAAAGCAAGCACTTTTTGCGCAACCCCGGGTTTAGGGCAAATAAAAAGCCCGCCAATGGCGGGCTAAACTGGCTCCGAAGGCAGGATTCGAACCTGCGACCAAGTGATTAACAGTCACCTGCGCTACCACTGCGCCACTT
>JBJEVY010000036.1:0-2416 GCA_051884775.1 Candidatus Spyradenecus sp. | reverse complement strand
CCTCCTGCGCTAACCTATGAAGCACCAGCTCACGACGCTGCCCAACGGCATCCGCGTCCTCACCCTGCCCAGACCCGATGCCGAGAGCGTCCGCGTGGCCATCTACGCCCGCGTTGGCGCCCGCAACGAGTGGGAGGCCGTGAACGGCGCCAGTCACTTTATCGAGCACATGCTCTTCAAGGGCACCGAGCGCCGCTCGGCCAAGGCCCTCTCCCAAGCCATCGAAGGCCAGGGCGGCTCCCTCAACGCCTACACCGATCGCGACCACACCTGCTACTACGCCAAGGTCCCGCACGACAAGGCCGCCGTCGCCCTCGATGTCCTCGCCGACCTCTTCTACCACGCCACCTTCGACCCCAAGGAGCTCGACCGCGAGCGCCAGGTTATCTGCGAAGAGATCCGGATGTACGATGACCAGCCCGATAGCGTGGCCGTCGACCGCCTGGTCGCGCAAATCTGGTCCGGCCACCCCCTCGGTCGCCCCATTCTCGGCACCCTTGAGGGCATCCAATCGATGCCGCGCGAGGCGCTCCTCTCCTACTGGCGCGGTCAATACGCCCCCAGCCGCACCCTCTTTGCCTTCGTAGGCCGCATCGACCCCGCGCGCTGCGTGGCCGACGTCGAGCGCCTGACGCGTCACCTCACCCCCGCCGCCACCCTCCGCGAGCCCGAGCCCTTCAGCCGCGCCATCCCGCTCGACCCCCTCTGCGTCGAGCGCCGCGCCGGTATCCAGCAGGCCCAACTCGCCCTCGGCTGGCGCACCGGCCCCTGGCAAGCCGTCGAGAACCCGCCCGCCCTCGCGGCGCTCTCCTGCCTTTTGGGCGAGACGATGATGGGCCGCCTCTTCCAAAGCATCCGCGAGAAGCGCGGCCTCTGCTACAACATCTCCAGCGGCGTCTCGCAGATGACCGACTGCGGTCTGCTGGCCATCACCGCCGGCTGCGCCCCCGACAAGGTCCTCACCTGCGCTCGCGCCATCCTCGCCGAGTGTCGCCGCGTGGCTTCCAAACCGCTCGGCGCGGCTGAACTCCGCCGCACGCGCGATTACCTCTGCGGCCGCTTCCGCCTTCGCCTCGACGAGGCGCCCCTCTGGTATGTTGCCAGCCGCACCCTCTTTGGTCTGCCCGTTGACCCCGCCGCGCGCCTCGCCCAACTGCGCGCCATCACGGCCGAAGAGATTCGCGCCTGCGCCGAGCAGGTCTTCTCCCCGGGCAACCTCGCCCTCACAGCCATTCTCCCCGAAGGCACCCGCTCCCCGGCCGCTGCCTGGGCTCGCCTTATCGACTAAGGATCCCGCGCCATGCCAGACGCCCTCAAAATGCTCCTCCTTGCCGTTGTTCAAGGCCTCACCGAGTTTCTTCCCGTCAGCTCCTCCGGTCACCTCGTCCTGGCTAAATCGCTCCTTGGCTTCGATTCGCTCAGCGGTCTGGGCGTTGAGCTCCTCCTCCACGCCGGCACCCTCCTCGCCGTCTTCGCCTACTACCGCGCCTTTATCGCCAAGACCCTCCTCGGCCTCTTCCGGCGCGACCCCGAAGCCTGGCGCTTCGCCGGGGCCGTCCTCCTCTCGATGATTCCCGCCGTGCTCCTTGGCCTCGCTGCCGAAGGGACCCTTGAGGCCCTGGCCGAGCACCCCCGCTTCGTTGCCTGCGCCCTCCTCTTCACCGGTCTCCTCCTCCTCTCCACCCGCTTCTTCGGCCGCGATCTCCACCGCCCCGTCACCTGGCGCTCCGCCCTCGCGATGGGTATCGCCCAAGCCTTCGCCATGCTCCCGGGTATCTCCCGCAGCGGCTCCACCCTCTCCATCGCCCGCTTCCTGGGGCTCGACCGCGACAAGGCCGCCGCCTTCTCCTTCCTGATGGTTGTCCCCATCATCCTGGCCGGCAACACCCTCCACCTCCTTAAAGCCCTCGGCTCAGACGGCGAAAGCGCCTTCGCCGGCCTCACCCCTGGCCTCGCCACCCTCGGCTTCCTCACCGCCGCCGCCGTCGGCTACGCCAGCGTCGCCTGGATGGTCCGCCTCCTCAACCGCGATCGCTTCTGGCTCTTCGGCCCCTACTGCCTCCTCCTCGGCCTCACCGCCCTCGCCGTGCTCGCGTGAGTTAGCAACCAAAAAGACAGCGCAAAGGCACGCAGAGGCACGCAGGATTAGCAACCACAAAGAACACAAAGTTCACAAAGAACGCACGCCGAAATAGGCCTTGTGGATGAGCAACCACAAAGGGTTGTGGAGGCCTTGTCGCGCCGAAATAGGCCTTGTGGGTGAGCAACCACAAGTCCGAGCGAAGCGAAGGAGCTATGTCAAAAAGGGTACAAAGTTCACAAAGGGTTGTGGAGGCCTTGTCACGCCGAAATAGGCCTTGTGGATGAGCAACCACAAAGGACAAATATGTATGTTGTCAACTACTTTTTAGGCCGG
>JBJEVY010000035.1:0-9000 GCA_051884775.1 Candidatus Spyradenecus sp. | reverse complement strand
GGCTAAGTGGGCTTGCACCTCTGCGAGGTTGGGCGTCAAGTTCTCAATGCCAGGCAGAAGTTGCTTCAACTGCGTGATGATTTGGGCTGAGCGGCGCACGCGATCGGCATCTTTCATCCGGTCCGGGAAGGGCATCCCCTCCAGGTTGCGGACAAAGGCGAATTGCGCGCAGAGGCAAATCTGTCCGCGCTCGGTGGGCGTTGGCTTGAGCAGATCTTTAAGCGCCATGGGCCCCTCCCTGCTCGGCATCGCCGAGCGCGCGCTTGAGCGCCTCAATCTCCGCCTTCAATTGCTTGGCGGCTGCATAGTCTTCGCGCTGGATGGCCTCGACCAAGGCGCGCTTGAGGGCCTGCAGTTGCTCTTGGGCATTCACCTGCTTGGCCACGCCAAAGGTGCCGCCAAAGGCCGTGCAGTCGTTGAGCTCGGCCAAGAGCGGCACAATGGCCTCGCGAAAAACTTCGTAACACTTGGGGCACCCCACCAACCCGGAAGAGCGAATCTCTTCCAGCGTCTGACCGCACGCCGGGCAGCGCGCTTCGTCTAGATTGTTCCCAGAGCCCGAGAGCAACGAAGAGATCTGGTCGAACATCTTGCCGAGTTCGTGGAAGGCCTCTGCCGATGGCTTCGGGGGCGACCAGCCCTCATCCGTTCCCCCGGGAGGGAGACCCGGATTGACGCCTGGGGGCAGGTCATCCGGCGAGAACTCCATCGCGGCCACTTGGATGCCGCGCTCCTGCCCAAAGGCCTCTTCGCGCTCGGCACAGGGGCGGCAGACATAGAGCTCTTCGCGCGCCTTCCCCGGTCGTTCGCGGAAGATGACCGTCTCGGCCTCGTTTTTATGGCAGAGTTCACACTTCATTGCGCACGTCTCGCTTCCCAATCCGCCAAGGCCGCCATCAGGTCATCGGGCTCGGGCAACCGCCCTGCGCCGGTGACACCGCAGGCCAACTCGCCGGCCTTGGGCAAGAGCACCTGCACGCCGCGCGCCTGCAAAGTGTTAGCATTCGCCTGCGTGGCTGCGTGCTCCCACATGCGTGTATTCATCGAGGGCGCCACCCACATCGGCTTGCCCGGTGGTAAGGCGAGCGCGGTTTCGGTGAGCAGGTTATCGGCCAGCCCATGCGCCAACTTCGCGAGCGTATTGGCCGAGCAGGGCGCCACCAGCAAGAGGTCGCACCAATCGGCCAGGGCAATGTGGCGCGGATGCCAATCCATGTTCGGCGCAAAGGCATCGCATTCGACCGCTCGCTGCGAGAGCGTTCGCCAGGTAATCTCCCCCACGAAGTCCAGCGCGTGCGCGGTGGCAATCACCTGCACCTGCCAGCCGCGCGAAACCATCAGCCGCACCAACGAGCAGACCTTATAGCAGGCAATTGCACCGGTCACGCCCAAGAGCACCTTGGGCGGCTGCTTCTCATTGTGCGGAGTGGGGGTCATCGGCATATCACACCTCGTTGCTCGGGTTCTGTGCAGAGCGTTGCGCGCTTGGGCCTATCCGTCGCGGAACGCGCCCTGTCGACTGTTGACTGTCGACTGTCCACTTTGCCACGTCTTTGCGCCGAATCATCCACGGGCCCTCTGCAGTCGCTCGTTTTGCCTTTACAGTTCGCCGCCGCGCACCAATAGGATGTCGCGAATGCGGCGGTAGGCCACGGAGAGCTCGTCATTGACCACGCGGTAACGGAACTCGCCGGCGCGGTCCATCTCCCCCTGCGCATTCTGCAGACGCAGGGCAATTGTTTCGGGCGAATCTTCGCCACGCCCAACAAGCCGCCGCTCCAGCTCCTCCATACTCGGCGGCTCGATGAAGATATCCACAAAGCCGGTCTTGAGCGGGTCGTCCTCCGGCAGCTTGGCCAACGTCTCGCGCACGGCCGCAGCGCCCACCACATCAATATCCATCAGCACGCTCTGCCCCTCGGCAAAGGCCTCTCGCACCGGATCGGCCGGCGTGCCATAACAATTCCCATGGACCACAGCGTGCTCTAGCAGCTTCCCCTCTGCCACCAACTGGTCAAACTTCGCTTGTGAGACAAAGAAGTAATCCGCGCCATCTTCTTCCATTCCGCGCGGCGCACGCGTGGTGCACGAGACGGAGTAGGTAATCTCCGGGAAGTCCTGCAACAACAAGTCGCACAAGGTACTCTTACCGGCCCCACTCGGAGCACTCATTACGATCAACAAGGGTTTCATCAGCTGCCTCTTCTTCAAATCCATAGGCTTATACTATACCATAAACATGCGCAATGCGTGAAACCCCACTCGCGGGCATCCCCGCCGCCTCTCCGCGAAGCAAGCCTTCGGACTGGAGCCATCGGTGCCCCGGGCGGCCCGCATAGGGCGTGGTGATGAAAAGCGGTGGGGCTGGAGGGCGCGATGAAAGCCGCGCCGCCCAGCCCCACAGGGAGCCTCCTGCCGCGTTTAGTCGTTCGGGAGGAGAATCACGCGATCAATCATGATATTCGGCCCGCCGGTCTTTTCGAGGGAGAGCTCGAGCTTGCCATCCAGGAAGTCCTCCATGTCCACCGGGAGGGTGAGGGTGTAGGCGCCGGTGGGGTTTTGGGCGGACTTGCCGTGCGGCGGGATGGAGAAGGAGCGGTTGCCATCGAAGGTGCCGCGGGCGGTGCGCTTGCCGCCGGAATCGGGGTCGCGCAAGCGGACAAGGAGCTTGCCGCGGACATTGGCTGCACCGGTGAGGGTGAGCTTGAGCTTGTTGGCTACCCAGTACTTACCATCCTTGTCGGCCCAAGTGCGCAGGCCTTCGCCGGAGAGGGTGTAGGAGCCGGCGGCGAGCTCGGCGCGGTCGAGGCGCTTGCTCCAGGGAATGTCGACCTGGCGACCTTCGCGCAGGGCAGCGCACTCAAAGTAGGCAACGGCCTTGGCGTACTCGGCCGGACGCGGCGGCAGGTTGGTGCGGACGTCGTGGAAAAGACCCTTGAAGGCGGCCGGGTCGATGGTGCCCTTGGGGGCAAAGGCGTTGGAGGCCACGTAATCGAGGAGCGAACGGCGGAGCTGCTTGGCTTCGGGGCGGTTGGCGGCGAGGTTGATACCCGAGACGAGGACCCGGGCTTTGCCGATTTGCGCCTCAAAGAGAACCGCAGCGAGGGCGGGCTTATGGAAGTCGACAATCGGCATTGCCAGGGGGGTGAAGTCGGGGTCTGTGCCAGTGAGACGGAAGGTGGTGGCGCCATTGATCAGATGCTTCCACTGCCAATCCTGCCAATCATCGGTGGGGAAGGCGGCAAAGGCGGGGCTCTGGGCCTGGACGACCATGCCAAGGGTGGTGGCACGCTGGCCGGGGAACCAGGTGGTGCCCCAGTAAACGGGAATGAAGGCCGAGAAGATGGTGGCCTTGGGGTTGGCGCAGGCGGAGGCATCGAAGAGGACGCGCTTGCCTGCGGCGATGGCGCGCTGGGCTTCGGAGAGGTCGTCGGTGAAGACGATGCCCTCGGGGACGCTATCGGCAATCTGCTCGGGGTAGACCCAGATCGGCCAGCGGTTATTGCCGAAGGTGAGCTCAAGCTTGGCCGGCAGGGTGGGGGCAAGGTCCTTGAGCGGCAGCGTGAGGGTGTGGACGGTCTCGACCGAGCCCTCGGGCACCTCAACGGTCACCTCGCCCTCGGCCGAACCGAGGCTCCAGGGGAGCTTGGCGCGGTAGGTGCCCTGGCTGTAGTTGTGGATAACGAGCTTGGCGGTGAAGGTCTCGCCGGCGTGCCAGGTATACTTGGGGAAGCGGGCGAGGCAGGCGACGGGGGCGAAGTAGTTGCCCACGGGGACGGCCTGCTCGGCACCGGGTTTGCGGTCGTAGAAGGAATCGAACCAACCAATGAGTGCTTCGCCCTGGCCGGAGTAGTCCTGAATGCCCAGGAGCTGCAAGCCGGCGCAGGAGGGCGTGCGCATAAAGCTCTCGATCTCATCTTTGTACATTAGCAGGCAGGTCATCAACGAGGCGCGGGCGTAGGCGCGGTTGAAACGCAGCACGCCGGCCTTGGCGCTCTCCTCGCGCAGGCCCTCCAAGTTCCAGGGACGCAGCAGCCCGGTGTACTTGGGGATCTCGCGGTCGAACTCAGGGAAGACGGGCCACTGGCCAATTTCGTGGGCGACAGTGGGGAGCTTGGTGCGCGTGTAGGCGCTCTCGTAATCCCAGTCGGTGCCCTCGCGCCGCCACTCGCGAACCATCCCAATGCCGGGATAGGCGTGGGTGACCAGGAAGTCATCGCCCTTGGAGATTTGGCGCGCAGAGGAGGCGGCGTAGAGGTGGCGCTTGTCATAGGCCTTGCAGGCCTCCATCCACTCCCCGAGCAACCCGAAGTCCGAGGAGCCCAGCTCGTTGCCCACGCTCAGCGAGTAGAAGGAGGGCGCATTGCCATAGGCATCGAGAATGCGGAAGAGTTCGGCACGGACAAAGGTGTCGACCTCCTTGGGGCCCTTGCCGATGCCCTTGATGTCGGGGTAGTCGCGCGTCATCCAGCCATCGATCCAGAGGACCTCCGGGGAGATGAGCAGCCCGAGTTCATCGGCGGCATCGAAGGCAGCCTGGGGCGTGGCCCAGGTGTGGCAGCGGATTTGGTTGACGCCTTCGGCCTTGAGCTTGCGGAAGATGGAGAGCCAAGTGGCCTTGTCCATCGCCGGGTAGCCGGTGAGGGGGAAGTGGCAGTTCTCAGTGTTGCCGCGCACAAAGAAGGGATGGTCATTCAGGTAAACGCGGTTGCCGCGGCGCTCGAAGGTACGGAAGCCGAAGCGCAGGGTGTGAGAGTGACCGCGCCAGGCGAGCTTGAGGGTGTAGAGCGTGGGGGAGAACTCGCTCCACGGCTTGGCGTTGGGGATGGTAACGCGCAGGTTGCGCCCCTCGGCCGAAACGCGTGCATCGGTCACGCCGGGCACGCGGGCTCGAACTTCGCCCGCGTTCACGCCTTCGGGCAGCTCCACGGTGGCCACCTGACCATAGGGCGCAAAGATTCGCGCCTTGCGCAACGGGTTCACCGGGCGCAACACCACCTGGCCAATAACGCCATTCCAGCGCGTCTGCATCGAATCGCCATAGCTGTGGCTCTTCTCGCCAATGGGGTAGATGCGGCTATTGTCAATGGCCAGGGTAAGGGTGTGCTGGCCGGGGGTGAGGTCGGCCGCGCGCAGGGTGTAGACGTGCGGCGTGGCGAGCGAATCGCAGGAGCCTACCGGCTGCCCATCGAGCGAGAGCTGGCTCTTCCACATCACGCGCTCAAGGAAGAGCTCGTAATCGCCGGTCATCTCGGGGGTGACCGTAAAGGTCTTGGTGTAGACTGCGTTGCCGACATATTGGTGGCGGGGCGTGAGTGCGCCATAGACCGCCTGGGTGGCGGCGGGACCGAGTTTGGCATCGCCGAGCGTTCCGGGCAGGGTGACGGTGTGGGTGGTGCTATCGGATAGCTGGACCAACCATTGGCCGGCGAGATTGAGCTCCGGCGCCGCCACGGCCACGCCGGTAGCCAGGGTTGCAATCAGGGCAAAGGTGAAGTGTTTCATAGTCTCATCCTTCTGTTAGTTAAAGTGGGCTTTACGGTCGTCAACAAAGCGTTCCAGGGCCTCCCGCTCGCGCGCTTCGCGCATCGAGGCCATCAGGCGCTCCTTCACCTCCTCAAAGAGCATCGGCTCCTCGGGCAGGTGGGCAATCACATAAATCAGGTGCCAACCGAACTCGGTCTCCACCACATCGGTAATGGTCTCCTCCTCGGCGGCAAAGGCGGCCTGCTCGAAGGCTTCGACCATCGCCCCGCGCGGGAAAACACCCAAATCATCCTGCGCACATGCCGAAACTTGCGCGGCGGCCTCGGCCCAGGTGAGTTCCTTGGCCAAAATCTTGGCGCGCAGATTCAGGAGCGTGGTCATCGCCTCGGCCGGCTCGTGCTCCTGGCGGTGCAGGACAATGTGACGGGCGCGGACGCGTTCGGGGGCGATAAACTCATCCGGGTGCGCCTTGAAGTATGCGCGCGCCTCCTCCACGGTCACTTCCGGCACCTTGGCCACGATGGCCTTCATCAGTGCGTCAACTGTCTTGCCGGCAGCCTTGGCCTCGCACTCCAGGATAATCTGCTCACGCAGGTTTTCGGTGGCCCACTCGCGCAACTGCGCGGGATCGGGCGTTTCGCCGTGGGCCTGCATAAAGGCCTCATAGCGCGGCTTGAGCCGGGCGACTTCGGCCTCAATGGCTTCGGCGGTCGGCTGCGGATAGGGGTGGCTCATTCTGGGTTCTCCGGTTGCTCAAGCCCTTGGAGGAGCGGCTGGGCCTCTTCGGTGGGCGCTTCTTCGGCTGCCGGGACGCGCTCGGCAAAGGCGCCTGCGGCCTCGAGTTCGGCATCTTCTTCGGGGGTCAGTGTGATGGGTTCGGTGGGGGCCAGACCTTGCTTGATGCGCTCAATCTGCACGCGCCGGGCGAGTTTGGTCTTGACCTCTTCGCCGGCTTCTGAAGCCACATGCTTGACCATCTCTTGGCGTTTGCTCTCTTCCGCTTCGGCCTTCTTGGCTTGGCGCTGCAGGAGCCGCTGACGGAAGGAGAGCCGTTTGTTCCCAGCCAGGGCCGGGGCCGGTGCGGCGACCGAGGGCTTGCGCACATCGATGAGCTGCACCTCCGGCTGCGGGGTTATCTCCTCGGGCGGCTGATCGATGAGCCCCTTGCCCAGACCAAGGGTGAAGGTGAGGTTATCCTTGGTGAGGGTGGCATATTCGCGGTCGTAATCCGCGGAGACAAGGGTAAAGCCATGCTGCGTTTCGCCCACGGCTAGCAGGTAGGAGTCCACCGAGCCGGAGGTCTCATCCAAGAAGGCAATCTTGCGTGTGCCATCGGGCATATCGGTGATGCCGCACATCCGGAACTTCTGGGCGATGGCCTCCTTTTGCTTCTGCTCTTCGGCGAGCGTGGCGAGGTCGGTGGTCGCTTCGCGGGCAATCTCGCCGAAGGGCTTGGCATCGATAATCGGTTGATAGGCCTCCTTTGGGGCCAAGTGCGCACACAGGGGTTGGACGCAGAGTGCGCCAGCAAGCAGGCAGAGAAGCTTTTGCGTCACGGCGAAGCCTCCTGGGCGGGGGGCGCGCTCTCACCCTTGGTAAAGTCGAGCACGCCCGTGGAGTTGAGGAAGACGAGCACGATGGCAATGGGGGCCACCCAACGGATGAGCACGCCCCAGAGCACCAGAAGCATCATTGGGAAGCCCTTGCGGCCCTGTGCCCAATCGGCCAGCGCGTAGTGACCAAAGGCCAAGAACCAGCGCGGCAATTTGGGCTCTTCGCCCGAGGCGAGCAGTTCGCTTGCGGCGCGGCGCGGCGTCCAGGCCCATCCAACCAAGAGCGCAATGCCCAGGGCGGTGAAGGGAAGCACCCAATTCGAGGCAAAGTTGTCGAGCGTATCAAACCAACTGCCCTGCGCCAGATCGCCCAACCCCGCGCGCACGGCCCGCTCCAACCCCGGCAGCATCTCCCAATTGGCCGTGGAGAAGACCGTTAGCAACCCGAATGCCGTGCAGAAGGCAAAGCCAATGGCCACCGCCGTACGCCGCGAACCGCGCCGGTGGCCCCGCCGCAGGCGCTCGATAAAGACCGTGGCGCCGCACTCCAAGAGCGAGGCCGAACTGGTCACAGCCGCGATGAGGAGCATAAAGAAGAAACATGCCGCCCAAACATTGCCCAGCGGCATCGCGCTGAAGGTGGCCGGCAACGCGCCAAAGATGAGCCCCGGCCCGCCCGAAGGACTTAACCCCGCGGCAAAAACCGCCGGAAAGATGGCCAGCCCCCCGAGGAGAGCGGCCAAGGTGTCGAGCACTGCCACCCAGCCGGCTGCGCGCAGCACATTGTGGTTGCGGTGCAGATAGGAGCCGTAGGTGACCGTGATGGCCATCCCCAGCGAGAGCGAGAAGAAGGCCTGTCCCAATGCCATCAGCAGCACGCGCGGCGAAAAGCCCGCCGCTGTCGGCTTGAGCAGGAAGGAGACCCCTGCCATTGCCCCCGGCAGCGTCACGCTTCGCACAATGACCACCAAGAGCAGCAAGAGCAATGCCGGCATCAGCACCTTGCTCACCCGCTCAATGCCCGATTGGATGCCCCCCAGAATGACGGCTCCAGTTAGGCCCATGAAGATGACAAAGCCCACCAACACGCGCCACGGATTGGTGATGAACGCGCCAAAGATGGCCCCGGAGTCTGCCGCCGCCTGCGCTGTGGTCTCTCCGGTAAGGCAGAGTGTTCCCGAGAGTGCTCGCCAGATGTAGTCAACAATCCATCCGCCCACCACCGCGTAGTAGGAAAGGATGGCCAGCGCCACCCCGGTGCAGGCCCACCCCAACGCCGCAAAGCCCTTCTTCCAAAAGCTCCACATGGCAAAGAGACCTGCCGCCACCAGCGCCCACGCACTCTGCGCCACAAAGAGCGCGGTCATCGCTCCGGCCAAGGCACACAGCACCCAACGGGTCCGCCGATCGCGCGCAATCAATTCAATCTTCCCCATTGCGTTGATGACATTACGCCGTGTGTGGCGGCCAATCAACATCTCTGCGCACATCACCGGCAACCCAATCAACGCCACGCACAGCACATACACCAGCACAAATGAGCCCCCGCCATTCTCCCCGGCCACATACGGGAACTTCCAAATATTCCCCAGGCCAATCGCCGATCCCGCCGAGGCTAAAATGAAACCAATCGAAGAGGTCCAATTCTCGCGTGCCATGTCCATCCTTTCCTTGCCGATAACGCACCGCTACTCCCACACTATAGCACATCCCGGCGCCTCCGGCGCGCGAGGTGGCCCTCTGGCCCTTCGGGCCGAGAGGTGCTCGCTTCGCTCGCGCGAGGTGGCCCTTCGGGCCGTGAGGTGCTCGCTTCGCTCGCGTGAGGTGGCCCTTCGGGCCGTGAGGTGCTCGCTTCGCTCGCGTGAGGTGGCCCTTCGGGCCGTGAGGTGCTCGCTTCGCTCGCGTGAGGTGGCCCTTCGGGCCGTGAGGTGCTCGCTTCGCTCGCGTGAGGTGGCCCTTC
>JBJEVY010000034.1:0-9109 GCA_051884775.1 Candidatus Spyradenecus sp. | reverse complement strand
CGCGACTACGTCCACCAGCGCTCGGGCGGCACCCTCGGCTACATCAATATCGCCCAGATGAACGCCGATGAATACAACCGCTTTGAACGCGAAATCTTCGCCGAGGGCTTCGACAAGGCCGGCATGGTCATCGATGTGCGCGACAATACCGGCGGCTTCACTGCCGACAAGGTCCTCAACATCCTCGGCGTCCAGCGCCACTCCTGGTCCGTCCCCCGCCACGGCAACCCCGCCTACCTCGCCGGCTACTGGGGCCGCCCGGTCTTTGATAAGCCCGTGGTCGTCCTCTGCAACCAGAACACCGTCTCCAATGGCGAAATCTTCTCCCATGCCATCAAGCAGCTCGGCCGCGGCAAACTCGTGGGCGTGCAGACCAATGGCGGCGTGATTGCCACCAACGATGGCCCGCTCCTCGACCTGGGCACCCTCCGCCGCGCCCACTACGGCTGGTACACCCTCGACGGCACGGACATGGAGCTCCACGGAGCCCTCCCCGATGTCATCGTTGAGAACACCCCCGCCGACACCGTGGCCGGCCGCGATCCGCAACTTGATGCCGCCATCGACGTCCTCCAAAACGATGTCCGCGACTTCCAGCGCGAGGACAAACCCTTTGTTCCCAAGACCTTCCGTTGGGAACACCACCTCTAGTTCTATCTGCGACACTATGACGCTTACGCTTTTGCACGCAAAGCTCCACCACCTGCGCGTTACGCAGGCGGATTTGGAGTATCTCGGCTCGCTCACCATTGATGAAGACCTGATGGACGCCGTGGGCCTGAAGACCTACGAAAAGATTCTTGTGGCCAACCTCGATAATGGCCAGCGCTTGGAAACCTATGCCATCCCCGGCCCGCGCGGCTCGCGCATCGCCTGCCTCAATGGCGCGGCGGCCTATATGGGCAAGGTGGGCGACCGCCTGATTATTATGGCCTTTGCGCAGGTTGATGCTGCCGAAGCCGCCACCTTCACCCCCCGGGTCGTCCGCCTCGATGCCGAGAACCGCATCGTAGCCCAGGCCTACTAAAGCGCCCCCTTTCACCAACCCCCTCCCCGAAAAGGAACCTCACACTATGGCAGAGAAGAAGCCTACCGCCGCGGCTACGCAAGACAAGTTGACCGCCGTCCTCAACCAGATTCGCAAAGAGTTCGGTGCCTCGGCAATTATGAAGATGAGCGAAGTGGAAGTCCAGGAGGTGCCCGTCATCTCCACCGGCGCCTTCTCGCTCGACCTCGCCCTCGGCGCTGGCGGCGTCCCCCGCGGCCGCATCATCGAAATCTTCGGCAACGAATCTTCCGGTAAGACCACCCTCTCGCTTCACATTGCTGCCAACGCCCAGAAGCAGGGCGGCGTGGTGGCCTTCATCGATGCCGAGCACGCGCTCGACCTCGCCTACGCCCGCCGCATCGGCGTGGACGTCGATAACCTCCTTCTCTCCCAGCCGAACTCCGGCGAGGAGGCCCTGCAGATTACCGAGCAGCTCGTCCGCTCGGGTGCGGTGGACGTGGTCATCGTCGACTCCGTGGCCGCCTTGGTTCCCCAGTCCGAACTCGATGGCGACATTGGCGATTCGCACATGGGCGCCCAGGCCCGCCTGATGTCCCAAGCCATGCGCAAGCTCACCGGGCTGCTCTCCACCACCAAGACCCTCTGCATCTTCACCAACCAGATCCGCATGAAGATCGGCGTGATGTTCGGCTCGCCCGAGACCACCACCGGCGGCAACGCCCTCAAGTTCTACGCCTCGGTCCGCATGAAGATTGCCCGCATTGCCACCATCAAGGACAACACCGGCAAGGCCATCGGCAACCGCACCCGCGTCAACGTGGTCAAGAACAAAGTCGCCCCGCCCTTCACCGAAGCGGAGTTCGACATCCTCTACGCCCGCGGCATCTCCTGGGAGGGCTCCATCCTCGATGCCGCCCTCGCCGCCGGCGTCATCACCAAGCGCGGCAGCTGGCTCTCCTTCGAGAGCGAGCAGATTGGCCAAGGCGCCGCCGCCGCCACCGAATACCTCCGCACCAACCCCGAGCTCCTCGAGCGCATCCGCGCCAAGGTCCTCGAGCACCGCGAAGTCTTCGCCCCCGGCAACTCCGCCCGCTCCAACCCCGATGCCGCGCCCGAAGCCGAAACGCCCAAGGCCGACGCCTAATTTTCCCCACCCTCTCTCACCGGCCCTGCAGCCTTGCAGGGCCCTTTTTGTATCCTACGATGAAGACCGAACGCGAAAAAATGCTCTCCGGTGAGCCCTATGATGGGCGCGACCCCGAACTCCTCAACCGCTACTGGCTCGCCCGCAAGCTCCTCGCCGAACTCAATGGTCCGCTCTCCCTTGCCCCTGAACGCGCCCCCGAGCGCGAGGCCACGCTCCGCGAACTCCTCGGCTCCCTGGGCGAGCGCACCTGGGTGGAAGCGCCCTTTATGTGCGACTACGGCTGTAACATCCACCTGGGCTCGGATATCTACATCGGCTACAACTGTATCTTCCAGGACGATGCCCCCATCACCATCGGCGATGGTACCCTCATCGGCGCCGGCACCATCCTCTCCGCTCCCGAACATCCCCTCCGCCCAGAAGAGCGAATGCTCCGCGATGACCACGGCGCCCTGCGCTACGTCACCCGCTCCAAGCCCGTCACCATCGGCCGCTGCTGCTGGTTCGGCGTCGGCGTCCGCGTCCTTCCCGGCATCACCATCGGCGATGGGGCCGTCATCGGTGCCGGCGCCGTCGTCACGCGCGATGTCCCGCCCCGCACCATCGTCGCCGGCGTCCCCGCCCGAGCCCTGCGCACCCTCCCCTAAGCAATTGATGTGGGGGCTGCTCGCCCCCACACCCCTCGGGAGCGCGGTGCGCTCCACCCCGGCCGGCGCGCCCTACGGGCACGCCGGCATTTACTTCCCGCCTTGCGTTGCCCGTTCTGACAGGCCGCGGCCCTGCGGACTAGAAAGGCTGGCTGAAACCAAACTCACTCGTTAGCAACGGAGACTTTAATGAACGGTGCGAAGAAGCCCTCAGGAAGCGTGACGGTGAACTCGCCCAAGGTGTCGGCCGCGCAATAGTCGGCAACATCCACCGTGCAGCTGCCAATCTGGCTCCAAGTTCCACCCAGGCTCTCGCAACCCCAAACTTCCAGCGCCGCGACATCTGGCTCGCCGGAGATCTTTCCGACAACACCAGGCTCAACGCGCAGACGCACCATCCGGCTCTCGGGCTCGAAGGCCACCACCTTCAGCGATGGCAAGGAAAAGGCAGCCGAATAGAGCGTGCCATCCAGGCTTGTCTCCGGCTCGATGCCCAATGCGAGCGCGGCGGCAATCTCCTCGGTCGTCCCCTCGGTAACCACCTGCTCCACCGTCTGCTGCTGGCTCTCACTCATCAGCGTGCACAGCGTCTCGGCCAGGGCCTGCGAGGGCGCGGAGGGCACATTCGCCAAGACCACCGCGACGCTCCGCGTGGTCTCCTCCGAGGCCACCGCCGCCGTGAGCGTTAGGGGCTCGGTCGGCTCCGCGAGGGGCAGCGAAACGACCGTCGAGCGCGCCTCATCCGTCAGCGCACTCAGCAGCGTCTCCCACGCGGTGGCATAGGCCTCAGGATAATCAATCGTGAAGCGCCCCAGCAGATTAGCGCGGAAGAAGCCCCTAGGCACATCGCCCCGGAAGGTCACCTGCGTCAGCGCCATTGGTAGCTTCTCCCCCTCGGCGTTATATCGGCTAACGCCCAAAATCTCATCCCCCAGCGCCACCACCGAGGCTGGGATGGTCAGCGACTGCAACGCCAGGCAATTCTCAAAGGCCCCATCGGCGATGCCCGCAACGCCCTCCGGAATCGAGACAGCGGTCAACTGCTCACAGTTCCAGAAGAGGTGGGCTGAGAGATGCGTCAAGCCGCCCGGGAGCGTGACGGAGGTCAGCTTCGTGCCGCGGAAGGCATAGGGCTGGATGGCGGTCAGGCTCGTGGGCAGGTCGATGGCCGTAATCGCCGCCCCGCCAAAGGCGTGAACGCCAATGGTCTTCACATTGGCCGGGAGCGTGACGGAGGCGAGGCTTGCGCAGGAGTCGAAGGCATAATCGGGCACATCCGCCAGCGAATCGGGGAGGACAATGGCCTCCAACTTGGCACACTCGGCGAAGGCGTGGGCCCCCAGGGAGGTCAACCCCTGGGGCAAGGTGACGCGCGCCAACTCCGTGCAGTCGGCAAAGGCATAGTCGCCGATGACGGCAACGCTCTCCGGGAGCGTCAGTTCGGTCAAGGTGGTGCATCCGCGGAAAGCATAGGCCTCAATCGCCGTGGCCTCCGCGTCGATTTGCGGCGCAGTAACCGCGAGCAGACGCGGCGCAGAAGCTAGAGGGGCAGCCTGCGCGGCCACGAAGGTGGCACTCTCCAAGGCGGTGCACCCGGCAAAGGCATATTGACTGACCGTTGCCGTAGCCGGAATCTCCACCGACTGGAGCGCAACGCAGTTCTCAAAGGCGCACCGTTCAATCTTCGTGAGCGTCTCGGGCAGCGAGACCACGCTCAAGGCCTTGCAGTTCCAAAAGGCCTCTCGGGGCACCACCGTGATGGTCTCGGGCAACGAGACCGAGGTCAACGCCGAGTTGCAGAAAGCGCGAGCGCGCAGCGTGACCAGCCGGTCGGTCAGGTTGATGGAGGTAATGGCGGTGTTGCAAAAGGCCCAAAAGCCAATGGCCTCGATACCGTCCGGCAGCGTCACGGTGGCAAGGCCCTTGCAGCCCGAGAAGGCATAGTCTGGAATCGCGGTCACACCGTCCGGCACGGTGAGGGCGGTTAAGGAGGTGCAATCCTCAAAGAGATGCTCACCCAGCGTCGTCACCGTTGCAGGCAGGGAGAAGTCCACCAAACTCGTGCACCCAGCGAACGCATAACCCGCGAGCGTCGTCAGCTGCGCGTCCGCCTCAAAGGTCACGCTCGCAAGCGCCGAACAATCGCGGAAGGCATTTGGGCCAATTTCCTGCAAGGTCGCCGGCAAGGTCACCGCCGTCAATGCCGTGGCATTGGCAAACGCCTCCTCGCCCAACGCAACAACCGCCCGCACCTGCCCCTCCAGCGTCACCGCGCCCGGCACCGTCAACGCCCCGGCGGGCGTTTCCACCGGCGCAAGCAAGGTAACCCCCGCCTCGACGCTTTCGCAACGCCACGCCCCCGCATCGTCTACCACGCCCACCGTCGCCGCCATCACCTCATAGGCGGCAACCACGCACACGCTCAATAACGCTCGCTTCATCGCTTTCCTCCAATTCCTGATTATTCCCAAGGCCAAGCACCGACCATCGGTCGCCCTCCCAGGGTTCGGCAACACTATAGAACACGCCGCCCCGTCTGTCAACCGTAGAGGGCATCCCCGCCCGAGCCCTGCGCACCCTCCCCTAAGCGCACCCGGGGGCTCCCGCCCCCGCACCCCGGGGCAGGGCTACTCGCCCTGCACCTCGGGAGCGCAGGGCGCTCCACCCCAGCCGGCGCGCCCGAGGGCACGCCGGCATTTGCTTCCCGCCTTGCGTTGCCCGTTCTGACAGGCCGCGTCCCCGCGGCCCAGGCAAAACGAAAGCGCCCCCGAATCTTCTCGGGGGCGCTTCGGCTAACTGCTAATTGCTAACAGCTCGCCTTGCGGCTGCGCCGCAAGGCGCTAGTTCATCAGCGAGTGGATGGGGGCGGGGATGTGGCCGCCGTGGGCAACGAAGGCTTCCTGACCATCAGGGCAACGGGGGGCAACCACCGTGCCGCCACCGAAGAGGCCGCCGAAGTCGAAGTAGTCGCCCACCTTGGCGCCGGGGACGGGGATGACGCGCACGCCCGTGGTCTTGCGGGCCGAGACGCCGATGGCGCACTCATCGAGGATGATGCCGGCGAGGGTGCTGGCCGGGGTGTCGCCCGGGAGCATGATCATATCCAGACCCACGGAGCAGACGCTGGTCATGCCTTCGAGCTTCTCCAGGCAGAGGGTGCCATCGGTGAGGGCGAGCTCGAGGGTGTGGTCTTCCATCGGAGGAATGAAGGCGCCAGAGAGGCCACCGACGGAGGAGGAGGCGAAGGCGCCGCCCTTCTTGACCGCGTCGTTGAGCATCATCACGGCAGCGATGGTGCCCGGGCAGCCAATCTTCTTGATGCCCATGGCCTGATAGATTTCGCCGACCGAGTCGCCAACCTTCGGGGTGGGCGCGAGGGAGAGATCGAGGATGCCGAAGGGCACGCCGAGCTTCTTGGCCACGTGGCGGCCGATGAGTTCGCCGGTGCGGGTGACGCGGTAGGTGGTGTGCTTAATCTCCTCGGCAATCTCGTCGAGCGTCACCTCCGGATCGGCCGCGACCAACTTCTCGACCGCGCGCTTGACCACGCCCGGACCCGAAACGCCCGCGTTGATGACCACCTCGGGCTCGCCCGCGCCCAGCAGCGTGCCGGCCATAAAGGGATTGTCCTCGGTGATGTTGGCGAAGACGACGATCTTCGCGCAGCCGAAGCCGTGCATAAACTCCGTGGCCTTGGAGATCTCCACCATCTTCTGCGCCACCAGGTTCACGGCATCCACATTGATACCCGCGCGCGTGGTGCCCACGTTGATCGAAGAGCAGACGTGCGAGGTCTCGGCCAAAGCGCGCGGCAGCGACTCAATGAGCGTGCGCTCGCCGGGGGTAATCCCCTTATGCACCAGCGCCGAGAAGCCGCCCAGCAGGTCCACGCCCAACTCCGTGGCCGCGCGGTCGAGCGCCTTGCAGAGTTCCACGGCGGTGTCCACATTGTGCCCCTCCAGGAGCATCGAAGCCGGCGAAATCGAGATACGCTTGTTGACCACGTTCACGCCAAAGAGGGTCGTGGCCTCATTGCAGGTCTTCACGAGATCCTTGGCCACCGTCATAATGCGGTCGTAGACGGCCGTGACCATCTTCTTTGGGTCGGGATTGGCGCAGCGGAGCAGGTTAATGCCCATCGTGCAGGTGCGGACATCGAGGTTCTCCTCATTGACCATCCGCAGCGTGGCCAGAACAGCTTGGTTATTCAACATGGCACTTACTCCTGAATGATGGACTTGATGGGGGCGACTTCGCCCGTGGCGCGGAAGATCGCCTCGTGGCACAACTGGGCGGTGAAGCCGCGCTCGGCCATCGCCTGCTTAAAGGCCACCTGCGTGGCCTTGAGGTCGGTGCACGGCGCGCGGAAGGTGACATAGGCCAAGTGCGTGACATGCGCCCCGTCAAAGAGCGTCGACCAATCCTCAATATTAATGTTGTGCGAAGCCATAAAGTCCGAAATCAGCAACATCACCCCGGGCTTATCCTCGCCCGAAGCAATCGCCACATAGCGCGGACCAGCCACCGGCAGCGCCTTGCGCACCTTCTCCGGGTCGGGCATAATCGAGAGCACCGCGCCATCGGGCAGGATCTTGCGCAACGCGTCGTGCAACGGCGTGCCCACCTCATCGCTATGCTCGGTCACGAACACCAACGAGAAAAAGCCGCTCACAATCGTCTGGCGCATATCCGAGATATAGCCATTCAAATCAACCACCGTCTGCGCGATGTCGCGCGTCAGCCCCACGCGGTCAGGCGTGATCACGGAAACAAGATAAGTAAACTTCGCCATGTGCTCTCCTTAAAGTGGAATGTCACGTTGATGGAGAGTATAACACACCCCCTCCCCACTGCGCAACCGACCGCGCGCCGATTACGCTTGCGAGGGGAGGTCCTCGTAGGCAATGCTCTGGAGCTCGCGCTTGCCCTTGTGGAAGGAGAGGCCGACGATGACGAGCGGGCGGCCGTCGTGGAGGTAGGGCGTGGTGTAGCCGCGGTCCTTAATCTGCTGAAGGGCCTCTTGGGCGGTCGTGCCGTCAGTCTTGAACTCGAAGAGGTAGATGAAGTCCGGCAGCTTGACCACCATATCCGCGCGCTTGCCGGAGGATTGGCCTGCCTCGACAATCGGCTCGAAGCCGCGCGCGAGGAAGAAGGCCTGCAAGAGCCGCTGGTAGTTGTACTCCTGAATCCGCTCCTCGGTGGCACCGTAGTGGCACTTGGCGTAGAAGTCTGGCAAGTCGGCGCGCAGAAAGATATCGCGGTGCGCATAGCGCAGATGAGCATAGAACCGCGAGCGCTGCGCGTCATCGGGGATAGCCAGTTCGCAAAGGAAGGCGTTCAGGTCACGACGGATTTCCTCGTCAGGGACACCCAAGATATAACTGTCGTAAGCTGCATCATAACCCTTAATGGTCAGATAGCCGGTCTGATAGAGCACGACAATCGGCGAAAGCGCGGCAAGCTGTGAAGGCGTCTCCAATTCGGCGGGGGAAGCCATCAAAGGCTTATCGAAGTCGAGGCTCAACAGCTCATTGCGCCGCAAGAAGGTTGTCAGCGTCGAAGGCCGGCCTGTTGTAGACCACTGCGCCGAAAATACGCGCTTACTAGAAGATAGCGTTCGCGCAATGGCCACCGGGTTGTAGACGCTCTCCTCGGAGTCGCCCGAGAAGCGGTAACCATTAAACCAATGCGCAAGCCCGGCCATAAAGTCGGCCTTGGAGAGATGCATCTCCTGCGCGCGGCGATCGAGGTGCTCACCAAAGTTCGCCTCCAGCTCCTCTTGGGTGTAGCCGAGCATCGTGGCGTAGTCCGGGTTGTAGGTGAGGTCGACAATGTTATTCAGCCCCGAGAAGACCGCCATCGAGGCGAACTTAGAGATGCCGGTAATCATCGCGAAACGGATAGCCGCCTGGTTAGCCTTCAGTTCGGAGTAGAAGTTCGCCAATTCAGCGCGAATGCGTTCGCACAGTTCGGGCTTGTTCAGGGCATGGCAGATGGGCGCATCGTATTCGTCAATGAGGACCACCGCCTGCTTGCCCTGCGCTTGCAATTGCAACAACGCCGCCGCGAACCGCTCGCGCGGCGCATCCTCCTCGACCTTAATCCCCGCGCACAAGAGGGCCGCCCGCACCGCAGTCCGAAAGCCCCCCATAAAGGACTCAAAAGTCTCCCCCGTCGCGCGCGACAGGTCAAAGTGAAACACCGGCCAGGACTGCCAGTCGTAGTCCTCCTTGGCAATGGCCAGCCCCTCAAAGAGTTCGCGCTTGCCCTGGAAGATGGCCTTCAAAGTGGAGATCATCAGCGACT
>JBJEVY010000033.1:0-9111 GCA_051884775.1 Candidatus Spyradenecus sp. | reverse complement strand
CCATTCGGCCCCCTTCCACACTTCATTGGAGGAGGGGCAACGGAAGGCATCAACGGCCAGCGGCGCCTGAAGGAGCTTGCGACCATTGAGTTCATACTGCGCCAAGAAGCCGGAGGCCTTGGAGAAGGTCATCTTAAAGTGCTTGCCCGAGAGCACCAGGGCTTCATCCGTCTCCTTCACGCGCACATCAGCCTTCTGGGACTGAATGGCGATGGGCGCACGCTTCTGCAGGGCCACCTGATCGGAGGCAACGCAGGTGCCGGCCTTGAGGAGGCCCTCGTCAGCCTTCAGGCAGAACTCGATGCGCAGATCGTATCCATCGAGCGAACGCGGCACGCGCACAGGCAACGGGAAGGTGGCCTGAGCCTGCGGACCGATGGCGGCCACCTCAAAGGTGCCCGAGCCGGCGCTCTGGCCGTTCTTCAGGAGCGTCCACTTGGCCGTCACGTAGTCGAGCGGGCGGAAGTAATTCTTGTTGCGGATCGTAATCTGTCCATCGGCGAAGGTGGCCTTGATGTTCTGGTAGACGTGAGCGACCTCGTAGTAGCCGGGCTCGGGGGTGCGGTCGGAGAGGATCGTGCCGTTGCAATCGAACTGGCCGGAGTTGGGGTGATCGCCCCAGTCGCCACCGTAGGCAAGAATACGCTTGCCGGTGCGCGGCGAATCATACCACAGGCCCTGGTCAATCCAGTCCCAAATGGCCCCGCCGAGGATGACATCGGAGCTCTCGATGGCGTCCTGGTAGTCGATGAAGTTGCCCATCGCGTTCATCATGTTGTGGGCGTATTCAGAGATGTAGAAGGGCTTGGGATCCTTGAGGTCGGCGGCCTTCCACTGCACCCAGCCCACGCCGGGATACTGGTTCGAGCCCATATCCACGATGTCGTTATTGCGCTCGTAGTGCGTCGGGCGGGTGAAGTCGCGCGCCTTGATGGTGCGCTCGGCCACGGCGAAGTTGCGCCCGGGGCCAGCTTCGTTACCGAGCGACCAAATCACCACGCAGGGCTGGTTCTTGTTGCGCTCGACCATGTTCATCACGCGGTCGACGTGCGCATCCATCCACTCCACCGGGTGCGAGAGCGACTCCTTGCCGTAGTAGTAGCCGTGCGACTCGATGTTCGCCTCGTCCTCCACATAGATGCCGTACTTGTTGCAGAGGTAGTAGAAGTAGGGCGAAGCGGGATAGTGCGAGCAGCGCACGTGATTGATGTTCGCGGCCTTCATCAGGCGGATTTCCTCCTCGATGGCCGCATCCGGAACCGCGTGGCCCATCCAGGGGTCGGTCTCGTGACGGTTGACGCCTTTGAGTTTGATCTTCTGGCCGTTGACCCAGAAGCGCTTCTCGGCCTGACCCTTGCGCGCGGCCACCTCCACCTTACGGAAGCCCAGCTGCGCGGGCACCGCCTCAATCAACACCCCGCGATCATCGCGCAGTTCCAGGAGCAGCGTGTAGAGGTTCGGGCACTCGGCCGACCAGAGCTTGGGACTATCGAAACGCAGCTTGAGCCCCGTGCGCCAAGTCTTCTGCCCGGTCAGGTTTACCGACTTCTCGGCAATGCCATCCCACGGATAATCCGCCGGCTGCACAGCCGCCACATCGGCCCCCTGCGCGTCCACCACCTTGGCCGAAAGAATGGCCACCGCCGCAGTCTCCGGCGCATTGAGGTTCTCGAGTTCCACATCCACCGTCAGTTCCCACCGGCCATTCATCTGCTCCCACTTGAGCGGCTCGGTGGTGGCGAAGAAGTCGCGAATGTGCAACTTGGGCACGGCGTAGAGCTGAACCGTGCGGAAGAGGCCCGACAGGCGCGTCATATCCTGGCACTCGAGGTAGGCCGCATCGCTGTGGCGGTAGACCTCGGCCGCTAGGACATTGCTCCCCGGCTTGAGGAAGGGCGTGATGCGGAAGGCCGCCGGATTGCGCGAATCCTTCGAGAAGCCCACATACTTGCCGTTGATCCACAGGTAGAAGAAGGAGTCCACACCATCAAACTGAAGGTAAATCTCCTCGCCGGCCCATTCAGCGGGCACCGTGAAGTCGCGCCGATAGGAGCCCACCGGGTTACGCGCCTCGTAGTTGGTGTAGTGCTTGGGCGGGGTGGTCATCACCCGCGGCCAATCGCGCGCAAAGGGATAGGGCTGATTGGAGTAGAGCGCCGTCCCCCACCCCTTAACGCGCTCGGGATGCGCGCCCATCGCCTGCCACGAAGCCGGCACCACAATCGTCTCCCAGCCCGACACATCATAGGCTGGATCCTGGAAGCCCACCGGCCGTGATGCCGGGTCCTTGCTCCACTTGAACTTCCACGCCGTGGTGCTATCCAAGCTCAGCCAGCGCGAACTAAAGCGCGGCAGAATCTGCTTGGCCGTCTCCTCGCTCGTAAAGCTAAACGCCCACGCGCGCGCAGGCTCCTTGTTATAGGAGAGGTTCTGTTCCTGCTCCCACTCCAGACCCGTTGGCGCAGGCGCCGTTCCAAAGCCGTGCACAGCGAAAGCCGCGGTTGCCAAGCAACAAATGCCTCCGATGGCCAAAGCATTCTTCATCATCATTCAATCTCCTTGGTGAGGGGTTTTCACGCTTATAGTAGACTATCCGCGCGCGCAAGTCAACGCCAAAATGCCCACAATTTTCCCCTGCGTCCTTTTGTATACACCTTGGCTAGCCGTTAGCGGTTAGCTGCTAGCTACGAAACCACCCGCCCCGGGTCCAAGGTCAACCTGGGGCGGGTCGGGGGGAAGGGCGCGGCAGGGAAAGGGCGCGGCAGGGAAAGGGCGCGGCAGGGAAAGTGGCTGGGGGCTTTGAGCCAGGCGCTCGCTGAGGCTCGCTACGCGGCAAATATGCCGCGCCACAGGACCGATGGATTGCGGCTGCGCCGCGTGCCGCTTCGCGGCGTATGGCGCGGTGAGCCGCCGAGAACTTGCCCCGAGTCTGCACCCAAATGGCGGACGGGGACGGCAGACTGAAAAACCTGCGACGCGGGGCATGGGGGGGCACCCCCAACGGCCTTGGCGGGGAGGCGCGGAGCGCATCCCCGCTGCGCGTGCTAGAGTAGCCTCAGCGCAAAGCAATGCCGACGTGCCCGGAGGGCGCGTCGGCCGGGGTGGAGCGCACCGCGCTCCCGGGGGGTGTGGGGGCGAGCAGCCCCCACATAAACTGGGAATTAGAGGGAGAAGGCGGCGTCGGAGGGCATTCGCCAATCACCGCGAGGGGAGAGGGCGATGGTGCCGACCTTGGGGCCGTCGGGGATGGCCGAGCGCTTAAATTGCTGCTGCACGAAGCGTCGGGCAAAGATGTCGAGGGTGCGGGCAATCTCCTCGGGGGGGAACTGGTCACCCAAAAGCAGATGCGCGAGTTCGGCGAGTTCGGCGCGCGAGCAGCCATACTTTTGGAAGTAGTAGAGGAAGAAGTCGTGAAGCTCGTATTGGCCGACGATGGCCTCGGTGTGCTGTTCGCCGGGGAGGAGTTCGGGGGAGACGGGGGTATCGCAGATATCGCGCAAGACGGCGGCGAGGTCGGCCGGACTCTCGCGGGCGACAGTCTCGACGCACCAGCGCACAAGGGTCTTGGGCACGCCGCAGTTGACCGCGTACATGCTCATATGATCGCCATTATAGGTGCTCCAGCCGAGGGCAATCTCCGAAAGGTCGCCGGTGCCAACGAGAAGGCCGCCGCTCTGGTTGGCCAGGTCCATCAGCAGGTAGGTGCGGGCGCGGGCTTGGGCATTTTCGTAGGTGACATCGTGGCAGGCGGGGTCATGACCAATATCGCGGAAGTGCTGCTCCACGCCCGGAACAATCGAGATCTCGCGCAGTTCCGCGCCCAGGAGCTCGGCCAGCGCGCCGGCATTCGAGCGCGTCCGCTTGCTGGTTCCAAAACCCGGCATCGTCACGGCCAGCATGGTTTTGCCTGGCAAGCCCAGCGCGCGGCACATCTGGGCACAGACGAGCAGGGCCAAGGTGGAATCGAGTCCGCCGGAGAGGCCGATCACCAGGCGTTTGCTGTGGGTGTGGGTGAAGCGCTTGGCCAGACCCGCCACCTGGATGCGGAAGATTTCGCGACAACGCTCCATACGCCGGGCATCATCGGCAGGCACAAAGGGATGGGCCTCGAGACCGGCGAGCGAACCATCAGCCAGGCAGGGAGCGTCAGCGGCCGGAGGGCAACAAACCACACGGCGCATCGCCACGCGCGGAAGGTCGGGAAAGGAGGTCTCCCGCTGACGCCCCACATCAATCCAATGGGGATTAAAGTCCATCAGGCTAATGCCCTCGCTCCACCGCGCCTCGGCCAGAATCCGACCATTGTTCGCCAAGATTCGGTGGCCGCTGTAGACCACATCAGTGGTCGATTCGCCCATTCCGGCGGCGGCGTAGGCGTAGGCACAGGCCAGGCGAGCGGACTGCATCCGCACCAAATCGCGCCGATAGGCCGCCTTGCCAACGGCCTCGGTGCTCGCCGAGAGGTTCACGATCAGCTGCGCACGGGCGGCGGCCAATCGGTTCGAAGGCGCGTCAACGGCCCAAAGGTCCTCGCAAATCTCCACGCCAAAGCGCAGGTCGCCGAATTCAAAGAGAAGGTCTGTGCCAAAGGAGATGCCGCGCCAAGTGGCGCCCTCGGGCACCGTGGCACCGCTGACGAAGTGGCGCTTTTCGTAGAACTCGCGATAGGTGGGCAAGTGCACCTTGGGAACCAATCCCAGCACACGGCCGGCTTGAAGCACGGCCGCGCAGTTGTAGAGGCGCTCTTCCCAGCGAATGGGCAGGCCCACCACGACCACGAGTCCCTCAGGCAAAGCCGCGAGCACCTCGGCCAAGGCCGCCTCGGCCTGCGCCTCCAGCGACTGCATGCCAAAGAGGTCGGCGCATGTGTAACCCGTGAGGGAGAGCTCCGGCGTTACAACCACCTGCGCGCCCTGTTCGGCGGCCGCGCACACCTGCTCCATCAACGCCCGGGCGTTCGCCTCCGGGGCTGCCACCTGCACCTTCGGCGTCACCGCCGCCACACGCACAAAACCCTTCATTTGCTTGTCTCCTGCCGCTTGACCAATAACAACACGCAGCCGATGGCCAGACTTGCCACCGCCACCACGCCCAACGCCATCAGCGCCCAAAAGGGCATCCCGCTCCACAGGAAGAGCCCCAGCATCGCCAAAAAGAGCACCTCTAGCCCCATAAACGCCAGCCAATACCGCTTCATTCCGCCTCCTCTACGCCCGTCTTTTCGGCCACGAGCGCCATCAACTCCGCCTCGCGCAACTGGCGTGTCCCCAGCGCCTGCGCCTTAGTCCACTTGCTGCCACCGGGATTCTCGCCAACGACCAGGTAGGAGGTCTTCTTCGAGACGCTCCCCTGCACCGTGCCCCCCTGCGAGCGAATGAGCTGCTCAAAGACTTCGCGCGGCTGCGAGAGGGTGCCCGTGATGACAAACGAGAGCCCGGCGAGAGCCGAACCCGAGGCGCGCTCAGGCGCCTCGGCCACCGGGTCGATGCCCAGTTCAGCCAAGCGCGCAAAGAAGTCCCGTGCGTAATCTGAAGCCAAAAAGCCCTGCAAGGCGCGAACCATCTCCGGCTTGACGGTCAGGAGATAGCGATCGCGAATCGGCCGGGCCGGGTCATCCCGCAAGAGGATCCCCAGGGGCTTAAGGGATTCAACGCGCGCGGCGATGGCCGCGGCCAGGCGCAGCCGCTCAAACTCGCCTTCGGTCTTCTGCTCCACAAGCGCATAGAAGCCCGCAATCGCCTCGAGCTTCGCCGCGCCGGCCTCCAAAACCATCTCCGAGGCACGCGCAAAGAGTCCGGCCATCACCCGGGCAGCCGTCACGCCAATGCCCGGAATGCCCAAGGCAAAGAGCCAGCGATGGAGCGGCAGCGTCCGTGCCCGTTCCAGCGCCTTGACCACATCGCCCGCACGGCGACCAAACCGGCGCTCCTGACCATCCTCGCCCACCAAGCGCAAATTCGCCAACCACTCGGCCGAAAGGCCATACAAATCCAACGGCCGCGTAACGGCCCCCGACTGCACCAACGCCTCGGCCAAGCGCCCACCAATGGCCGAAATATCCAACGCATTGCGCGAAACAAAGAGCTGCAAATGCCCCACCCGCTGGGCCGGGCACGCCGGATTGACGCATCGTAGCGCCACCTCGTCCGGCAACCGCACCGCCTCGCCGCCGCACGCTGGGCAGCAGGTCGGCATCGCAAAGGGCACCGTCCCCTCCGGTCGCTTCTCGGCCACCACCTCATCCACCGCGGGAATGACATCCCCGTGCTTGGAAATCACCACCGTATCCCCCACGCGGATATCCTTCCCCGCCACATAGTCGCCATTATGCAAGGTGGCGCGCGCAATCTCCGAACCGGCCAGAAAGACGGGCTCAAGCTCGGCCACCGGCGTCAACACGCCCGTCCGCCCCACCTGCACCGTAATCCCCAACAGCCGCGTCTGGGCGCTCTCGGGGGCATACTTGTAGGCTCGGGCCGAACGTGGCGCATGGGCCGTGCTGCCAAGCTGCTCATAGAGTGCGCGTTCATTGACCTTAATGACTGCCCCATCCATCTCAAAGGGAAAGGCGTGGCGCTTGGTCTCCAATTCATCGAGCGCGGCCATCACCTCGGCCATCGAATGGCAAAGACGGCTCCACGGTTGGGTCTTGAGCCCCCACCGCGCAAAGGTGGCCATCATCTCGGTGTGTGTGGCAAAGTCAATCCCCTCCAGCCGCCCCGAGGCGTAGAAGACCGCATCAAGCGGCCGCTTGGCCACCTCGCGCGGATCCAGAAGCTTGATAGAGCCTGCGGCGGCATTGCGCGGGTTGGCGAAGGGCTCGTGGCCGGCCTCCTCCTCGGCGCGGTTGAGGGCTGCGAAGCCGGCGCGCGTCATAAAGATTTCCCCACGCACCTCCACACAGGCGGCCTCGGTGGGAATTGTAAGGGGCACCGAGCGGATGGTGCGCACATTGGCAGTGATGTCATCGCCCACTTCGCCGTTACCGCGCGTGGCCGCCCGCACCAACTGCCCATGCTCATAGCGCAGCGAAAGGGAGAGCCCATCCACCTTCGGCTCGACCACATAGTCCCAAGCCTCCAACGGCACCTGCTGGCGCAGGAAGAGGTCAAACTGCACCAAGTCGGCGCGGTCGTAGGTCTTGTCTAGACTGCGCATTGGCAGCTCGTGGCGGACCTTCGCAAAACCGGTCAACGGTTCGCCGCTCACGCGCTGAGTCGGCGAGGTGGGCGTTACCAACTGCGGGTGCGCGCGCTCAAGCGCCTCCAGCTCCAGCCAGAGCTTATCGTAGGCCACATCCTCAATCTCCGGCCGCGCCTCCACATAGTAGAGCCGATCATGCCGCGCAATCTCAGCCCGTAACGCCTCTAAACGAGCAACCACCGCCTCCAAGCCAGCCGTCTCTGCCATCGCCTCGTCCTCTTTCAAGCCCTAAAACAAAACCATTGCCGCCATCACCACCAGCGCCAAGGCCAATACCGCGGCCCCCGCCAACATCACCCAGCCCCACAGCCCCATGCGTTTGCGCTGGAAGGGCTTTCCCCGGTGGGCCCGCAACTCCGCCGCCGAAATCCGAATCGTCCGCTCCGCACGGCCCCACTTCGCCGGATTGGGAAGCGCAATCACCGCGCCAGCATCATCGCCCTCGGCAGGGGCTTCGCCGCGTAGAGCCGCCGCCAAGTCGCACGCCACCTCATCCCAATCCGCATAGCGCTCGGCCGCCGCGCGGCGCGTCAAGCGCCCCAAGACCGCCGCCAATGGCCGCGGGAACCCCTTGACCACATCGCACGGCGAGGGGATTTGGTCACGCAATTTGCGCTCGAGAATCTCCTCGGCCGGAACAGAACCGAAGGGCACTTGCCCCGTTCCCAGCGCATAGAGCGTCATGCCCAAAGCGAACATATCCGCGCGCGTATCCACCGTCTCCGGTGCCATATACTGCTCCGGCGCCACATAAGGGGCCGAGCCCACCAGCGCCCGTTCCGGCGGATTGGTCCCCCACCCCGCCTCAAAACTCATGGGCGAAAAGTCCGGCAAGAGCGGGTCATTACCATCCACCAAATAAAGCTTGCTCGGGCGCAGCCCACCATAGACCAAGTGCTCCTGCGCCAATGCCGCAAAGCCCTCGGCCAACTTCATCCCCAACCGCGTCAACCGCTCAGGCTCCACCCGCCCATTCAAGAGCGACATCAGCGGCACTGCGTGCGCATCTTCCAAAATCACATAGCCCGTGCCCACCTCACGGCGAATATCAATCACATCTGGAATAAGCGGCGTCTTCACCTGCGCCAACTTCCGCACCAACTCAAAAAGCGCATCCGCCAACGCCCCATCCGCCAGCACCTCCTCCGGAAAGACCGCCACCAGCACATCGCGCTCCAATGCACATTGCACTGCGCGCCACAACGCACAACGCGTCGATTGCACCAGCCGTTGCCGAAATTCAAAACCGTCTATCTCCGGGCGCTCCGTCATATTGCCCCCCATTTTAGCACAAATCCACGCCCCAAACGAAAACCCGTGGGCACGGCCAAACCGCACCCACGGGCATTTCATTGGCACACGCCAACCTTACTCGGCCGAGCTGGTCCGGCGCGTACGCTTCGGTGCCACCGGCGTCGGGGCCAAGGTGGCCTTCATCGTAGGCGTATCGGTGGTCGGCTGCGATGCCGGGGGAATGACCTCCGGCTCGGTGGTCGTCACCGTCTGCTTGGGAGCGGTCGATTCGCCGGAACGATACTTGGCGCGGCACTCCGAGCAGTAGAAGAAGTCCTTGTCCCAGGTGGTCTCCTCTTCCTTGCCGCAGTTGTCGCAAACGCGAACGCGGCGGGCGCGCTTAGCGCGGCACTCCGAGCAGTAGAACTCTTCGCCGCCCCAGGTGGTCTCCTCTTCCTTGCCGCAGTTCATGCACAGGCGCGTCTGCATATTGCGCTGCAGACGGAACTCACTGGCGTGCTCATCCATAAAGATATGCGGGAAGTCGAAGCAACGCGTTGCGGTGACAAGCGCCTTACTGGAAATGACATGGCCACGCACAGCCCCCATCGCCACCAACTGCACACGCTTGCCCAACTGGCGGATACGCTGCAACACCGGCACATAATCGGCATC
>JBJEVY010000032.1:0-2508 GCA_051884775.1 Candidatus Spyradenecus sp. | reverse complement strand
ACGCCCAGGTATTCGGCCTGCGGCTTGGTCAGTTCGCTGAGCTCTACGCCAAGGGGCTCGGTCATTGCCAGCTCGCAACATCTCTCGCCAGCGGATTACGACACGCTCACCGAACAATTGCAGCGCTTCGTAGATCAACTCGAGCCGCATTTCGGTTTTGCCCGCACCGAACACTTCGGGTACTTGACGCGTCAGTTGACGCTCACTGGTTCAGGCTTTCGGCTGCGCGTGTGGCTCCATCTGGCCGGGCTGATGCACTTCGACCACCTGCGCGAACTGGAGAATGCTGCCACCTTTGCCGATCTGCGCATTGACACCAACAACGATGTGGGCACGCAGCCGCCCCCTGGCGCGCTCTGCATCCTCTTCAATGGCCGTTCGCTGCGCGATAACGCCGTGGACGAGGCGCGCACGCTGCAGCGTTTCCTGGGAAGCGTTATCCGCCAAGAGCGTAACGCACGTCAGCGCTTGCTCGTGGAAGAGCCCTATGTGCTGCTTGATATTGTCAGCCGCCTGCAGGCCAACCTCCGCGCCGCGCTGATGATCACCCCCGATGAATTGTGCGATGGGCTCTCGGATTTCTACCTGGCCTGGGACCTGGCGGCCATCACCCCCAAACAACGCGCCCGCCACATTCCCCCGATGATCTCCGCGCTCATGTTTGATGACGACCACCTCTCCAACCCGACCATTAACCATCTGCTTGAGGGCGTTTATCTGCCACCTCCTGTGCGCGACTTCCCCCCTTGGAGCAAGGCCGCCACACGTGCCATCTGGATGCGCACCTTCCTTGACTTCTCCATCTCGCGCAACTTCAAACGGAGGGCGCTGCAATGAACTTAACTAGGCGCCTTCTGATCGGGTGCATGCTCGCGTTGTGCCTGGGCACTCAAGCCTTGGCCGAGAGCGCCATTGAGGGCCTCTCGCCCCTACAAATCCTTCTGCAGGCGCGCCTGATGTTCCCGCGCGAACAACTGACTATCCGCGGGCGCGTGGGCACCGCTGAACAGCGCGGTCAGCGCGAAAAACTCTTTCCCTACACCCTCAACCTCGATTGGAGTGGTGCCGCCCCCCTCGCTCACTGCCGGCTCTACGCCCTGGAGGGCTCTGGCGATGCCCCCTTGCAAGAGGCCGAGATGACGCGCGTTGAGGGCGCTCCTCGCCTCACCCTCATCGCCTCCGATGGGCAACGCATCACCCAAAGCCGCTTGAACACCCCGATCGCCGAGAGTGACCTCACCTGGATGGACCTGGCCTTCGACTATCTGTGGTGGCAGGACCTGCGCCGCGTCTCCGAAGCAGAGTGCCGCGCCCGGGAGATCCCCCAGCGCGTCAGTGGCCGCTCAACGGCAGTCATCGAAGCGCGGCCGCCCACGCCAATTGCCGGCCTTTCGGCCGTACGCATCTGGGTGGACGAGGCCACGGGCAATCTGTTGCAGACTGCGCAGCTCGATGATTCCGGGGCGGTGGCGCGCCTGATGTATGTACAGAAAATTGGGCGCGAGGAGGGGCGTTGGGTGCCGCGCGAGTTTCGCATCAAGCGTACGGGGTCACGCCGCATTACGCGCCTAACCGTCACATCCATCGAATCCGAAAGTTTCTCTGTGGAGGAAAATGCCCATGACTAACCCCCGCGACCGCCGCATCCTGGTCTTTTCGGACTTCCAAAACCGCGTGATTACCTCCTCGCTGACGCTGTTGTGCTGCATTGCCTTGGGCGTGGGGGTGGTGGTGTTGATGGGGCTGCTCCTGCATGGACTGGGTTACTTTCTGCATGTGATCGGGCCAGTGATTGTGGCCTTCTTCCTGAGTCTGCTCACGCGGCCGTGGTATGCGCGGCTGAAGAGTTGGTTGGGCGGACGCGAGGTGCTCGCCGTCTGCGCCTTTACCCTCTCATTCCTCGTGCCGATTGCGCTGCTATGTTGGTTCTTCGGGGCCTTCTTGGTTGAGCAGGGAACGAGTGCCGCGCAGACCTTCCCAGCGGCCTTGACAAAGCTGCGCGCACAGTTGCTTGAGCGCTTCCCGGAGGCCAAAGAGTTGCTCCAGGAGGTGTTGCCGAACCTGACCGGGTTGCTTGCGGCCGATGGTTCATTCTCTCTTGCCAAAGCGCTCGACTGGGCCGGCAAGGGAGTTCACGTGGGGGGGGCGGTCTTCTCGGCCGGATCGGCCTTTTTGTTGTGGCTTTTGACCTTCTTCTACTGGATTATCTTTGTGATGCAGAAGCCGCTGACTGGCGAAGCCTTTGCCGAGCATCTGCCCTTCCTCAGTGCCCATGGGCGAACCGCCGTGGCACGCTACTTCCAGCACTTTAACGATATCATCGTCTCCTACTTCCGTGGGCAGATGATCGATGTCATCATCCAAGGCTTTCTCTACGGCACGGCCTTCCAACTCATCGGCCTGCCCAATGGCTTCATCCTTGGCTTCACCCTTGGACTGCTCAACCTAATGCCCCATCTCGGCGCCCCCTCCGCGCTCTGCGTGACCCTGCCGATTGCCTTCTTCCAC
>JBJEVY010000031.1:0-2553 GCA_051884775.1 Candidatus Spyradenecus sp. | reverse complement strand
TGGCGGTGACCTCGGGATCTTCGGCGGCCTCTTCCAGGAGGCGGACAAAGGGGGTGAGGCTCTCGAAGGGGGTGCAGAGGAGGCGCGGCTGCTCGCGGATACGCTCGGCGATGGGGGCGCCTTCGGCCCAGCGGGCGTGCGCGGGCTTGCGGCGCGGGGCGCTGAGGGCCTGAGCGCGTTCGGCCGGGAGGGCCTTGGCTAGGCCGAAGGCGAACTCGGGGCCCAGGGGCAGACTCTGCGCGATGGGCTCGACTCCGGCCGGGCATTTGAGGCGCGCGGTGAGCAGTTCGGCGAGCTCGGGGGAGGGGGCCGGGTGGACCTGCAGGCGGACGGGGGCGAGGCGTTTGCGCTTGCGGATAAAGTCGCGCATAATCCCGGCGAAGTCCTCCTCTTCGCCCTCGGCGGGGGAGAGGTCGGCATTGCGCGTGACGCGGAGGATGAGGGTCTCATCGGGGGTGCCGCGACCGAAGAGGCGCGGGGCAAAGAGGCGGACAATGTCGGGCGTGTGCAGGAGCCAGAGGCCGCTTTCGTCGGCGAAGAGGTGGAAGGCGGGGAGGGAGCCCAGGGGGATGATGCCCAGGGTGCGGCGGCCAAAGCGGGCGACGATGGCGCTCTCGCGGTCGCGCAAGAAGGGGAAGGGGCAACGGGCGTCGGTGAAGAGCGGGGAGAGGAGGGGCTTGAGAGCCTCCTTGAAGAAGCGGGTCATCGCCAGGGCGCGGGGGCCCTCTAGCTTTTCGGCCTTGGGGAAGTCGATGCCCTGGGCGGTGAGGGCGGCGATGAGGCCGGCGCTGGTGCGCTCGGCGTGGGTCATCAGCTCGGCCACGCGCAGGCGAATGGCGGCGAGTTGTTCCTCGGGGGTCCAGCCGGTCTTGTCGTCCACCGGCGGCTGGGGCTGATTGCGCGCGGCGTGCGCCGCATCGATGAGGGTGCCCACGCGGACGCGGAAGAACTCGTCGAGGTTGCTCTGGAAGATCCCCAGGAAGGTGAGGCGGTCCAGGAGCGGGCGCTCGGGTAGGTCGGCCTCCTCCAGCACGCGGAGGTTAAAGGCCAGCCAACTCAATTCGCGGTTGAGGGTGCATGCACGGGGGACAGATATTTCCATAGGAATCCCTCCCGGACGCCAACAGGCGCCACGGTGAAGTGTTCGGTGTTGAGGGTTTTGGCCATCGCTAGCATCGCGTAGGCCCCTGGCAGCAGGGTGGACATTCGCCCGGGAATGACCCGGCGCAGGAGCGCTACGGCCGCCGCTTCGTCGTGGCGCGAAGCTTTGAGCCAATCGCGTAGCGCCTCGCAGGGAAAGCGGTTGCCAGGGAAGGCCTCCGGACCTAGCCGCTCGCGCAGCACCTTCAGGACCGCGCGGGCCGTGCCGCCCATCGCCAGCACGCTCTCCGGGGCGGCGCCCACGAGGTCGGGCAACTCAGCCTCCAGCCGCTCGGAGACCACCTGCTTAATGGTTCGGCGCTCGTGTTTATCGGGGAAGAGCCCTTTGCGGACGAAGGCCGCCTCCAGCGACAGGCAGCCAAAGGGTAGCGAGGCGCCTGTGCGGACCCCGCCGCGGTCGAAGCGGAAGAGCTGGCAGGAGCCGCCCCCGAGGTCGAAGGCCACCCCGGCGCGGTGGCCGGCGCGCAGGAGCGCCTCGCAGTCGCACGCCATCTCCTCTTCGGCCGAGAGCGGGCGGATGGCGAGCCCGGTGTGGCGCTTGACCGACTCCAGCACGCGCCGGCGGTTGGTGATGGTGCGTAGCGAGGCCGTGGAGAAGGCTGTCACCGAGGCGCAGCCGCAGAGCGCGCAGAAGCGCTGCATGTGCTCGAGCACCGCACACAACCGCCCAATGCCCTCCTCCGAGAGGCGCCCATCCGGGCGAATGTAGGCGATGAGCCCGGTGTAGTCCCGCTCGCTGTACCGCTTGCGCCAGCGCCCATTGCGCGGGGCATAGACCACCGTCCGGATCGTGTTCGAACCGATGTCAATCAAAGCCAAGCGCGCCGATCTCTCTTCCTGTTCCATAGTCGCGGCAAAGAATAGCCGCACGCTGTTGCGCGGCTGTCAGGGCTTTGTGAGTTTTCCGTTAGGGAACGGGGCTCGCGGGCGTGCCTGCGAGCCCCTTGCTGACAGCCGACAGCTGACAGTCGCGTCCCGCGACGGGTAAACAGGGGTGGTGACGCAGGGGCCTGGCCTCTGGTGGGGCGGGCTAGAAGAGAATGGTCGCGAAAGAGGGCGTCGTGAGTGCCGCCGTTGCGTTTGCGCGAGGAATAGAAGGGGGTATCGCCCTACTTGAACTTGCAGGTAACCGACTCTTGAGACGGAAGTAACAGAGAGTATGGGATTCAGTTAGTGGTCATACTTGCAAGCAGCGATTGGATTTTCTTTAACTGTTGATAAAACTCCAGTTGTCTTGAATGATACTGAAGATGGCCAAATGGGAGTTTAATGGTTGAACCTGCATTTTTGGCCCCTCGTTCCACCACATTCTTATCCCCATTTGCTTCAAGGGCATTCAAGATCCGATTAATTGGAACGAGGAAGTCAAGCCCCTGCCCTTCGGTATCAACG
>JBJEVY010000030.1:68527-88991 GCA_051884775.1 Candidatus Spyradenecus sp. | reverse complement strand
AGGAAGCGCGTGCCGGTGAGGTGGTTATAGTAGTAAATCGCGCGCGACCCAATCCCCACGCGCGCATTCTCAATGAGCGTGCGAATCTCCTCCTCGTAGCGCGGGATGGGCGCCATCCGCCACGCTTCGCCACACTGGCGCAACGCATCGCGCACCTGCGAGTTCTGGATATTCAGGTACCTAATCTTGCGCTTGGAGACGTAGTGCTGCAGGAAGACGTCGCCGCGCATCGCCAGCTCCATCCGGCGCGGGTCCGGGCGGATAAGCGCGTAGTTCTCATCGAAGAGCAGGTCGACGCTCTCGGCGATCTCCAGCTCAATCTCTGCATCGGTGAGCGGCGGCTCGCCCCCCTCCATCCGGCGGCGGTTGAGCTCCTCGATAAAGGCCATGCGCTGCATGGCGTGAATGCCTGGCAGGGTGACCAAACCCGGCGTGCGCAGAAAGACCGTGCCAATGCGCGTACACAGTCCGCCCTTGGCGTTGCGCTCAAAGGGCTTCGGCCCCAGCTCAATCACCCCTTCAGGCTTGGTCATGACCGCTGCCTCTTGGCCGCGCGCACCGCAGCCTGATAGGTGTTCTCAAGGAGCATCGTAATCGTCATCGGCCCCACCCCGCCGGGCACCGGCGTGAGCTTCGAGGCCACGGCCGCCACGCTCTCAAAGTCGCAATCCCCGCACAGACGGTAGCCCGTCTTCGTCCCCGCACACGGCACGCGGTTGACCCCCACGTCAATCACCACCGCCCCGGGCTTGACCATCTCGCCGGTCACCGTATTCGGCCGCCCCGAGGCCACCACCAGGATATCCGCCTGCCGCGTAAAGGCCGCCAGATCCTGCGTGGCCGTGTGGCAGAGCGTCACCGTGGCGTTCCCGCCATTCTTCGCCGCCAGCAGATGGGCCACCGGCTTGCCCACGATATTGCTCCGCCCCACCACCACCGCGTGCTTGCCCTTCGTCGCCACCCCGGCGCGCTCGAGCATCTTCATCACCCCATGCGGCGTGCACGGCAAATAGCACTCTTCGCCAATGACCATCTTCCCCACATTCACCGGCGTAAAGCCATCGACATCCTTCTCCGGGGCAATCGCACGGATCACCTCCGCCTCGTCCAACCCCTTCGGCAGCGGCAACTGCACCAAGATCCCGTGCACCGCCGGGTCAGCATTCAGCTCGGCAATCACCTGCAACAGCTCGGCCTGCGTCGTCTCCGCCGGCAAGCGAATATCGCGCGAAGCCATCCCCGCCTCCGCCAACGCCCGCTCCTTCGCCGTCACATAACTCTTGGAGGCCGGATCTTCCCCCACCAACACCACACCCAAACCAGGCGTCACGCCCGTCTCGGCGCGCAATGCAGCCACCTTCTCCTTCATCTCCGCGCGCATCGCCGCAGCAAGCGCCTTACCATCAATCAGCTCTGCCATAATACCTCCTGATAACACCTCTACTTTACCACACGCGCCCCCTGTGCGCAAGCGCGCTCGGGCCGCCGGCTGCCGGCTGCCGCAGGGGCTGCTCGCCCCCGCACCCCTCGGGAGCACAGGGCGCTCCACCCCGGCGAGGGCGCCCTTCGGGCACCCCCGCAAGAGGCACACCCTGCCGCGAGCACCCAAGCCCCCAGCCACTCCAATGGCCGCACCCTGGCCTCCACCCCGCCCGGCGCAAGGCCCCCTTACCGAAAGGCCAGCTCTCCTCTGGCCGTCAACTGTTCTGTGGCACCGCGCTTGCGCGGTGCAGGGCGCGCCAGCGAGCACTTCACGCGGGCGCAGCCCGCACCTCTCTCAGGATATGCTATACTCTGGGCCTATGAAAGCGAGAGATCTGACCGTTGTATCGGCCGTGCTGCCCAGCGCAGAGAGTGCCGATGTGCTGCTCGAGTTGCTCGATGGCGAGCATTGGACGCCGACCATCTGGGAAGACATCGAAACCCGCCAAGCGCGGCTGGAGGTCTTCCTCGAAGACCCCGCGGCGGCGGACGGGGTCGAGGCCGAACTGCGGGCCCTGGCCGCCGTGGCCGGGCTGGAACTTACCCTCGAGCGCGGCACGCTCCCGGCGGCAGACTGGGCGGAGGCCTGGAAGCGCTTCTTCCACGTCGAGCACATCTCCGAGCGCGTCGTCATCCGCCCCTCCTGGGAGCCCTACACCCCCGCGCCCAACGAAGTGGTCATCACCCTTGACCCCGGCATGAGCTTCGGCACCGGCCGCCACCCCACCACCCGCGCCTGCCTCCAACTCCTCGACGCCCTCGCCACCGGCGACCTCGCGCGCCCGGTCCTCGATATGGGCTGCGGCAGCGGCATCCTCGCCATCGCCGCCCGCAAGCTCGGCTTCTCCCACGTCCGCGGCTTTGACTACGACCCCGATGCCGTCGCCGTCGCCCGTGAAAACGCCCAGCTCAACGGCCTGGACATCCCCTTCGAGACCCGCGACCTCGCCGCCAACCTCGACCAAGGCGCCGTCGTCCTCGCCAACATCCTCGGCCCCGTGCTCATCGACTACGCTGCCGAGGTCGCCTGCGCCGTCCAGCCCGGCGGCGCGCTCATCGCCTCGGGCATCCTCGAGAGCCTCTACCCCCAAGTCCGCGCCGCCTTCGAGGCCCACGGCCTGCGCGAAGTCCGCAACCTCCTCATCGGCGAATGGCGCTCAGGCCTGTTCTCGCGATAATTACACCGAGGGACCGTGGTAAATGCTGGAAGATAACCTGGCCAAGTCGACAGTGAACAGTCGACAGTCGTCAGTCGCGTTCCGCGACGGACTGACCGAGGCCCTTCTGCCACCTTCCCTCGCGAGCGCAGCGAGCCCTTTTAACTGTCGACTGTCGACTGTCGACTCTTCTGTCATCTGTCATCCGTCATCTCACTAAGGAGTTCTCAATGACCGGCTGGATTCTCTCGTCGCTCGGCCTCGTGGCCGGCCTCTTCCTCCTCACCAAGAGTGCCGATTGGTTCATTGAAGGGGCCGTGGCCCTGGCGCGGCGCCTCGGCCTCTCGCCGCTGATCATCGGCTTTGTCATCGTCGGCTTCGGGACCAGTGCCCCGGAGATGCTCGTCTCCGCCCTCGCCGCCGCGCAGGGAATGCCCGTCCTCAGCCTCGGCAACGCCTTCGGCAGCAACATCACCAACATCCTGCTCATCCTCGGCGTCTCGATGCTCATCGCGCCCATCCGCATCCACCGCGTGGCCCTGCGGCGCGACATCCCCTTCCTCCTCGTCTCAATAGGCCTCACCATCGGCGCGGCCCTCGGCGGCTGGTTCTCCCGCGCCGACGGCCTGCTGATGCTCGGCTGCTTCGCCCTCTTCCTCGGCTGGCAGCTCTTCCAAGCCTGCCGTAGCGCCCAGCCCCCCGAAGCCGAAGGCACCGCCGCCGCGCCCCTCTCCCTCGGCCGAGCCATTGCGCTCACCGCCCTCGGCCTCCTCGTCCTCCTAGGCTCCTCGCAGCTGCTCGTCTACTCGGCCAAGTGGATCGCCCTCCAAGCCGCGCAAATGGCCCACCTCACCAAGGAAGCCACCGAACTCATCATTGGCCTGACCATCGTCGCCGTCGGCACCTCGCTCCCCGAACTAATGGCCTCGGTCGTCGCCATGCGCAAAGGCCAGCACGACATCGCCCTCGGCAATGTCGTCGGCTCCAACTGCTTCAACATCTGCATCGTTGCCGGCCTCGCCCTCGTCATCTGCCCCGTCGAAACCTCCGCGATGCCCGCCTCCCTCCGCCAGCGCGACATCTACGTAATGCTCGCCACCACCCTCCTCCTCTGGCTCCCGGCAATGGTCATCTGGGCCCGCAAACGCCGCGAGCCCAACCCCGTCATCGCCCTCGGCCGCCCCTTTGGCATCCTCTACCTCACCCTCTACACCGCCTACACCGTCTGGGTGATTGTGGGGTCGCGCTAACGCGCGCCCCAGCCGATAGCGGCTAGCGGCTAGCTGTTAGCGCGCGTTCCGCGACTGGCGGGAACACAGGGGAAACGCAAAGCGCAGTTTTCTGCGTCGCCCGTCCTGACCGCCGCTGTCCCCGGCGGCGGGTATAGGCTAACTGCTCGCCGCTAACAGCTAACAGCGAGCCGCGTTAAACGAAAAGAGCGCAGCCTCGCTGCGCTCTTTTCTGTTTAATGCGGCATCCGCTTACAGCAGCACCGTGCGAGTCTCGCCGGCGGCGGTCATCGTCAGGAGCGAACCCTGAATCTCGGCCGAGACGGCATTGCCCTGAGCGTCGGTCAGCAGGTAGGTGCCATCGGCATTGCGGCGAAGGGTGTAGGTCTCGCCCGTGGTCTTGCTCTGCACGAGGGCGGTGTTCGCGTCCAGACGCGTGATGGTGGCCTCGGCGGTCTGCATCGTGATGGGGTTGGTGCCCATCCAGAACTCGACCGAGTTCAAGAAGATGGTATCGACCGTGTAAGCGGCGGCGTAGATCGGGAGGATGCAAGCCACCAGGTAGCAAGCCTCATCAGTCCAGCGCTCCTTGAAGCCGTGGTGCCAACGATGCACCGACTGCATCAACTGGAAGGTGCCCGTGCACCCGGTAGCCAAGAGCGTCAACGCGGCAATCGCGCCGTAAACAAGTTTCTTCATCACACGAATCCTTTCATAAGCAGGGGAGTTATCGCGAATGCCCATAGTATGCCACAAGCGAGCACTCGCACGCAAGCGGCTGGGCTCGCTACGCGAGCCAGCTGTTAGCCGCTAGCCGTTAGCTGTTGGCCGATTGCGCCTTCGGCGCGTGAGAGTGGCCCTGCGGGCCGTAAGAGGCTCGCTCCGCTCGCGTGAGGTCGCCTTCGGCGCGAGGCGAGGGTAAGCGTGGTGCAGCGGCCTGCTCCGCCAGGCCGCCCCGGCTTCGACGCGACCCGCCCCGGAACCGATTATTAACCCTCAGGGATAATTCAATTAACCCTCAGGGATAAGTATTCCATCCGCCCCGGGTTCGCCTCGAGGTAGGCCCGGGTTGGCCTCGAACCTGGGGCGGGTGGCCTGGCGGAGCAGGCCACGGCACCACGCTTACCGGCCACTCCCGGAACGCCACTGCGCAACCTTCCTGCGTGCCCGGCGGCTGGGGTGGAGCGTCCCACGCTCCCGAGGGGTGTGGGGGCGAGTAGCCCCCACACCCACACACCCGCCATCTTCCCAGCTATCTCCCCAGCCTTCTCCTCTCCCGCCTATAAAAAGGCACGGGCAGCGGATGCTGCCCGTGCCTTTTGGATGTGCCGTGGACCAGGGTTAGTCGGCCAGGGTGGCCTCAGCGGTCTTGGCCGAGAGGATGACCCGGAAGAAGGAGGCCGACTGGCCATCAATCTGGATCTGGTCGGCCGGGAGCTCGATCGCCGGATCGGTGAGGTTGGCCACCTTCACTTCGCCGAGCTTGGTCCACGCCTCGTCGCCGAGGTTGGCCTTGCCGTAGACCGCGTAGACGGCGGAGGTGGCAGCCTTGTCGGCGAAGACCTGCGTGAGGTCGTAGGTGGCACCATCTTCCACGCCGAGGGCGGCGGTGACATCCCAGGCGAGGGTGACCGTTCCATCCGCGAAGGAGATGGACTTGACGGTCAGGCCATAGGAGGTGTAACCCTCAGCGGTGAGAGAGAGCGCCACATCCGGATCCATCATCTCCATCAGCTCCTGGGCGGTGGAGAGATCCTCGGGCATGCCCTCCACGCGGACCGCACCATTGGCATCGGGCGCGCTGGTGGCCTTCAGGCCATAGAGCTGAGCACCGTAGGCGGTGAGAGAGAGGGTGCCGGTGGTGCTCACCGTCCAGATGTCCGATGCGCGCGGCGTGCCATTGTGGTTAGCGAGCGTGCCATTGAAGGTGCCGCACCAGGTGTCGAAGGCTTCGGTAGGCTTACCGGCGCTGACCCACTCCCAGCTGTCGGCCAACTTATCGTTGTCGGTATCGACGTCCTGGATGTAGAACTCCACCTGATAGTCGCGACCGTTGTTGACGGGCTTGACGGAGAGCGGATCGAAGTAGAAGCCGGAGGTGGCATCGAGGCCCTGCGTGGCGTAGCCCCAAGGCTCCCAAGCATCGCGCTTGCCGTTACCATTCAGGTCGAAGTAAGCGACCAGGTAGACCGGGTCAGCGGTCGGCAAGCCGCGCAGCTCGGCATCGAAGCGGGTGCCGAAGAACTTGGCATTCTCGACGGTGGCACCATCGGGATAGAAGCGATCGCGCACCATGCGCACGCAGCGGTTGCGGACATTCTGAGCCACGGAGGCGGTTGTCCCATCCGCGAGCGTTTCCGTATCCGCGTAGGAGCCATCGGCCGCGAGCTTGTCGTAGACCAGGATGTCGGAGGTCGAGGCCACGGGGTCGCCATTGAAGGAGCCCGAGTAGTGAGCCTCAACCATCAGGCGGCGGCCGCCGAAGTCATCGTCGTGGGCGAGCACGCCGGTGTAACGGATCTTGGCGCGGACATAGAAGGAATCCTGCGTGTTCCAGGAGGTATCCTCCTCCGCCGCGGCCACTTCGCGCAGGTCAGGATCGCCGGAATCGGTGAGCTGGATGCGGAAGCTACCGGAGAGGACACGGGCCGATCCGTTGTAGGGGTTGAGGCTCAGCGTGTAATCATAGAGACCATCGCCGAAGACCGTGTTCCCGGCGGCATTGAGCTCGCCCAGGCCACGCGGCAGCTGATAGCGGTAGGTGAACTGCTCGACCAGGCTGCCCTCGGCACCCTTGGCCACCGCGCACGGCGTCACGCCACGGACCTGCTTCTCATAGACCACCGTGTTAGCGGGATTGCCGAGGGCATCCTCAACCTTGGTGATCTTGAGAGTGAAGGTGGGCACCTGGACGTTGCTGAGCCACTCGAAGGTGAGCTCGGTGTTGCCGCGCAGCGCGCCGCCAATCGGGCTGACCAGCTTCGTGGAGGCAACATCCAGCGCGGAGAAGTGGTTCGTCACCACCGCGATGTTATAGTCCGTCCACGCCGCGGAAGCCGCCTGATCCACCGTCGAGGGCAGGAGGTAGACCTTGTAGGAGGCCGCCTTCTGGTTGCTCGCGTCCGTACCGGGCAGGCCGGAGGCGTTGTAACCGAAGATTTCGTCTTCCGTGAGGTAGGGCTTCTTGGTGTTGTAGAGCGTCTTGTAGACCACGGCGCCGGGATTGGTCGTCGGGGTGCCGGTGGCGACATTCTCGAACTCCGTCAGCACCAGGTAGTAATCCAAGCCGGTGTTGAAGAGCGAGGGCTGCAACGGCTGGCCGGTGGTGGGATTGGTAATCGAGGAGTTGTCGCCGGTGACGGCGTCGTTGGTATTGTTCTCGGTGATGAGCACGCCGAGGATCGACTTCGCATCCAAGCGGACCGAGCCGGGCGGCGCCTTGGTGGTGAGGGCCACATGCAGCGGCTTGTTCACCTGGTCGAAGCCAATGTCCACATCGTGCTGATCGGGCACGCCCGCAGGCTCCCCATCATTCCACTCGCCATTGCCGTTCAAGTCGGCGAAGACGAAGAAGTTGTTGGCGCCTTCCTTCAGGTAGCCCGAGTCGGGCTTGACCAGGGTGAAGGTGTTGGAGGTGCCGGGAATGATGGCGTACTTGTAGGAGACCACGCCCTCGAACTCGGTGCGCTTATAGAAGGTGTAGTTCTCCACCGTCGAGCCGCCATCCGCGGTCGTGGTGTCAGAATCCGTCACCGTGTACACATTGTCGGTCCAGAAGGTCTCGTCCGTGAAGTCGACAGTGAACTTGCCCGTGTCATAATCGACCGTACCAACCGTCTGCGAGACGGTGACCGTCGAGTACTTCCCGTTCAAGAAGGTCCCCAGCTTCTGCGTGTAGACCAGCGAGCCAGTCTCATCATCCGAGAGGGTGAAGGAGACTTCTGCCTCTTCCTTGTTGCCCGAGGTGGACTTCGCCGCACGCGTGTAGACGAAGTTCACCGAGCCAGGCACCACATTGCCCATGTGCAGGTAGCCTTCCAGGATGCCACGGTTCCAGTAGTTCAGCGTCTGCGAGAGCGAGCCGTTCTCACCACCCGCCGCAGCGCTCGTGGAGAGCGGGAGCTTGAAGGTGGCATCCGGAGCCGAGTTGTTGTTCTTGGCCGTGTAGGCGTGCACCAGAATCTTGGCATTCTCGGTGGCATTGGTGTAGGCATCCTGCGAGCCGAAGTAATCGACCGTCAGGCGCAACGCAGGCGTGGGCATCTCAAAGATGACCTCACCGCTCTTGGAGACGCTCGAGACCTTGTTCGGGTCGGTGGAGTGGCGGCCAGACTTGAAGTTGGCGCGCGCCTCGGCCCAGTTGCTCCAGCCGTCGCCATCGGCATCGCCCTGCGCGTCGTAGGTGTCGACGTTCATCAGGTTCGAGCGGTTCTCGGCTTCCCAATGATCTTCCATGAAGTCATTGTCGGTGTAGAGCAACCCGAAGGTCGGGCGGCCACGGCGGAACCAAATCGGAGCGTGATAATCCGGCACGCCGTTGCCCACGGTGGAGTACTTGGTGGGATCGGCCTTAGCCAGGTATTCGGCGTAGTTGGTGAGGAAGTCACCATCGTCATCGCCGTGAGGCCCGTTCGAGCCGGTGGGATCCTCGGGATCGAGGCCGTAGTAGTTCTCCCACCAGTTAGGCATCCGATCAGAATCGGAGTCCTTGGTCTGGCCAACGGCAATGTTCTCTTCCAACCAAGCACCACCCTTGGAGTACTGCTTGTCGGTGAGATTCGTGTCACTGCCGGAAGCGTAGTCGAACCAGTCGGAGCCCGAGGGACGGCTGGCAGCGCCACCGCCAGTCCCATCGTCCGACCCGGCACTCGGATCCGTCGAGGGCGAGTTATCCCAGCTCTCGAAGTCGTACTTCGCGAACGCATCGCCGTAAATCAGCAGATCGCCGGCATAGCGCGTGGTGAAGGCAGCGCGGACCGTGTAGGAATCCATATCGAAGGTCTGCACGCCGAGGTAGCGGTAGCCATAGGGATTGCCCGTGGTCTTGACATTGTAAGTCTTTTCAGCTTCAACCTCGCGACCGGCAGCGTAAGGCGACCAGTAGACCGAGTCAACCGCCTTGAGGTTCTCAACTGCGCCAGAGGGCATCGTCAGCGAGGGCGAGCCGTTGGTGAGGGTCTGCACCAAGTAGTTCTGAGGTGTTGCGCGCTCAATATCGGCCACCGGGAGGTGATCGATGGTGTTGTGCGCCATCGGGACGAACTCGCTCTGCGGGTCGAGCCCCGCGGCCGCGGTGTTGTAGCGCGAGCTGCGCAGGTTCTTGGGCGCGGTGAGGGTGTAGAAGGAGGTGAAGAGCTCCGCTTCCTCAGGCAGGGAATCCGGGTCAACGAGCATGTTGTTGCCGCCCTTGGTGGCACGGAAGCCCGTGCGGCGGTAGGTGAAGGAGCCGGGCGTGTCATCGCCGCCAACGAGCTTCTCGCCAGGATACCGCTCCCACGGCGCATCCGCCGCGGCAGCCGGAGTGCCGGTGGTGTCATCAGCCGGAATCCGGGCGCCCGCCAGGAGGTCATTGAAGGTGTAGATGGCCACCGGATAGACCGGCACATCATTCTCGTAGTAGCCGCCGCCGGAGTAACGGGCGTTGAAGGCCGCCAGACGGAAGGCGAGGAGCTCAGCCTGCGTGAAGCCGGAGCGGCGCTTCTCGTTAATCTGCGTGGGCGTACGCGCGCCATTCCAGATGCGCACTTCGTCGATGAAGCCCTTATAGGCATTCTTGTAAATCTGCGCGAAGGTCGCCTCCGAATCGGCATCGCCGAGATCCGGCACCCACTGCGGAGGCAGCCCCGCGGCAGACGTCTCGAACTTCGGCTCGGCGCCGATGAGGATGGGCGCATTGCGGAAGGTGAAGCGCTGGACATCATCGAGGCCATCGTTCTTGAGCGAGAGCACGCCGTTGGCCGGGATGAGGCTGGAGGAGACCGCCGCATTCTCCACGCCATTGAGGACGATAGAGAGGCGCGAGCCATCGTAGACCACGGCCACGTGGTTCCACTCGCCGGCCTTGATGCCTTCACCGCAAGTAACGGTGGGCGAGACCTGCGGCGCGAGGCCGACATCGGCGGTGGTGCCCGCGCCGGTGTAATAGGCGAAGGGCTTGAAGAGGCTGCCCTCCTTGCGCAGACCGAGGACGAAGTTATAGCGGATGTCGCCAAGGTTCTCGGCCCCCTCATTGAAGCGCCAGGGGCGATCGATGAGGATGGTCTCGTCGCCATTGTCGGCATCGGGCTTGACCCAGCACTCGAGGGTGAAGGTGGTCAGGGCCATCGGGCCAAACTGCGTGGTGATGTGGCTCTGCATCACGCCTTCGCCGCCGAAGTAGGCCGCCTGCTGGCGATCGGGCGTACGCAGGGTCTGCGGATCGCCGCGGTAGATGGTCGAGCTCGAGAGCTCGGTCATATCGCCAATACCATCGCCATCGGTGTCGTAGCCTTCATTGATTTCGTAGGGCTCAACAGAGGTGACGGCGGAGAGCGGCGCAGCATCGCCCACGTGGGCCATGAAGGTGAAGGGAACCGGCGAGAGGAAGTCGCTAGCACGCATCGCCTCGGCACTCAACGTGGCCCCCTCAAAGGTGATGTTGGCACCCGTGTTGGCGTTGAGGCGAGTGTAGAAGCGGGCCACGAAGGAGTTCGGGTTGTCCGGATCGGTCATCCACAAGGGCGAAGGATCGGTGCCATAGTGGGCCGGATTCGCGGCAGAGGGATTGACCGCTTCCTCGAAGTTCAGCAAGCCGTCACCATCGGGATCGGCGAAGGGTACACCCGCGAGCCACGGGTAGCTGTAGTAGTCATAGCCCGTCACGCGGCCCACCTCGAAGGACTCATTCCCGAAGGGATTGAGAATCGAGGGCGCGAGCGCGCTGTAGACCACATTGTTATTCGCCGAGCGCGGCGGCGCCACAAGGGTGGTGTAGATGGTGCCCAGGCGATCGACCGAGTAGTTCGTGTCGCTGTCGTTCGAGATGAGCTCCGAGGCGTAGTCGCCCAGCGTGGGGTTGATGCCGTGGAAGACTTCCCAGTAGTCGTCCATGCCGTCCATATCGGAGTCGGCCACGAGCGGGCTGGTAGTCAAGAAGGGCGCATTCCCGCCCACCGAGATGCTCGGCCACTGCGCGCCAAGGGTGATCTTATTCGTAATCGGCAGCCCCAGGAAGACGGTGGCGCCAAAGTCCTTACGCTGATCGACCGTGCGCATCGGCATGTGAATGCCCAGCGGTGCGAGGTAGACGTTATCGGAGTTCTCTTCGACCACAACGCCGCCGACATAGCCGCGGGTGGCGGCACGGTAGAGCTCCTGGATGAGGGGCGAGGTGGCAGCGGCCACCTTCTCTTCATACTCGCTGTACTCCGCAGCCGGGGTCGTGGTTGCAGCCGGCGTGTAGGCGTAGACCGCGCCAGAATCCGCGCTGCGATCGGCCATCAACACATAGATGGGGTCGGCCGTTACGGTGAAGGCATCTTCCAGGGCCTTATAGATCTGGGCCTTGCGAGCCGTCCAGAGGGTCTTGGAGTCGCCGGCCACGAGTTCCTGGATGACAGGCTGGGGCGCATCGCCCAACGCCTCGAGGGTGGCGAAGGCGGCATCAATGCGCGCGATGAGCGCATAGATCTGGGAGATGGTGTTAGCAGACGGCTCGTTCATGAGCGAGGTGAAGAGCGGGTTGTTCGGCGTGTCAGTGCTCCGCGCGAGGGCACGCATCCAGGCGGCATCGAGGGCATCGATGTCCCGACGGAGGGCGTTGACCGCATCGTAAGCCTTCTGCGTCTCCTCGCTCGCTTCTTCATCGGGCTTAGGATTGAGGCCATAATCCTCCAGCTGAAGGTCAGAGGGGAAGATAATGGAGGCACTCCAGAGGCGGTTGTACGCATCGGTGATGGCCGGAGCAAAGATTTCTTCTTCCACCACATTCGTGGCCGTGCAGACCCGACGCTGTGCAGCCGGTTCGGTGTTGGCAATCGCCTGACGGAGCGGGTTGACCGTGAAGGTCTCGTAGAGAGAACCATCGAGGATGGTCGCGATGTACTCGTAGTCGGCGGAGGGGACTTCCACGGGGTTGAGCAGGTCAACCGTAGCGTTATAGACGCTCGGGATGGTCTTCCAGCGGGTTGCGCCGGAGTGGGTGGTGAGCTCGCCACCGAAGTCCTTGTAGATCCGCGCAGCGTTGGGGCCGAGGTCGTAGCGGTTCTGACGGAGCAGACCGGTGAAGTACTCCTGATACTGCGTCAGGCCGTCGCGGTCGTAGTCGTAGTCGTAGTCGTTGGGATCGGTGGGGTCGGGCCCAAGGATGCTGGCGGTCGTGGTGGTGGTGACCGTTTCACCCTCCTCGGTGGTGGTGGTTGTGGTTGCCACCTTGCCGTAGCAGTACTCCCAGCCATCGGGCATGCCATCACCATCGGTGTCGATGTTCATGGGGTCGCAGCCGCCGCCCTTGACGGAGCCATCGGAGGGCGAATAGGTGTAAGCACTGGCACCCTCCTTGCCATCCCAGATACCGTCAAAGTCGGTATCGGGGTTCCAGGGGTCGATGGGGAAGACCTTATTGACCCAGGTGGTGTCGTACTTCGTGATGTTCTGGAGGGAGTCCGGCCACAAGACCTGTTCACCCATGAGGTGGCTGAGGCGGCACTGGAACTCCTCGGCCGCGGTGAGGCCATCGCAATCCCAATCGGTGGCACCATCCTGCTTACCCTCAACCACATAGGGGCGCAGGCCCACATAGGCCTCCCAGCCGTCAGGGCAGCCGTCGCCGTTGGTATCGGTACTCTTCGGATCGATGTAGTGGCCGCTCTTGACATAGTAGTTGAACTCTTCGCGGTTGGAGAAGGCGATGGTATTAACCGCATTCCCGAGAGCGGAAATCTTGCCCAGAATCGCGGTGCCATACTTCTTCGTGTCGATCCAGGCCGTGCGGAAGTCGAAGCCGAAGGCCTTGTAGACCTCGAAGTCGCGGATGATACGCGGCTTGCCAGGCACCTCGGCAACGAGGGGCTCAGCGTTATCCCAGGCGGTCACGTAATCCTTACCATCGGCCCAAGAGATGGTCTCCTGATCCGTGGGCAGCTCCACCGTCACGCCACCAGCTTGAGTGTCGGTAAGGTAATAGAAGCAAGAGAGCTCGTAATCGTAGTAGTAGGCACCGGTGTCGTGCGCCGTGAAGGGCGAATCCGCGTTTGGATCGGGCGCGGCATCCGGGTCCGGCGGATTGTCGGGGTCAACCGGAGCGGGCGTGGCCACCGTGGCCTTGAAGAGGTGGTGGAAGGTGGCGTAGGGCTTAACAATCGCGCGGGCGAAGAAGTCCTTGTCGGGGTTGGCAGACGCATCGTTCTTCCCGTTGAGGTTGAGCGGGTCGAGGTCGGCGCGGACTTCCCAACCATCGAGCATCCAGTCATTATCGGTGTCGCAATCGATGGGGTTGGTGCCGATGGCGAACTCTTCGGCGGTGATGAGGCCATCGTTATCCGGGTCGGCCGTGCTCGGGCCGGCATAGGGGTTGAAGGCCGCGAGGACGGTCTCTGCGGGAATCGGCTCCCAGTAGTTGCCCTTACCGAAGGTGGCTTCGTCGTGCGTGACCAGGCGGTCATTGTCATCAAAGGTGAAGTAGGCCTTGTCTTCGGCATCGGGATCGTAGCCGGAGCGATAACGGCGGCCCATCGTGAAGCGCTCGATGGTGGCGAAGTCGACATCCCGGTTGGCGGCGAGGGGGTTATCCTCGTTCACCACGCGGTTGCGCAGGTCAATCGCCGGCCAGAGGGCCTCGTTCACCTGGATATGCCCATCGTCATCGGCATAGACCGAGGCCCAGGCGATACGCGAGGCGTAGTACCAGAAGTAGTACTCAGCGCCATTCTTGATGCCATCGCCATCCTGGTCGGCACCGAGGCCATTGAAGCGCTCGAGCCAGCTGGTCTTGCGCGGATCGAGGGCGCCATTGGTCAGATGCGCGTCGTCCACATAGAAGGGCTCGTCGATGAGCAGGCCGTTGGGCACGCGGGCATCAACGAAGTAGTAGGTGCCCTCAACTTCAGCGCCGGTGTACTCATTGACCTTGCCCGAAGCCATCGCGGCATCGGTGTCAGCAACCGTGGTGAAGGGGAAGAGCGCGCCATCTTCCGCACTCTTGAGGGTGTCATCAATCGCCCACTTGGTGTAGGTGTAGCGGAAGCATTCGTAGTTGTCGTCCCCCGCGAGGGTCTGCACCATCATGTTGCTCAGGGCGTAACCCTCGGAGCCGGCCTTAATCGGGTTGCCGGCTTCATCAATCACCGGTGCCCAGCCATCGGCAGCAACGTCGGCCGCGTTGTAGGGGATGCGGTTGGCGGCGGTGAAGGCCACCGTAACGCCCGCAACCTCGCTCTGGCCGGAGGTGTTCAGGCGAACCTGCTTCCAGGAGGTGACGAGCTTCTCATCGGCACGCTTGGCAGGAATGACGACCAAGTCGCCTTCCACTTCGCCTTCGGGGTGCATCAGCACCACCCAGGCGGGGTTGGAGAGCCAGTTCCCCTGGCCATCGGCAGCGTTGAGGGCGTCATCGCGGCCGCGGATGCGCAGCTTGTAGCCGAAGGGCGAGCCGGAGAGATCGCAGGGCTTCTCGGTGGTCAGGCGACCATCGGAGCTACCCAGACGGTAAGCGGCATCCCCGATGCCCCAGCCGGCGATCGGGAGATTGTCGCCATCGGCGGCCACATTGGCCTGGGAAGAGGTGCTTTCGACGACGGCGCGCCCGGCATCGTCCGCGCCAACATTGCGCAGGAGCCAGCCATCGGGCACGCCATCGGAGTTGTAGTCGCCCAGGGCGTAGAGGTAGGGCGTGTCGGGATTCTCGGCGAAAGCCGTGTAGGCATCGCCCGGGAGATATTCCGCATCGAAGACCGCCTCGAGGATGATGTCCTGCCACTGGGTGGAATCGGTCGCCTGGCCGCCGCCGGAGACAAAGGCCCGGTTGAGGGCCAGGGTGCTCTCATAGAGGTATTTGGCGTCGGTGGGCAGGAGGGCCGCGTAGTCGGTGTGGCGAGCGCCCCACTTATAGAAGAAGGAGTCGCGCACCGTGCTGATGGCGGTGTAGCCCGCCGGGGTGTTGGCACCGGCGGCGAAGGGAATGGCCTCGACCATCACCGTGGTGTTCGAGCCGCTCTTGGCCTTACCGGCCCACGTGTAGTCCTTCCCGAAGCTCCAGGTAAAGCCGGCATCATCGGGCGTGGTGGTGTCGCCGGCCCAACGGACATAACCGGTGCCGGGGCGGGTCTCGTTCTTGGTGGTGTAGAAGGTGAAGATCTGCGAGGTGGTGAGGGTGAAGGTGCCCGAGCGCGTATCCATCGCAGAGCTCGGATCGTAGACCGCGAAGAACCACGCGGGCGAGGCGGTGTCGGAATAGACCTTGGAGAACTTCGCATTCTCCGCGCCCTTGGCATTGCGCGACTTGCGGTTCGCCCCGCCATCAGCGAAGGAGCCGGCCGCGGCGCCATAGTCGCGTTCGAGTTCGGCGACCTTGGCATCCCACGCGATCTGCCCCATCAGGGCAACCATGCGGGCCTCATCGGCGAAGAACATAAACTCGGGATTGCCCTCGCCGAAGTCCATCTTGGCGACCAAGTAATCGGCGGTGGCATCGGTGAAGGAGAAGGAGAAGTTCATCGCAATGCCGGTGGAGCCACCCGTGGGGGCACTGGCAGAGTTGATGACCGGCGCCACGTTGGCCACATCGGGCTGGGCCATCACTTCGCAGATGTCCAGCGCATTGACATTGGAGCCATCGTTACTGCAGCTCGCCGCGCTCAGGAGCAAGCCGCCGGCGGGGAGGGTCTTGTTGATGGTGGTGCCGCCTTCGGTCCACTCAATGGCCGCGCCGGAGAGGTACTCCTGCGGGAGGTCATTCATGCAGGCAATGTAGAAATCCGCGCTCGCGGCATTGCTCGGGAGGGTGAGCACCAAGGTGGAGGAGCCAATCGTGCCCGAGGCCGTCCGCTGCAAGCCAGCGTATTCCTTGAGGGCATCATGGACGCGGCGCCCGGTGCCATCGGCGAAGACCGCATCTTCGGGGATGAAGGTGTTGTCGCTGGTCACCGGCGCAATCTTGAAGTAGCGCGTGGAGGCCTCGGTCTTCTCCACCGAGAGGGTGTACTTGAGAATGTAGTCGGCGGGGAGGCTGCCCTGGACATATTCCTTGCCGAGCGAGCCGGTGTCGCCAACGGTGAGGCTGATCTTGGCGCGCTTGCGCGAAGAGGTAACCTTCAAATAGAAGGGCTCATCAACGGTCTGGTTGCCCATCGCTTCGAGCTGCGGCACGCAAATGCGGTAGTAGGTGTCACCGCCGGTGGCATTTTCCTTGACCGAGAGGGTGAGGGTGTAGTCGGTGGCGCTCTGCGGATCGAGCGGCACATAGTAGCGATTGGGCACGCTCGAGGCGCTATTCTTCGCGGAGATCATCTCCACGCTGGCATACACCGTGCCATAGCCGCCCAGATTGCTCTTGGAGATGGTGACCGAGACGGCGGGGTCGCCGGCGGCAATCTTGAGTTCGCCACCGCGGACAGGCTGACCCGCAAGCGCGGCGTACTTCGTCCCCAGTTCGGCAGCTTCCGGCAGGGTGATGTTGCCATCGGCCGTCTGGGTCATCTCGTAGCTCTCAACGGTGTAGCCCGAAGCCGGCGCCTCAATGACGGGCGAAGCCTGCAGCTCAAACTCCTGCGAGGCGAAGAGGGTGGTGGAACCAGCCGTGTCGCGGCGGACACCATAGCAGAGGCGGACCTGCGTGCCGGCGGCCACGGAGGCCGGAATGTTGACGAAGAAGGTCTGCGCGGTGAAGGCGGTTGCCGTGGTCTTCGTGGGGCCATTGAACTTGGCGGCATAGGTGGCGGAGAAGGCGTCGGCAAGGGCCGCGGTGAAGTCACCGGCCTTGATTTCGGCGTTGTCGGAGTTCAGCGCCGTGACGCCGGCGGGGACGAACTTCCACGTGTCGGTGGCATCCTTGGCTTCCACCCAGAAATAGCACTTGGAGGCCAGAGCAGTGGTCTGGAAGGCGGCGGCGGGCGCCCCGTCGCGGGTGGAAATCGTCACCGGGGTAAGGCCCTGATAGAGCGAGCCATAGCTCAGATCCTGATCATTCTCCACCAGCGCCCCGTCCTGAAAGGAGGCACCCACAGAGAAGAGGTAACCGCTCGCCGACCACGGCCGGGTGGTGTTCTCAGTCGAGAGGTCGGCCCCGGTGGCCTTGGTGAGGGTCTGGGCAGTGAGGCCAGCAGTCTGCTGACCGGCAACCGTATTCAGATAGCCCGTCACGCGGATAGCCGCCAGGGTGCCGCCGAAGATGGGCTCGCCATCGGCCGTGCCATCCACCGTTGACCAGGTGAGCAACTCGGTCATGTCGCCCGGGCGGACCTCGTAGGCAAAGCGCAGCGTCGCCGCATCAGAGCCCGGGCCAATGTAGTAGGCCACGGCCGTCTCGGTCTCAACGCTCTTCGCTTCCCCGGTGGCCAGCTCGGTATCGGCAATCCCATTCTTCGTGCTCTGGCCGCGCAGCGGAATCGCGAGCTCCAGGTAGGGGCGGTCAATCGCGCCGGAGGTGGTCTTGTCAAAGCTATTGGAGCCGAAGGAGAACGCGGTGCCCACATCCTTCAACTTCACGTCGAAGTAGACCGTATCCCCAGGACCCAGCGCGCGCGCACCGGGTTGTGCGGCGGCATTTTTGCTGACGCGCTTGGTAATCGCTTCAATCCGCACGTCCGACTGCAAATAGGAGTCGAGCTCTGCGGCATACGCATGACCCACGCAGAAGACGCTCAGGACTGCGCCTACTGCCAGAAGGAATGTCTGCTTCAGTTTCATAGTATCTGACCTCACGTAAAGGGGGAGGGAAATCAAGCGGTTTACTCTTGGGACTTAGAAGGTTGGACGGGCACGCCCGTCGTTTTAGAAAGGGTTTCAACCGTTGGCACCTCCAACGGCTTGGCAGGGGGTTCAGCCGCCGCCGAAGCGGCAGGGCGCTGCGCCGGCGCGGCAGGCTGGACGGCACCACGCACCGGGAGCCCGGCGGCCTGAGCCGCAGCATCGGCCTCGGCCTTCATCGCCTTATAGGCCTCGATATTGGCCAACATGCGCTGACGAACCATCGCCTGATTGGCCTTGCGCTTGGCCTCAACGGCCTCCGCGGTTGCCTGCTGCGCAGCCAGGAGCTCCTGGTAATAGGCCTTCTTGGAAAGCTGGTCGGCAATCATCGCCTCCGAGGGCGCCTTGCCGAGCTTCTCGGTCATCGCCTTGACGATTTGCGTGCGGAAGTTCTCGCAGGCCTGTTTGGCCTCCTCGGCCGCACGCTGAAGCGCGATCATCTCCTTGGCCGCGGCATCGATTTTTGCAAGATATTCTTTGTCTTGCGCGCGCTCCTGCGTAGAGGCTGCGCCGGGATAACCCTCCGGGAAGCGCGCATCGAGCTGCGCATAGGGATCGGCCGCCGGCGGCGCGTCATCCTTCCCGCAGCCTGCAAAAATCACACAACTACAAAGCATTATGCCACAGAGGGCAAGGCTCGCTTCCCTCTGCAGAAGGCACAACTTCTGCATAAACATCCTCTTTGCTAACTCAAGCATACGTCGATAAACTACCACATCCGCCCCCCGCGCGCAAGCGCTTTTTGCCCTCACCCTCACCCCAGATTTCCCGGAAAATCCGGAGAAGCCGGAGAGACCGAGGCGCGGCAGGAGCGCGTTTCACCGCCGCCGGGAGCGCCGTGCGAAACGGGCGAGAACGGTGCGGGCCGTCTGCGGGAGGAGCGCCAGGCAGGCAAGACCATACCCACTCGCGCCCAAGGCGATGAGCAGCGGCAGACGCAGGAGCAGCGGCCAAGCCGGGAGGAGGCGATCGGCCGCCAGCAGGAGCGCGGCCATCGCAGCGACGGCCACGGCCACGCGCGGCGCCTCGCGTAGCAGGGGGGCGAAGTTGGGGCGGAAGGTGCCGCGCCGGCGCAGAAGATGGAGGAGGATGAGGGTGTTGAGGAGCGAGGAGAGGACCGTGGAGGCGGCGATACCCGCGTGGCGCCACCCCTCGGGGAGGAGGAGCACGGAGAGGACATTGCAGGTCACATTGGCGAGGATGCACCAGGAGGCAACCTTGACCGGCGTGCGCAGGTCCTTTTGCGCGTAGAAGAGCGGAACGATGACCTTGTTGGCCGAGAAGATGAGCAGCCCGGGGGCGTAGGCGAGGATGGCGCGGGCCGTCCAGAGGGTCGATTGGGCCGTAAAGGCGCCGCGCTGATAGATGAGCGCGACGGTGGGCTCGGCCAGGAGCATCAACCCCAGGGTCATCGGCGCCATGAGGAAGAGGAGGTTACGCAGCGCCTGGCAGAGGGTTTCGCTGGCCTGGTCGTGCGCGCCCTCGGCGAATTGGCGCGAGTAGGTGGGCAGGAGGACCGTGGCAAAGGCCGTGCCGAAGAGCCCCAAGGGCAAGTAGATAATGCGGTCGGCATACTCCAGCGCCGAGGGTGCCCAGCTGGCGCCGTAGAAGGCCAGCCATCCATCCAGGCAGATGTTGATTTGCGCCAGCGCAATCCCCAACGAGGCCGGCCCCATCTGCAAGAGCACGCGCCGGACATAGGGCGAAGCGCGCCAGCCGCGCAGGGTCGGCCGCAGCACATAGCCCACGCGCCGCAACTCGGGCAACTGGAAGAGCACCTGCGCCACCCCCGCCAACAAAATGCCCCAACTCACCGCGCCAATACGCCAATAGCCCTCGGCCGGCAGGAAGGGGCAGACCCCCACCAACGCCGCAATCCACACCATATTGAGCACCACCGGAGTCAACGCCGGAATGGCAAAGCGCTCATGCACCTGCAGCATCGCCGAGAGAATCGCCGCCACGCAAATGAGCACCGCGTAGGGCAACATAATGCGCATGAGCGGCATCGCCTCCGTCCACCGCGAGCCTGCGCCGCAGAGCCGCTCCACCCCAAAGGTCGCCACCAGACCCACCGCCACCAGCAGCCCCAGCACGCAAATCAGCAACCCTAGAATGCGCGAAGCAAAAAGCTGCGCCCGCGCCCGCCCCTCTGTCCGCTCAATCTCCGTAAAGATCGGGATAAACGCCGCCCCCAACGCCCCCTCGCCAAAGAGCCGCCGGAAGAGATTCGGCACCCGAAAGGCAATCACAAAGGCACTCTGCAGCGTGCTCGTGCCAAAAAAGTGCGCCATCACCACCTCGCGCACCAACCCAAAAACCCGGCTCACCCCCGTCATCGCACTCACCACCCCAACCTTACCCAATAACTTCATAACCTAAACCTCACACCAGGGGAAACCACGAAGGCGCACAAGGCACGCTAGGTTGCGCAGGGGAAACCACAAAGAAACACAGAGACACACAATGAAGCACAAAGGCGACGCAGCAGGAAGACGCACAAGGCGCGCTAGGTTGCGCAGGGGAAACCACAAAGAAACACAGAGACACACAAAGAAGCACAAAGGCGACGCAGCAGGAAGACGCACAAGGCACGCTAGGTTGCGCAGGGGAAACCACAAAGAAACACAGAGACACACAAAGAAGCACAAAGGC